>NZ_SADP02000035.1:22700-40008 GCF_004010375.2 Mesorhizobium sp. M2E.F.Ca.ET.209.01.1.1 | reverse complement strand
GCGCGATGTACTCGTCCGCATGGTCGACGGTCATCCAGTAAACCGGCTCGATGAACTCCTGCCTTGGGCTTAGAAAGTCGAAAATCCTGTCAAGATCTGAGCGACGTGCAACGACCGGACGCTTACCGGTCGTATTTCGTGGCCTTCACTCGATTGCACTAAAGCTCGCTCTGCCACTCGGCAATGCCCGGCCGCCCGCTGCTGCGCGAGGCACTGCGAAAAGTAACAGATGGAGTCTAGAGCGTCCCGTCGATGTTCACCGAGCGCGCTGCCTGAGCTGCAGCAAATCTGCAGTTGCCCGAATGATGCACACGAATTGCTGGCGCGATCCAGGGCACGTTGGAGTTGCCAGATTTGCCGCTAGCGTGCTCTGGCCTGCCTGTCATATCGACACTGCGATGGCGTGCCAAAAGCAGCCTGGCTGAACAAAATGGAGGTAAGCCGCCGTGTGGCAGAAAGACATTCTTGTGTTGCCTGACGATCTGATTGCGTTCGCCTGGTCTGCACCGATGCGGGACTTGGCGGCGAAGCTGGAACTGTCCGACGTCGGGCTGAAGAAGCTGCTGACACGATGTGGCGTTGCATCGCCGCCGCAAGGATATTGGAACAAAGTTCGTGCAGGAAAGAAGGTGCCAGCACTACCGAAGGCGCCACCGCGACGCCCCGGTGAAATGGGCCGAGCAAGTGTCGACGCGCGCTTCAAAAAGGTCCTGTCGATTGCAGCCCCTCTTGCATCTAATGGGCCATTTGCATCCGCTCTGGTTCCCGAAGACCTCGACGAACTTCACGCACAGGAATTGCAAGCGATCGGCAAAGCTTCTGTCCAGCAGACGTTGGACAGGCCCCACAAAGGGCTCTTTCAAATACTCAAGCAGGAGCAGCGCCGCCGCGATAAGAATGCAGAACGCGAGTGGACCTTTGACGAACCCAAGTTCGACAATCCACTAGGCAAGCGACGACTGAGAATCTTCAATGCATTGTTCTTGGCACTCAGCAAGCGGGGCCACGACGGTGGTGCCTACGAGCGCGATGGAGAAATTCACGCAGGAGCAGCCATCGGCGACACGCATGTTGGTTTGGACATTGGAATAGTCGGCAGCCACCGCATCGTGCGTCAGTATGGGTACCTACGGCCGGCGCCAGACCTGCCAGCATCGACCCCGCTTGCGCTGCGGATCGATCCGGGTTTCGACCGCAAGAATACAGTTTCTTGGCAGGACGACGGTGACGCCAAGCTTGAGTCAAAGATCGCTGAGATCGCTGCTGCAATCATCGTGGCAGGTGAAAAAAAGTTTCGCCTTAGCCTGCGGGAAGCCGAGGAGCGTGCAGAGCGGGAGCGGATTGAACAGGAAAAACAGCGTCAGGAACGCCTTGTTCAACTCAACCAAAAGCGCCTGCAAAATCTACGGAACAGCGGAGAGCTGCTACGTCAAGCTGAAGATATTCGAGCGCTTGTGGAGCGCGTCCGTCGCGCGATCGATGGAGGTTTGAATGATATCGATGCCTCGGCACTAGAAGCATGGCAACGTTGGGCACTCTCCGAGGCTGACAGGATCGACCCCGTGCAGTCTGGCCAAATCTTGACGCACCTCAACGAGCCGTCGCTATAGCGCGCCGACGGCCTGTTGACGACGCGCCCGCTCCAGACGAACATCGCAGAGAGGGATATGGAATAGCGAAGTGAAGAGACGGGCGACGCCATGGATCTTCCTCAACTGAATTGGTACCTTAGCATTTTCAGATCGCGAAAATGGCGATCGAAGAACGCAAATATCCTGGTGAGCGTGCGTCTCCTGGCGGAAGAGTATCGCAAGGCGGCAAACCTGCTCCTACAACAAGGCCGACCCCCGCAAACCGTTGACACGCGCGTCGTTCAGAATGTCGGCGATCCATGCGATCGAACTCTATCTGACCGCGCTGTTGCTCCACTGTGGGCAATCCCAATCAAATCCGCAAAATGCAGCACGACCTATCGGCGCAAACAGAAAACGCCTTGGAAGCCGGACTGCGCCTCCGCGCGAAAACCGCCCCGCATCTTCAGTCTCTCAGCCAGAAGCGGGAATATCTCGTTAACCGTTATCGCCCTGAACTGGCGGCAACCGCCTCGCAGATAAACCGCCTTACCGCCACCCTCACGAAGAGGTGGCGCCAAAGGTCACGACATTGATCGCACTGCCACCCAGAACGCCGCGGCAATCAGAGTCTGCTGCGGGTGGCGAGGCTTAAGACCGGGATGCGGCGGCCTCTCTGTCCGCTGCGGTTGCCAATCCAATGACATGATGCACCAGGAATACGTCGATGTAATACGCAACTTCGTCGCGTCGCATCGGCAATTTGTCGGGGGTGATCAGATCCACGAACAGTTGATTGTCGACGTAGTCACCAGCATCCCAGAGGCTTCTGGTCAGCGACTCGTTGTTGGGTTCAATCTGCTCAAGGACAGCCTCGAACGCCGCGTTGGCGGCGTCAATAAGTACAGTACGGTCGGCCCCGGCTACTGGCAGGGACGCAATGACGGCGTGGGAAACCATGACGAGTTTTCCTCTTGAAATGGCTATCTCTTGCCTCAGCATTTTCGACCGCCATGCCGACGCTGGTTCTTGAAATGGTGGCTGGTCGAGGCGCCGCGCTGAACTTATGTTCCGTCCTGGGAGCACCCAAATTTGCCGAAGGTGCATCAAAATTCGAACAGCTACATAGTCCGGTCCACGGGTAACCTGACCAAGTCCACCCCGTGACCGACTAAGGGCCTGGCTGGCTGCTTCCTTCTTAGGAACAGATGCAGTGAAGAATTACGTTCCGGTTTTCAGTGCCGACATCCTGTGGAATTGGCTGTCACGCAGGAGGTGTGGAACGCTCGTAGGTTGCCGAGAAAATCGTGTCTGTGAGCCAGCGCTTGAACTCCGGATTGTCGCTGAACTGCTTGAAAAGTTCAGTATCATCCCTCATCAGTCCCACGATCACGCCGGCCAGCGCCTTGTCATGTTCGATTCGGGCATTCTGCTTGTCCGAGTTCTGTTTCGCGTTCTGGTAGGCGGCATTGGCCGCCACCTTGTCGGGGATCTCAGTGGCGATTAGTCGCCGGATACGGTCTGTGTCGGCCCAAGGAATGTTGCCGAATAGATCGTTGAAGCTACGGATGATGTTCGACAACCGGTCCAGTTCGGGTTCAGGTCGTTGACCGCTCCCCTCCATTGGGGCTGGATTGACCTCGGCGTCGCCATCCGTGAGTTGCAACCGCTGCGCAAGTTGCTTCTCGACCCGGTAGCTGTCCATGTCGATGGCTTCAAGAATCCCTTTGGACAGGTCTTCCTCGCGCGGCGCGGGTAGTTTCGGCAATAGAAAGTTCAGGAAGATCGAGAGCTTTTCCCACTCCGCGTTCGTGTAGGGAAGGATCGAGGCAACGAATGCGTAGGTCCGTGCGAAAGCCTTCGCCTTGCCCTTGAAGTCGACCTGGCCGTCCTCGTCGAGGCCTACGTTGTAGGCGGCCACGCAGGCATCGAGGATCGGATCGAGTTGATCGCGATCAGCACCCGATAGATACAAGCCGACGAGCTCGTCAATTTGAGCGGAATCGTAAACCTGATAACGATCCAAGGTATCTTTAAGATCGTGCAGGCGGTTGGGGTCTGTCTCGTCGCTGAGAATCGTGGTTCGATAGAAAGTGTCGAACGACGCCCGGATGGTTTCGGTATCGTTCAGAAAATCCAACACGAACGCGTCGTACTTTTGCGGGTGTGCGCGGTTCAATCGGGATAGCGTTTGCACCGCCTTGATGCCCGACAGGGCCTTGTCCACATACATCGAATGCAACAACGGCTGGTCGTAGCCGGTCTGGAACTTGTCGGCGCAAATCAGGAAGCGATACGGATCGGCTTCAAAGAGGTCGGCGATATCCCTCGAGGGAAACCCATTGAGGCTCGCTTCGTTGACTTTTGCGCCCCGGAACTCATGATCCCCCGAGAAGGCGACGATCGCGCGATAGGGACTCTTGCGCTCGACCAGATAGGCACTCAGTGCTTGATAATACTGAATCGCGCGTTCGATGCCGGAAGTCACCACCATTGCTCGCGCCTGGCCGCCGATCTTGTTTAGCGCGAGCACCTGCTCATGAAAGTGATCGACCATGATCTCGGCCTTCAGCCTGATCGCATGGTCGTTACTCTCGACATAGCGGCGTAGTTTCTTGGTTGCGCGCTTCGTGTCGAACTCCGGATCGGCGTCGACCGTCTTGACCAACCGATAATAGCTGTTGACTGGCGTGTAATAGCGAAGCACGTCCAGGATGAAGCCCTCCTGGATTGCTTGTTTCATCGTGTAGCTGTGGAAGGGGCGGTGCTTGACGGCGTTGCCTTCGGGGAACGGTTCGCCGAAGATCTCCAGCGTTTTGTTCTTCGGCGTGGCCGTGAAGGCGAAATAGCTGGCGTTGGGCAGCATCTTCCGCCGCTCCATGATAGCGTTGATCTTGTCTTCAATCGTCTCATCCTCGTCACCGTCCTCCGCACCGGTTAGAGCAGCATTGAGCGCGGCAGACGCTTTGCCGCCTTGGCTGGAATGAGCTTCGTCAATGATTATCGCAAAGCGGCGATCCTTATGAAGCGCGCCGATGTCGTCGAGGATGAGCGGGAATTTCTGAACCGTTGTGATGATGATCTTCTTGCCGTCGGTAATGAACCGACGAAGGTCGCCCGACCTCTCGGCATGGCCGACCGTCGCCCCGACCTGGACAAACTGCTTGATGGTGTCGCGGATTTGTTGATCGAGAATGCGCCGGTCGGTCACCACGATCACGGAGTCGAAGACTTGCCCGCTGGCATCCGCTAGCCGAACGAGTTGGTGCGCCAGCCAGGCGATAGAGTTCGATTTGCCCGATCCAGCCGAATGCTGTATGAGCACCCGCCGACCAGCGCCGTTCGCCTTCGCATCCGCCAGGAGCCTGCGCACCACATCCAGCTGATGGAACCGCGGGAAAAGCTGATCGCGCTTCGTGCGATTGGTCTTCGGGTCCTTGCGCTCAACGATCTGGGCGTAGTTCTCGATGATGTCCGCCAGACCGCTCGGCGTCAGGATATCCTTCCAGAGATAGTCGGTCTTCAGGCCGGCAGGGTTCGGCGGGTTACCGGCGCCATCGTTCCAGCCCTTGTTGAAAGGCAGGAACCACGACGCCTTGCCCTTGAGCTGAGTGCAGAACTTCACCTGCGCGTCGTCCACGGCGAAATGGACGATGCAGCGGCCGAACTCGAACAGTTTCTCACGCGGATCGCGGTCGCGCTTGTATTGCTCGACCGCATCCTCAACAGTCTGCTTCGTCAGGCTGTTCTTCAATTCAAAGGTTGCGATCGGCAAGCCGTTGATGAAAAGCGCGATATCGAGCGCGTGGGCCGTGTCGTCGCGGCTGTAGCGAAGCTGGCGGGTGACGGAGAATCGGTTTAGCGCAAACCGTTCGGCGGCCTTGATGTTGCCGGGGGACGGCGTGCCATAGAAAATGTTAACGTCATGCGCGCCATGCTTAACACCGTTGCGCAGAACGTCGATGACGCCGCGCTTGCCGATTTCGCCTTGCAGTCGAGCCAGGAATTTCTGGCGCGCGAGGCTATCGCCATCAAGATCAAGAGCCGCGACAAGCGCAGGCTGGGTCGCGGCGATGAAGGTTCGCAACTGCACCAGGTCAATGGTCCACGCTTTGTCGTATTCTTTGGCCTCGCCAAGGATCCATGCTCGCTCTGTCAACTCACGAACGACAATATCCTCGAGCCCTCGCTCGCTGACGTCTGCCTTCCCTGCTGAAGCAGCGAGTTCAGCCCGGAGAACCGGGATGTCCTCGAAGAAAGTGGCCACGTTCTGGTCACCTGATGAGACGCCAGCCAATAGCCTCTCGGCGCCACCCTTGGGCATTCTCAGCCGAACCCGGATACTGTTGATAGGCGACACTGATATAATACTGACTTCAGCGATCCGCACGCCCGCGTAGGCAGCGGCCATCGATACAAATCTTGTTCGCTGGCCGTCCGTCATGTCGTCAGGCTGCAGAGCCAAGATAAGGTCGATGAGAACCCTCTGTTCCGGGGATGCCGGAAGTTGGGATGGGACTTTCAACGCGCATGGATCGAGTTTATACGCATGAAGGACCGCCTCGCCCCAGCCCTCATTGTCGGCCCGCTGATGGCAGTTCGCACACAATGCGACCAAGTTTCCGGCGCTGTGGTCCTTGCTCTTGTTCCAGGCACGAATATGCGCTCTTTCAAGTGGCGTCGGCTCGCAACAGACGGCGCACCTGTGCCGTGCCTCGATCAACACCTGACGTTGAATTGCAATCGGGATTGCCGGGCGATTAGGCAAGCAAAACGCCCTCGTCATGTGTGCGCTTATCTAGCCATCCCTTAAATTGAAGGGTCTTGTAGGCGATGCCGATCTGGCGCGGCGAGAAACGCTTCTTGCGCTCATTCCAGGCATAGATCCTGGCTGCCGCCTCCTCTGCGCTCGTCGCGTTCTCCTGGGCGGCTACCCAATGGACGGTTGCAAGCAATTCAAGACCGAACGGCGTTTCGAAGCCCTCAACCAGATTGCCGACGCGATCGAAGCGCGCCACCGTCTGGCCCTTGTCGGCTAGGAAATCCTCGGCATCGCTCACCGCGCCAGGAACGAGTTCGATCTGCTTGTCCGGCGCATCTCCGCCATCGGCATATCCCGCCACAAGGTGGCCCTCGACCGCGCGCAGGACGTGGCGCAGGTTCTCGGCATAGGGACCGTAGGGCGCCTTGGCATATTGCAGGCGTAGCGGCTCGCCAGCCTCCTGCATGAAGTACATGAGCTTATGTACTTCCAGCAGCGTCACGAACGGGTCCATCAGCCCGCCAAGATAGCGATGCATGAGCACAACGAGCGCGGCGCGGCCTGGCGTCATGTTGGGGACCTCGCGCGATTTAGTGGCGACCGGTGCACTGTTCGGCTCATAGATGATGACTTGCAGATCGTTAATACCGCGCAGGGCTTCGACGATGCGCGGGCGCACATCGGCCCAATTGAGCCCGCCAAGCCCGCTGCCAAGCGGCGGAATCGCGATCGAACTAATGCCGAGGCTGCGGATATCGTGGACCAGCGCCTTCAAGCCGGAGTCGATGTCTTCCATCCGACTCTTGCCGCGCCAGTGGCGTTTGGTTGGAAAGTTGATGATGAACTTCGGATTGGTGAGGGCTCCGGTTTCGAAAACGAACATCTTGCCCGGCTGCACGTCCTCGCGCTCGCAGGCGGCTTCGTAAGCCTTGAAATTCTCCGGGAAGTCGTTCTTGAACTGAAGGGCAATGCCGCGGCCCATGATGCCGACGCAGTTCACCGTGTTGACGAGCGCTTCCACGTCCGCCTGAAGGATGTCACCTGTCTTGAATTCGATCATCGCCACCCTCCCTTAATAATACCAATCTTGTTTTACTTTCACCTGTGGCCGATGGGCAGACTTGCCGAAGGCAGAAACGGCTCGAGCGCCAACTTTCTCAGAGTATACGCCAATCCCCTTGACCAACTCCCAAGGAAAGCTCTTGTGCACTAAGAACTCCGCCATCTTGTGATCACGGCATGACATCCATTGTCTCGTGCCAATTGCATCCCAGTTCAGCTTGTTAAGGTTGGCTAGTTCATTGTAAAAATCTGCCGCCCGGTTGGCGGCATTGATATCCGTGAATGCCCAGCGCCGCCCTTTGGCTTCCGCCCAATCTGCCACTTCACGCATGTCTGCGACAAGATGAACGACAGGGGCCTGACCATCCTTGTAGGCGACATTCGGGTGGTTGCGCTTCGAAATAACGTAGAGCATGACCGATCGGGGGCAGAGATAGAACGGGACATAATCACCCACGCAGGTTCCGGTATGGCAGTCGACGGGCAAGCGCAATCGATCCGCCTTGATCTCATTGTTGCCGATTACGGCAGCACCGCCTCTCTTTACCATCACCGCATCCGACCACAGGCACCCGTCGGCGACAATCGAGGCGAGATTGTCTACATGGACGATGTGGTAGATTTTTGGGTTAGCGGGAACGGCCATGGTCAGGCAGCAACCTCCTCGCCCTCCATCTCGGCATGCTCGCCGTCGAAGCCGTCGTCCTCGCCGACATCCTCGATTGGCTCAGCGTCAGGGACCTCGGACATGGTGGCGGCCATCGCGCGCACATCTAGCTTGCCCGTGACGACATCGGCAATCAGCCGCGCGCGAAACTCCTGGATACGTCCGATCTCTAGGCTGATGGTAGTGATTGCTTGATTCAAATCACGCGAGCTGTCTTCGATACCCTTCACTATGTTGCTCTGCTCCAGGCGAGGTGGGACGGCAACAACAATGTCAAACAAATCTTTGCGGTCAACGCCTGGAACAGCTGCCTTACTAGAATGATCCTGCTTCGAAATCGTTCTGAGTATGTAAAAGCACCACCATGGTAGATTACCGCAAAAGTCAGTCACAAAAAGCGAAGTGTTATGCGGCCAGAAATCGTGTTCGATATAGAACACTGCGTCTGTTGAACCGTAGCGGCCCATTACTACGCCCGGTCCTTTAACTCGGGCGTCGACGTGATAGTCGATTATGCCACCCGATGACACAACCGGGTGCGGCCCGGGAATTCGCCTGTCTGCGGGAAGATCGAAGCCGCGTTGCAGCCGCATCGCCCACTTCAGCCGCTTGACTTCCCACCCCTCGGGCACGTCGCCGAGCCAGGGGATGCCGGAGGGCTTGAAGCGGATGTTGGTATCATGGCCGCGGGTGACGGCACGGTGGATGATGGCCTGCCTCTGCTCGTTCAGAAGCGCGATGATCTTCTTCTTGGCGCGGATCAGCTTCGCGGTCTGCGCGCCATGCCAATCCAGGAGCCGCACGATCAGTCGCTGCTCATCGAGGGGTGGTTGCACCAAGGGTATGTTGAGAAAATCAGGCGGATAGAGCCTTAGCCGCGAAGTAGTTACGCCTCGCGAACTGCGCAGATACTCAGCGCGGTAGACTTCGGTGCGAAGCAGATAGTCGAGAAACTTGGGCTCAAACCTGCCGGAAGCTCTTGGGCGATAAATGCCGTATGCCGGGCTGACAATGCCGACGTGGCGACTTACCCCGATAGCCGCCATCCATGCCCACATCGTATTCACAACGATATCGCCGGGCCGACAGACTTTGTGTCCCTCGTAGCTCTCGGCCATGAACATGGTGATGTTCTTCTGGCTGCGGGGAGTAACGCCTGTCTTGTGGGACACGGACAGAAGTTCTTCGCCGCCGGCCTCCGAGCGGTCATCAGCTTCCTTGAATGAATACTTGGCTCTGTGAATCTCCCAGCCCTGAGGCAAAGCAGGAAGCCATTCGATTCCGCTCGGCCTCATCTCGGGATATGGGCTTAAGGCCCCAATCATCACTCCGCTCCGACAATATCGGCCATCAAGCCCTCGGTCTCGCGCTCTAGCGCAAGGATATCGGCGCGGATGGCCTCTAAGGGGCGCAACGGCTGCGGTTTGTAGAAATAGCGCGTGAAGCTGATCTCGTAGCCAATGATGGTCTTGGCCTCGTCGATCCAGGCGTCGGGGGCATACGGCAGCACCTCGCGGCGGATGAAGGCTTCGATGCCACCCGGCTCCTTCAACGGCACCGACTCGGTGTCACGCAACTCACTGTTGGGCTCGTATTCCACTACGCAGCGCTTGCCCTCGATCGCCAGCGGGAACAGCCCACGCAGCGGATCGGCTTCAACTTTGTGTGGCTTATGAATGCGGCGGATGACGGGCGCACCGTCCTCGGCGATCCGGCCTTCGTCCTTCAGCGCCTTAATTTCCTTCGGCGCATAGGCGCGCGTGAGATCGATGCCCCGCGCGCGCAAGGGCCGCTCGACGGTCACTTTCGAATAGCCGAACTCTGCATTGTCGAAGATGCGAGATTGCTCGGTATCCTCGAATGCCGTGAAGGCTTGCAGGATGCGCTCGATATCGGCGTCGGCCAGTTCACAGTTCTTCTTGCCGAGGTTCTTGCGCAACGGCCGGAACCACGCCGTCGCGTCGATCAGTTGGACCTTGCCGCGGCGGTGACCGGGCTTGCGGTTCGACAGCACCCAGACGTAGGTGGCGATGCCGGTGTTGTAGAATATGTTAAGCGGCAGGGCGACGATGGCTTCGAGCCAGTCGTTTTCAATGATCCAGCGCCGCACATTGCTTTCGCCAGAGCCCGCATCGCCGGTGAACAGCGAGGAGCCGTTGTGTACCTCGGCGATGCGCGAGCCGAGCGGTGTGTTGTGCTTCATCTTGGACAGCATGTTCGCTAGGAACAGCATCTGCCCGTCGCTGGAGCGCGTGACGAGGCTGTATTCGGCATCGCCTGCGTGTTCGATCACGAAGCGCGGATCGCGCATGCCGGACTTGCCGCCCATGCGTTCCTGATCGGATTTCCAGCTCTTGCCGTAAGGCGGGTTCGAGAGCATGAAGTCGAATTCTTTCGACGGGAAGGCGTCATTCGCCAGCGTCGACCATTCCGGCCCGCCGACGATGTTGTCGGCCTCGTCGCCTTCGCCCTTGAGCAGCAGATCGGCCTTGGCGATTGCGTACGTCTCGGCATTGATTTCCTGCCCGAAGAGGTGGGTGGAGACCTGCTTGCCATGCTGCTGGGCAAGTTCATTCAACGTTTCCTCGGCGACCGTCAGCATGCCGCCGGTGCCGCAGGCGCCGTCATACAGAAGATACGTGCCGGATTGAATCTGATCGGCGATCGGCACGAAGATCAGCTTCGCCATGAGTTTCACGGCGTCCCGAGGCGTCCAGTGCTGACCTGCCTCCTCGTTGTTGTCCTCGTTGAATTTGCGGACCAGTTCTTCGAACATCGTCCCTACAGCATGGTTGTCAAGGCCGGGATGCTTCACCGAGCCGTCGCCGTTCAGCATCGGCTTCGGGCCCAAGTTGATCGAGCTATCCAGGAACTTCTCGATCAGCGTACCGAGCACATCGGCCTTCGACAGCTTTGGGATTTGATTTCGGAATTCGAAGTTATCGAGGATCTCCTGCACGTTTGGCGAGAAACCATCCAGGAAGGCTTCGAAATCAGCCTTCAGCTGGGACTGCGACGAGCGATTGCGCAGGTCGCGCAGATTGAAGCGCGAAGTGTTGTAGAAGGCCTGTCCCGCCGCCTGGCGAAGGGCTGCGTCCTGATTGGTGATGCCCGCTTTGTCGAGATTGTCCTTCATCGACAGCACTGCTGGCTTTGTCGGCTCCAGTACTGCATCGAGCCGGCGAAGAACCATCATCGGCAGGATGACATCGCGGTACTTGCCGCGGACATAGAGATCACGCAGCGCCTCATCGGCAATGCCCCATATGAAGTTCGTGATCCAATTGAGATCGCCGTTGGTCATGCCTGCTTCATACCTTTGCGCCCCTCGGCCACTTCCGCGCTCCGACTGGCAGAGGATGCCACGCTGGCAGCGCTATGGCACAATCGCTCATACGCCTCAACGGCTATCACCACGACGACCGGACGCCCGTGCTTTTCGACGGTAACTGGCTCCATTCGCGCAAGATCGATGAGACGGCCAAAGCCGTGTTTCGCATCCTTGGCCGACATTGTTTGCATGGCATGACCTCTGTCGAATCAACGCCATTTTGGCCATTTTGGCCATTTTGCAAAGGCCGCTCTGCAACCGCGTTCACCACTGATGCGCAAAAAGTCCAGTATGCGGTCGGACGGCGTTCGGTGAATCTAGCACGTGGTGCAAGATGCCAGCCGGCAATCTTGTTTCAATGCTCCTGCGCAGGAGCGTAATAAAATGGTGGCTACGCCGGTCGATAGTATTTGGACCTCAAAGGACATCGTCACCGCGGTCGTTGCCACCGGCCTGGTGACGGCGGCCGCCTCCTGGTGTGTCGATCTGATCAAGACTTGGTGGAGCAAAAGGAACATCGCACGGTATCTCGCGATGCGCTGCGCCACAGAGCTGGAGCGGTACGCGGTCGATTGCTGGCATGTAATTCATTATGGGGCATGGCGAGTTTCAGGTGCACCAAGACATCACCGGCGGTTCCCTGCCACCGGCTCCTGACTTCCCGAATGACGTGGATTGGAAGGCCTTGACGCCCCAACTCGCCAACGACGTGCTGTCCTTCTCCAACATCACCAAGATTTCCGAATCTCTCGCCAACTATGCGCATGTGTGGGAACGAAACTCGTTCGATTACCATGGGACTGCGAAAGAGCGCGGGCTAGAAGCGCTGAAACTCGCCGGCCGGCTACGCAGTGCCTACGATCTGCGGTCGCCCGGCGGCCTCGATCGGGCATGGAAGGAGCTTCAAGAATGACAGTGGAGCAAAGATGATGGCGGTGGCGCTAAACATTCTTGGGCTAGTCTTTTCACTTATCGGCGTTGTTATACTTTTCGCCCTACAAAGTCCGGACCGGAGGCGTCACCCATCTCATCACTCATGAGATCGATGCGGCTGAGGTGGAGCTAGAAGAGCGCTACCAAAAGTACGCCCGAGGTGGCTTGATCGTCATCGTCCTGGGCACTGCGTTTCAAGTCGCTGGCAACATCGTTTGATTGCTTCCGAGCGCGCTAAAGCGAAGCGTCCTCATTGCGGC
This sequence comes from Mesorhizobium sp. M2E.F.Ca.ET.209.01.1.1, assembly GCF_004010375.2. NCBI lineage: Bacteria > Pseudomonadati > Pseudomonadota > Alphaproteobacteria > Hyphomicrobiales > Phyllobacteriaceae > Mesorhizobium > Mesorhizobium sp. M2E.F.Ca.ET.209.01.1.1. Next base: position 27,422 of record NZ_SADP02000035.1, on the reverse strand, counting down.
GGCAATCCATCTGATCTGAAAACTGCGACCAACGGTTTGCCGTCGACACGTCCTTTGCAGTTCAATGTCATCGGGCCTTTGTATGGATTGTTGAAGGTGCATTTGCCAGATGCAGACGCTTCACTCGGAGCTACACCCTGGATCCCGAGATTCAGGTGAATACGCTGTATCGCGATGGCATCGGTGTCGGGAGTGGGATTGGGCAAATCGGTGCCGACAATCGTCAGCACTGCATCATTCCTCAGGGTAAAATGGAATAGGACGCGCCCACCGCTCATGTTGTTGCTTGAAAGGATCGGGCGGCAATAGGGCGACATGTCTTTGCCCAGCGCGACCAGCTTAAGACAATTTCCGTTCAATGTTAGGAAGGAGCCAACACATCCTCAGAGGCGCAAGCACCTCCCAGGGTCCAGGCCGCAAAAATGAGCGTTGTCGCGCAGAAGGCGCCCGCAGTCTTGATAGTGTTCAAGATGCCCTCCCCAAGGCAATCGGACGGTCTGCTCTGTAGAGGCAAGTGTCAAGCACTTGCCCGTGGGTCGCCCGCTGCAATTCCCCACGGTATTATGATAAGCGGAAGTGAAGTATTCACAAAACACTCTTCTACGAAATTCAGGAGACGGAAATGGACATGGAAGGGTTTGCGAAGCGGGTCAGCGACACCATCACGGTAGCACGGATCGGCGTCGCCGGCGCCATCGCCGCCGCGGTGATTGCTGCCTGGATAAGTTACCTTTCAGCAAACAAGACGTTCGACGCGAGTATGGTCACGGTCGGTGTCGGCATCCTCTCTCAAGAACCCGACGGGATGTCATCTGCAGCGACCCGGCAGTGGGCTACCGATTTGGTCGAAAAGCACTCTGGGCTACCGTTCAGCCCGGAGGCGAAAGAGGCGCTGAAAGCGCATTCGCTTGGAGGTGCCAAGAACCCCATCAGTCCCACGAAATGATCGGAGGCCCAAACGAAATGTCTTCAACTATTCGGGCTCACGCCAGAGCGTCAAGGGCTGCGCCGACAGGATTTCCGCAGGCGCGGCCAATGCAACCGCGTCACCGACCGAACGATTCTTCGATCGCATATTTTAGACTTCATGGAACCGACCCTGCCACGATCGGCGAGACGTCGCTCGGTCGATCTGAGACAACTCGCTGATGGGGCAAGTCACTCAATTTTTCCAGCCACCGCTCTATTGGCAGCAGTTCGAGGATCTGAACCCAATCGGTTGTTGAAGTCGTGTATGGTGTTGCGAAGGTGGACAAAATCGGTCGCCCCGGCCAGGCACAGGACGGGGTCGACGTTTACGCCGCCAGGAGTCGGGCTGGTCAGTCGGGGTTCAATGCAAGCGACTTGACGACTTGGACCAAAACAACCAACCGCTGCCTGGCGGCCCGATTGACAGGAAGCTGCTGCGATCGGAAGCGGACAAGGCGCTTTTCTTCGCTCCAAAACTTGACGTCTGGATCTTAGCGACGACCGCCAAGCGCGATGCGAAGATACAGCGCCAAGCTCGGCTCCTCGACGCAGAACATCGGCTGGCTGGCCGCTTCCAAGTGCTGCTCTGGTTTTGGGACGACTACGTCACCTGGCTCAACGCCTATTCCGATCTGCAGAGACAGTACTACGATCAGATAGGCATCCGGAACGCGCGCGATCAGGACCGCCTGATCCTCGAAACGATCGCCACCGCTTTTCATCGCCCGGCGTTCACCGATCCGCTGGGGCAGGAGCACTTCGACGACTTCCTGCAAGCCTTGAAGGACACGCAGGCCGCTCTTCGAACGGGGGAACTCGTGGACCGCCAGAGTCGCCATGTAATCCGCAAGGCCGTTGGCGGTTGGCGCTACCTCGATGACCCTGCTTGGAAAGCGGGCCTGAAGGACCTGGGACGATGAATTAACGGAGCTCCGAGGATTATTGGTCAACGGGATCAAGGACGGCCGCCTAGAACAGCGACGCGGATATCTCGTTATGCGGGTTCGTGGCTTGGGCCTTGATCTCGAGCGTCGCCGCAGCGAGTGCCTCGATCGACTTAACGACCTGTTGGGTTCGCGCCGCTCTGTCGCCAATTTGATGGGTCCGGCTGATCATCAACGACAACGATTGCCTGCCTGACCGACAAAAAGCCGCCCCGATTGATCAAACCGGGACGGTAATTGATTTATGATAAAATTGGTTGCGGGGACAGGATTTGAACCTGTGACCTTCAGGTTATGAGCCTGACGAGCTACCGGGCTGCTCCACCCCGCGTCACCTACGAGCAAGCGTTTGCTTGCGACTACGAGCAAGCGTTTGCTTGCGTTCTTGGACGTAAGCGCAAGCCTACGGATAGGCTGGCTTACAGATAGGCAGATGGCGCACCAAATGAAAGGGCCGCTTTCGCGGCCCGTGGTCCCGTTGGCGGGCCTTTATCGTAGAGAGAAGATGAGGGTTGAACATGCGTTTAGCAGACCTGGCAGCGACCTACTCTCCCGCGTCTTGAGACGAAGTACCATCAGCGCTGGAGCGTTTCACGGCCGAGTTCGGAATGGGATCGGGTGCAGCCGCTCCGCCATAACCACCAGGTCGGCAAAACGCATGTTCAATCGAGAAGCTTTTTGAGCGAATAGCCAATAGTGAGTAGCCAATAGGGAACCCTATTTGCTGCTTCTTTAGGCTGTTCGCTGGTCCTTGTTGTGCCCTGGATGTTCATTTCAGCCTGGCGCCTTTCGAAGCGAAGCTTCGCAAGGTCGACCGACCGTCGGCGCTGTTGCGCCGCACCCACGTAGCGCCGCCCGTGAGGGAACAAGCGTGAGTGAGAGTGGCGACAATCCTTCGGATTGCGCCTTGATGGATACAAGTAATGAGAACGATCAAGCCTATCGAACTATTAGTACCGGTAAGCTTCAAGCGTTGCCGCTCTTCCACACCCGGCCTATCAACGTGGTCGTCTTCCACGGTTCTCAGGGAATACTCGTTTCAAGGTGGGTTTCCCGCTTAGATGCCTTCAGCGGTTATCCCGTCCGGATATAGCTACCCTGCGATGCGGCTGGCGCCACAACAGGTCCACCAGAGATCCGTCCATCCCGGTCCTCTCGTACTAGGGACAGATCCTTTCAATATTCCTACACCCACGGCAGATAGGGACCGAACTGTCTCACGACGTTCTGAACCCAACTCACGTACCGCTTTAAATGGCGAACAGCCATACCCTTGGGACCTGCTCCAGCCCCAGGATGCGATGAGTCGACATCGAGGTGCCAAACAACCCCGTCGATATGGACTCTTGGGGGTCATCAGCCTGTTATCCCCGGCGTACCTTTTATCCGTTGAGCGATGGCCCTTCCACGCGGGACCACCGGATCACTATGACCGACTTTCGTCTCTGCTCGACTTGTCAGTCTCGCAGTCAGGCAGGCTTATGCCATTGCACTCAGCGAACGATTTCCGACCGTTCTGAGCCCACCATCGCGCGCCTCCGTTACTCTTTAGGAGGCGACCGCCCCAGTCAAACTACCCACCATACATTGTCCCGGACCCGGATAACGGGCCGCGGTTAGACATCCATAGTAATAAGGGTGGTATTTCAAGGGTGGCTCCACCTGAGCTGGCGCCCAGGCTTCAAAGCCTACCACCTATCCTACACATGCCACTACGAATGCCAATGTAAAGCTATAGTAAAGGTGCACGGGGTCTTTCCGTCTAACCGCAGGAACCCCGCATCTTCACGGGGAATTCAATTTCACTGAGTCTATGCTGGAGACAGCGGGGAAGTCGTTACGCCATTCGTGCAGGTCGGAACTTACCCGACAAGGAATTTCGCTACCTTAGGACCGTTATAGTTACGGCCGCCGTTTACTGGGGCTTCGATTCAGAGCTTGCACCCCTCCTCTTAACCTTCCAGCACCGGGCAGGCGTCAGACCCTATACGTCGCCTTGCGGCTTCGCAGAGCCCTGTGTTTTTGATAAACAGTCGCTACCCCCTGGTCTGTGCCACCCTCCCCTGCTTGCGCAGAAAAGGGTCACGCTTCTTCCGAAGTTACGCGTGCAATTTGCCGAGTTCCTTCAGCATAGTTCTCTCAAGCGCCTTGGTATACTCTACCTGACCACCAGTGTCGGTTTCGGGTACGGTCTATAAGGAGGAGCTATTTCCTGGAACCACTCCGCTGCCCGTTCAATCCGATAAGATTGGACAACTTGTGTGATCCGTCACTACCTCCAGGCCCACGAATATTAACGTGGTTCCCATCGACTACGCGTTTCCGCCTCGTCTTAGGGGCCGGCTAACCCTGCTCAGATTAACTTTAAGCAGGAACCCTTGGTCTTTCGGCGGGGGAGTCTCTCACTCCCCTTACGTTACTCATGTCAGCATTCGCACTTCTGATACCTCCACCGCCCCTCACGGGTACGGCTTCATCAGCTTACAGAACGCTCCGCTACCGCTCGTGATTGCTCACGAACCCTAAGCTTCGGTGTATGGCTTTAGCCCCGTTACATTTTCGGCGCAAAGACCCTTATTTAGACCAGTGAGCTGTTACGCTTTCTTTAAATGATGGCTGCTTCTAAGCCAACATCCTGGTTGTTTTGGGATCCTCACATCCTTTCCCACTTAGCCATAACTTGGGGACCTTAGCTGTAGGTCAGGGTTGTTTCCCTTTTCACGACGGACGTTAGCACCCGCCGTGTGTCTGCCGACTAGTACTCCCAGGTATTCGGAGTTTGGTTAGGTTTGGTAATCCGGTGAGGACC
>NZ_SADP02000035.1:12700-17700 GCF_004010375.2 Mesorhizobium sp. M2E.F.Ca.ET.209.01.1.1 | reverse complement strand
GATCGCCGGGTCGGCGAAGACCGCGGTCGTGTTCTCGACGCGCACGGCAAAGTCTGCTTCCTCGAGCATCGCCTTGACGACGCGCGCCCCGGCCTCGGGCTCGTGCCCCTCCCAGCCGCCCCATACGATCAGCGCCTGCCGCATTTTTCTCTCCGTCGGTTTGGTTGCATTCATTCGAGGTCGCCAAGGACGAATAGTTACCGAGATTTCGGACGTAAACGCATGTCAGCAAAGAAAGCCCGAGGCGAGCCGGCCCACAAGTGGGCATTTGGGAACGCGGGCACGCCTTCGCCAGTTCATCTTGTGCACCCGTTGGGCGTCACCCGAAAAAAGGCCGGCGGGCGCGGTGACATCTCAGTCGCGGGAACCAGATTGAGTTGAGGGCCACTGGTGGCCGTGACGAACTTGCAGGAACGTGATCATGATGATTCTCGCCTTCGGCGCTGCGGGAAATTTTGCAGGCAGTGTCATTCCCGCCCTTGCTACGCGAGGCGCGCGCGTCCGTGCCTTCATCCGCAGGCCAGAACAGGCTGAACTGGTGCGTGGTCACGGCGCAACCGAAGTCGCCATCGGCGACCTCCGCGATCGGCCAGCTTTGGATGCGGCACTCAAGGATGTCGGCGCCGTCTTCTACATCGCCCCGGCATTCATTCCCGGCGAGGCCGACGTGGGAAAAACTGTCGTGAAGGCAGCCATCAACGCCGGTATACGGCGATTCGTGTTCTCGGCCGTGATCCATCCGGTGCTCTCCGACCTCGTCAATCATGTCGCCAAGGCGCCGGTCGAGGAGGCGGTTCTCAACTCCGGCCTGGAATATACGTTCCTCCATCCGGCGCGCTACTTTCAGAACTATGCGGCATTCTGGCCCAAAGTCGTGAAGGAGGGCGTGCTCGCGGAGCCTTGGTCATCCGAGACCCGTTTCTCCCTGGTCGACTATCGGGATGTCGCCGAGGTCGCGGCGATAGCCCTGACGGAAGACCGGCTGCTTTTTGGCACGTTCGAACTTTGCGCACCCGGGCAACTCGATCGACACGAGGTCGTCGCGCTGATGAGCGATGTGCTGGGCCGCAAAATCGGGGAGCGCCGCGATCCCGGTGTCCTGGGTGACGTTTCCCAGGGCTTGAGGGCGATGTTCGCTCACTACGATCACCACGGGCTGCTCGGCAACCCGCTGACGCTGCGTGCGATCCTGGGTCGTGAGCCGCGGTTGCTGCGTGCATATCTGGAGGAACTGGCGCGCGGCGATCCTGCTGGATTCGGTGAGCAAGGATGAACGACCGGCCCTGGCGGCCAAAAGACAAAACGCCCGCGCGAGGCGGGCGGTTGCGGGGACGGGATTTTGCTTTTCTGTCCCGCGGCATCGGCTTTGCCTGCTTGCGGGCCCCCGATGACAGTTCAAATCAGCCGGCCACCGGCAGCCGGATACAAGAACAGCCCGGATTGAGCCGGGCTGTTCTTGTATCTGGTTGCGGGGACAGGATTTGAACCTGTGACCTTCAGGTTATGAGCCTGACGAGCTACCGGGCTGCTCCACCCCGCGTCACCTACGAGCAAGCGTTTGCTTGCGACTACGAGCAAGCGTTTGCTTGCGTTCTTGGACGTAAGCGCAAGCCTACGGATAGGCTGGCTTACAGATAGGCAGATGGCGCACCAAATGAAAGGGCCGCTTTCGCGGCCCGTGGTCCCGTTGGCGGGCCTTTATCGTAGAGAGAAGATGAGGGTTGAACATGCGTTTAGCAGACCTGGCAGCGACCTACTCTCCCGCGTCTTGAGACGAAGTACCATCAGCGCTGGAGCGTTTCACGGCCGAGTTCGGAATGGGATCGGGTGCAGCCGCTCCGCCATAACCACCATGTCGGCAAAACGCATGTTCAATCGAGAAGCTTTTTGAGCGAATAGCTAATAGTGAGTAGCCAATAGGGAACCCTATTTGCTGCTTCTCTAGGCTGTTCGCTGGTCCTTGTTGTGCCCTGGATGTTCATTTCAGCCTGGCGCCTTTCGAAGCGAAGCTTCGCAAGGTCGACCGACCGTCGGCGCTGTTGCGCCGCACCCACGTAGCGCCGCCCGTGAGGGAACAAGCGTGAGTGAGAGTGGCGACAATCCTTCGGATTGCGCCTTGATGGATACAAGTAATGAGAACGATCAAGCCTATCGAACTATTAGTACCGGTAAGCTTCAAGCGTTGCCGCTCTTCCACACCCGGCCTATCAACGTGGTCGTCTTCCACGGTTCTCAGGGAATACTCGTTTCAAGGTGGGTTTCCCGCTTAGATGCCTTCAGCGGTTATCCCGTCCGGATATAGCTACCCTGCGATGCGGCTGGCGCCACAACAGGTCCACCAGAGATCCGTCCATCCCGGTCCTCTCGTACTAGGGACAGATCCTTTCAATATTCCTACACCCACGGCAGATAGGGACCGAACTGTCTCACGACGTTCTGAACCCAACTCACGTACCGCTTTAAATGGCGAACAGCCATACCCTTGGGACCTGCTCCAGCCCCAGGATGCGATGAGTCGACATCGAGGTGCCAAACAACCCCGTCGATATGGACTCTTGGGGGTCATCAGCCTGTTATCCCCGGCGTACCTTTTATCCGTTGAGCGATGGCCCTTCCACGCGGGACCACCGGATCACTATGACCGACTTTCGTCTCTGCTCGACTTGTCAGTCTCGCAGTCAGGCAGGCTTATGCCATTGCACTCAGCGAACGATTTCCGACCGTTCTGAGCCCACCATCGCGCGCCTCCGTTACTCTTTAGGAGGCGACCGCCCCAGTCAAACTACCCACCATACATTGTCCCGGACCCGGATAACGGGCCGCGGTTAGACATCCATAGTAATAAGGGTGGTATTTCAAGGGTGGCTCCACCTGAGCTGGCGCCCAGGCTTCAAAGCCTACCACCTATCCTACACATGCCACTACGAATGCCAATGTAAAGCTATAGTAAAGGTGCACGGGGTCTTTCCGTCTAACCGCAGGAACCCCGCATCTTCACGGGGAATTCAATTTCACTGAGTCTATGCTGGAGACAGCGGGGAAGTCGTTACGCCATTCGTGCAGGTCGGAACTTACCCGACAAGGAATTTCGCTACCTTAGGACCGTTATAGTTACGGCCGCCGTTTACTGGGGCTTCGATTCAGAGCTTGCACCCCTCCTCTTAACCTTCCAGCACCGGGCAGGCGTCAGACCCTATACGTCGCCTTGCGGCTTCGCAGAGCCCTGTGTTTTTGATAAACAGTCGCTACCCCCTGGTCTGTGCCACCCTCCCCTGCTTGCGCAGAAAAGGGTCACGCTTCTTCCGAAGTTACGCGTGCAATTTGCCGAGTTCCTTCAGCATAGTTCTCTCAAGCGCCTTGGTATACTCTACCTGACCACCAGTGTCGGTTTCGGGTACGGTCTATAAGGAGGAGCTATTTCCTGGAACCACTCCGCTGCCCGTTCAATCCGATAAGATTGGACAACTTGTGTGATCCGTCACTACCTCCAGGCCCACGAATATTAACGTGGTTCCCATCGACTACGCGTTTCCGCCTCGTCTTAGGGGCCGGCTAACCCTGCTCAGATTAACTTTAAGCAGGAACCCTTGGTCTTTCGGCGGGGGAGTCTCTCACTCCCCTTACGTTACTCATGTCAGCATTCGCACTTCTGATACCTCCACCGCCCCTCACGGGTACGGCTTCATCAGCTTACAGAACGCTCCGCTACCGCTCGTGATTGCTCACGAACCCTAAGCTTCGGTGTATGGCTTTAGCCCCGTTACATTTTCGGCGCAAAGACCCTTATTTAGACCAGTGAGCTGTTACGCTTTCTTTAAATGATGGCTGCTTCTAAGCCAACATCCTGGTTGTTTTGGGATCCTCACATCCTTTCCCACTTAGCCATAACTTGGGGACCTTAGCTGTAGGTCAGGGTTGTTTCCCTTTTCACGACGGACGTTAGCACCCGCCGTGTGTCTGCCGACTAGTACTCCCAGGTATTCGGAGTTTGGTTAGGTTTGGTAATCCGGTGAGGACCCCTAGCCCATCCAGTGCTCTACCCCCTGGGGTATTCGGTCGACGCTCTACCTAAATAGATTTCGCGGAGAACCAGCTATTTCCGAGTTTGATTGGCCTTTCACCCCTAGCCACAAGTCATCCCGAACTATTGCAACAGTTATGGGTTCGGCCCTCCAGTAAGTGTTACCTTACCTTCAGCCTGCTCATGGCTAGATCACTCGGTTTCGGGTCTAATGCGACGAACTGAACGCCCTGTTCAGACTCGCTTTCGCTGCGCCTACACCTACCGGTTTAAGCTTGCTCGTCACACTAAGTCGCTGACCCATTATACAAAAGGTACGTGGTCACCCTTACAGGCTCCCACTGTTTGTAGGCAATCGGTTTCAGGTACTCTTTCACTCCCCTTGTCGGGGTGCTTTTCACCTTTCCCTCACGGTACTAGTTCGCTATCGGTCATGCACGAGTACTTAGGCTTGGAAGGTGGTCCTCCCAATTTCAGACAGGATTTCACGTGTCCCGCCTTACTCGAGGACGATTGATCGCATTACGCGTACGGGGCTGTCACCCGCTATGGCCCTACTTTCCAGAAGGTTCCGCTTGTCTCTCAATCGCCACTGGCCTGGTCCGGGTTCGCTCGCCACTACTTCCGGAGTCTCGGTTGATGTCCTTTCCTACGGGTACTTAGATGTTTCAGTTCCCCGCGTTCGCCACTTTATCCCTATGGATTCAGGATAAGTTACCTATTAGCGATACTTGGAAACCACAGCGGCAAGACCGCGCGATCCCAAAGAGATCGTCGCATCCTGCCGCTCTGATTTTCCAAGTACCTTAGGTGGGTTTCCCCATTCGGAGATCTACGGATCAAAGGGTATTCGCACCTCCCCGTAGCTTATCGCAGCGTATCACGTCCTTCATCGCCTGTGCATGCCAAGGCATCCACCAATTGCCCTTAAGGCACTTGATCGTTCTCATTGCCAATACCCATCGCGCGATCTCGCAGA
>NZ_SADP02000035.1:0-10100 GCF_004010375.2 Mesorhizobium sp. M2E.F.Ca.ET.209.01.1.1 | reverse complement strand
CCGCCCACGTTTCTCTTTCTTCAATATTCAATTGTCAAAGAACCGACACCACAAACGCGATGTCCTGGCCCGCTTCGCTCTCGGCTCCGGGGCCTCCCGAGTGTCGCTCACGCGGCTCTCTTGAATTCGGTCCAACACTCGCGATACTCAGAAGCGAACTTCTTGGTCGCCAGCAGCGTCGCCGCCGTCGTTGGTGAGGCGTATATAGTCGGGGGGCACTCGAGGCGTCAACACCGATTTCGAACTTTTTTGAATTTTTTGCGACAAATTTTTCAGCCCGCTTTTTCGATAGCCGACTGCCCCTGCGGCAGCCCTTGGGTCATCCACAACGGGCCCTATTGCCGCCGCATTAAGGCGTGAAACCAGCTCATATAAGGAAGGCGCGCGCGTGTGTGTGAGGCGCCCGCAAAACAGACGACCGCGACAGACGACAAGAGCACCGTCTCGCAAGAGACGCATCATTGGGGATATCGGCCGGGTTGCCGCTTCGTTGACTTCAACGGCCGTGACAGGCAAATGTCATGGCCGCAACGAGAACGACAAGCCGTTTCGCCTGGGGAAGAAGCAGCCTTTCTGGATGCCGGACACCGAAGAGGTCATAGCCGAACTCGGCAACGAGCCGCCGCTGATCGCGGACGGCCGCAGCGGTCCGCCTGACCGCCGCGAGGTGTCAGCGCGCTGGCTGTCGGGCACCTTCCTCACCGGTGTGACCTCGAGCGTGTTGATGGGCGTGGCGCTGTTTGCGGCGCTCGACGGGCGCCAGCAACTGGCCACGCCACCCGAAATCGCGGAGCTCATCGGTCTTGCCAGCGGCGGCGATGATTCCGGCGAACAGGCAAAGACCACCAGGCTGGTAGCACCCCGCCAGATCGCCCGGGCGAAGGACCGGCGGCGCATGGAAGTTTCGATGGTCACCAAGGTCGGCGACCGTGACGTTATCCACACCATGCCTTTCGTGCAGATCAAGATGGCCTTGGCCGCCGGCCACACCACAAACCGCCCCTACCCGCCATTCGACCCCCTGCAGGTCTTCGGCGACGACAGCGACGACAATGCCCAGCCAGCAACGGCCGCCGCGGCCGCCGCGCAGATCTACGGCGCCAAGGTTGAAAGCGAAATGAGCCTCAAGACGGTCGATTTCCCAATCGATACGGCTTCCTTCGACGAAAAGAGCGACCTGTCCGCCGACGAGGTGGAAAAGGTCGTACGGGAGGCCAGCAACGGCCTGAGCGACGGCGCCGTCCAGGTGGCGGCGCTGCACTATATCGATCCGCAGCGATTCGGCGACGCCTTTGCCGAATCGATGGCCGGCTCCTACGACGTGAAGATCACGCAGGAAAACGTTTCGGTGACGCCTCGCGCCACGCTGGACGACCAGACGCCGGCCTTCGCCGAGGAAATCATTCCCTTCACCGAGGATACCGATATCGCCGAGGCCTATGCCGATTCGGGCTACACCGGCGCTGACGCCACCGGCATGGCGGAAGCGATCGGTAAGCTGTTGAACACCACGGCGCTCAAGGCCGGAACGGTGCTGCGTGTCGGCCTCGAAGTACGCGGCGACATCGCCAAGGTCGTGCGCACCAGCGTCTATGACAAGACCACGCACATCGTCACCATCGCGCTGGACGACCGCGGCCAGTATGTGCCGGCCCAGGAGCCGGAAGCCAATCCCGAGCTTTTGACGGCGTTCGATGATTCGCAGCCCGTGGTGGTGCGCGGCAACCTGCCCAATATCTATGACGGCATCTATCGCACCGCCTATTCCTACGGCATGTCGAAAGCGATGACGCAGAAGCTGATCAAGCTTCTTGCCTCGGACGTCGATTTCCAGTCGCGGCTTTCGCCCGCCGACCGGCTGGAGGTCCTGTTCTCGCAACCCGATGGTGACGACCAGACCTCCGACAATTCGGAGCTTCTCTACGTGTCGGCGACCTTTGGCGGGCAGACGCGGAATTTCTATCGCTTCCAGATGCAGGACGGCAGCACCGACTATTTCGACGAGAACGGTTCGAGCGCCAAGCAGTTCCTGCTGCGCAACCCGCTGCCCAACGGGCGCTTCACCTCCGGCTTCGGCGCGCGCCGGCACCCGATTCTCGGCTATGTCCGCATGCACACCGGCACAGACTGGGCCGCCCCGATCGGATCGCCCATCATCGCCGCCGGCAATGGCGTCGTGGAGAAGGCCGGCTGGGCCGGCGGCTACGGCAAGCAGATCATCCTGCGCCACGCCAATGGCTACGAGACGTCCTATAACCACCAGAGCGCCTTTGCCAAAGGCATCGAGCCCGGCGTCCATGTCCGCCAGGGCCAGGTCATCGGCTATCTCGGCCAGACCGGCCTGTCGACCGGCCCGCATCTTCACTACGAGCTCATCGTCAACGGCACCAAGGTCGATTCGATGCGCGTGCGCCTGCCGGTCGGCAAGGTGCTGAAGGGTGACGATCTCGTGGCCTTCAAGAAAGAGCGCGAGCGCATCGACGATCTTCTGAAGCAGGAAGACGGCAACTCGCTGAAGGTCGCCAGCGCCAAGGCTGATTCGCAGCTCCCGAACTGAGCCGTTCCAGGAACCACTCTACCCCTTTCGACGCATTCCGGACGGAAGGCTACGGCGAAGTCGCCGGGCTTAACCGCTCACACCTTTCCTGGAATTGCCCTAACCGCGCGATTCGTCTGCCTGCCGCGGCCAGGGCGATGCCTGCCCGGGAACCGTGAACCAGGCGATGAGGGAAGAAAGCACGCAAAGCAGCGCCGTGACCGCCGCGACCGCGGTGAAAGCCGAATCGCTTGCCGCCACCCTGGCCGCATCGAGATTGGCCGCAAGCCCGGAAGCGGGCGTCTCGCCGAAACCGGGCATGCCGGGAGCACTGCCGGTCATCCGCGCGTAAACCCAGGCAGCCAGCGAGCCCATCGCCGCCACCGCGATCAGGCCGCCGACGCGCGAGACCGCATTGTTGATGCCCGACGCGGCACCGGTGTCCTTGTCCTCGACGGACGTCATGACCGCGGTCGACAGAGGTGACACGACTTGCGCCATGCCGAGCCCCATCAGCGCCATCAGCGGAAAGGTCCCGGTCCAGAAATTGTGGATGCCGAAATGCGTGAGCAAAGCGAGGCCGGCAAAGGCGATGGCGACGACCATGCTACCGCTGGCGATTGGAAAACGCGGACCGATCCGGTCCGACCACTGGCCGACCGGCCCGGACAAAAGCGCGATCGATGCCGACAGCGGCAGGAAGATGAATCCGACCTCGGCCTCGCTTAGCCTCCAGCCGGCGATCAGAAGCATCGGCAGGTAGAACAGATTGGCCGACAGCGCGAAATAAAGGAAGAATGTCGCCAGATTGGCGCCGGCAAAGGCTCGGATGCGGAACAGGCCGAGATCGATCATCGGATCGCGCTGCCAGCGCTCATAAGCGATGAAGACAAAGAGCAGAACCACACCGGCTATGATCGCGGGCGTTGACAGCATTCCGCCGCCTTCGGCATTCATTGCCGTCAGCCCGTAGGCGAGCAGGCCGAAGGCAAGCGTCGCCAGCGCGGCACCCCCGAGATCCAGGCTGCGTTTTTCGGTCGGCTTGTCGGCCGGCACCTTGGCCAGAAGCAGATAGATCGAGATCAGCCCAAGCGGCAGGTTGATGGCGAAGATCGCGCGCCAGACCCCATTGCCGAACGTCGTCAAAACGAAGCCGCCCAGAACGGGGCCGAGCGCCGTGGTCAGCGCCGAAGCGGCGGCCCAGATGCCGATCGCCCGGCCGCGCTCTTTCTTCGGATAGGCCTTGGCGATGATGGCGAGGCTGCCTGGCACCATGATCGCCGCACCGATGCCCTGGATAGCGCGGAAGGCGATCAGCACTGCCGGGTCGGGAGCCACCGCGCAGGCGAGCGAGGCGGCGATGAACAGCGCGATGCCGGTCACGAAGGCGCGCCGCAGCCCAAAGCGATCGCCTGCGGCACCGCCCGCCAGGATGAGCGCCGACAGCGTCAGCGCATAGGCGTTGGAAATCCACTGCGCCTCGGCCAGGCCGGCGCCCAGATCCGCGCGCAGCGCCGGCATGGCGATCGCCAGGATGGACCCGTCGATGAAGCCGAGCGCCGAGGCGAGGATTGCCGACACCAGCACGAACTTTCGCTGCGTCTGAGGGCAGAATGTACCGTTCGCGCGCGCGGGCGAATGCGAGTCAACAGTCGTTTCGTTCGCGGATGACATGATTCCTGCTTAGCCCTCCGGAGTGATTGCAACAACGAGCCAGAGCATCGCTGTTCTTGAAACCAGCCGACACTGGCCTGGTGGGGAGGTGGGCGCGCCAATCCTGATGCAAACCGCCGGCGGCGTGCTAGGTTCCACCATTACGCGTGGAGGAGGAGCCATGAAGCGGCCGCTCGAACCGTCGGCGGAAGGACGCGGGCGCATCGTCGGCATAACCGACGGCGTTTTCGCCATCGCGCTGACCTTGATCGTGCTCGAGATCAGGGTTCCGTCGCATGAGGCGGTGCATTCGGAAGGTGAGTTGCTCGCCGCGATCCTCGCGCTGGCGCCGCGGTTCCTGACCTATGCGCTGAGTTTCCTGACGCTGACCATCTTCTGGTTCGGCCAGCAGGCGCAGCATGGCCTGATCGCGAAGTCAGACCGCAGGTTGGCGACATTGAACCTGTGCTTTCTCGCCTTTATCGCGCTATTGCCGTTCTCAACCGACCTGCTGGCCGATTTCCTGGAATTCAGGATCGCGGTGCTGGTCTATTGGCTGAACCTTTTGATGCTGGGCGCCTCGCTGTTCGCGAGTTGGTGGTATGCCGATAGGAACGGCATGATCGCCGAAGATGTCGATGCGGAGACGCGGAGCACCGTCTACAATCGCATCGTCAAGGCACAGGCCCTATGGGCGGTCGGCGCGGCGCTTTGCCTGATCACGCCGCTGCTCAGCATAGGCTTCATCATGCTGGTGCAGCTCATCTATGCCGCGGCGCCGCGCGCCTCACTGCTGCGTAAACTCATCGGTTGAGGTCCCGCCGACCTCCGCGATTGTTGGTCCGCCGATAAACTCCACCGTGACGCCCGGCGACACCAGCTTGGCAAGCTCGCGCGCATCCCAGTTGGTCAGGCGCACGCAGCCATGGCTCTCGGTCTTGCCGATCTTGGAGGGCTCGGGCGTGCCATGGATGCCGTAGGTCGGCTTGTCGAGCGCGATCCACACCGAGCCGACCGGGCCGTTCGGCCCCGGCGGGACGGTCAGGATCTTGTCGTTCTGGCCCTGCTTGAAATTGATGTTGGGGTTGTAGGTGTAGTTCGGGTCGAGCGCGATGCGCGAGACGGCATGGATGCCGGTCGGCGACGGCGTGTCGGCCGAGCCGATCGTCGCTGGATAGGCCGCGACCAGCTTGCCGCTGCCATCATAGGCGTAGACTTCCTTCTTGGTCTTGTCGGCGACGATGCGCGTTACCGGCGTCGAGACCAGCTTGCCGAAATTGGCGACCTTGATCATCATGCCAGGGCGATTGAAGTCGATGCCCTTGTTGATCGACTTCAAATAGGTCTCGTCCATGTGGAAGCGCTCGGCCAGCGCCTCGGTGACCGAGGTGTAGCACATGCAGTCGAGCTTGGCCTTCTGGCTGTAGTCCTCGGGAATCGAGGCGACATACGGGCCGGCCACATCTTCCGGCGTGATCGTGTAGGAAGCAAAGGGGTCGCCGCCCGACTGGGCGAGCGCCGCCTGGATGCCGACGGCATCGGTCGATTTCAGATTGGTGCCGTTTATTTCGTTATAGGCGGCCAGCGCCTTGTCGACATTGGAGCCGAACCGCCCGTCGATCACGCCTGGCGAGGCGCCGCCGCGATCAAGCAGCACCTGCAGCGCGGCAACATCCTGACGCACCCCGAGCGACAGCGACGGATCGACACTGGCCTTGCCGCCCGTGTTCGGCGGCAACGAGGTCTCCGGATTGGTCTGCAGGACCTCGCCCTGGCCCGGCTGCTCCGGGTCGATCGACGCCTCGTTCAGCGGCTGGCGCTTGATGGTGTTGGACTTCGGCTCCTCCGGATAGGTGGTGGCATAGCCTTCATCATTGTTGGGCGCCGGCGGATAGGCATCGACGGAATTGTCGTCGCCGTTGGGGTCGTATTCGTCGGCCGGCGGCGGGATGACCCGCCCATTCTCCTCCAGCTGCCGCCGACGGAAGCGAGCCATGTCCTCGGGATTGTCGAGATAGTAGCGGTCGTCGTCCTCGGCCGGCGCGCGGCCGAGCTCCTGCATCTGCCGGCGAAGCGCACGGCGGTCGAGCCTGCTGCCAGGCGGCTGGATGGCGATGACCTTGCCGGTGTCGGCATCGACCAGAACCCGATTGCCCCTGGCGTCGTAATAGATATCGATATTGCCTTCCTGGGCCAGCATCAGCGCGCCGCGCTCAGCCGGGCGCACGCCTTGCGGGCCATCCACGCTCGGCGCGGCGAACGCACCGGAAGACGCCAGCCCGGCCGCGAGTGCCGAAAGGGAAAAGATCAAGCGCAGCATGGGGGTCAAGCTCTCCGGTCGACTCTGGCTTCCGGCGGGCGAATCTTCGCCAGCAAACCAGTTACCCAAATTAAGATTCCAACATGAACCGGGCATGAAGATGGCGGATTTCCAGTGCCTTGAGGAACATTAGCTATTCTGCGCGAGCCCCAATTGCCTGCGTGCCTCTCTGGTCAGCTTCAGCACGACCAGGCGGTGGCTTTCGCGCAGATAGTCCTTGAGCGCCGCATCATCCATGCTTTGGCTTGTCTGACGCTGGATCCATTTCATGCCGCGCGAGGCGAGATAGGGCGCCGGCCGGCAGCCCGGCTGATCCTTGAGCACGTCATAGGCCATCTCGGAACATTTGAAGGTGACGAAAAGCTCGCCGCCGTCGTTCCAGCCGCCGATGGCGAACACCTTGCCGCCGACCTTCCAGACATGGGCGCCGCCCCACTGGACGACATGCGTCGTGGCGGGCAATGAAGCGCAGAAGCCGTTGTAATCGTCGAGCTTCATCGAGTCCTTCCCGGTCATCCGAATCGGCAGCTGATTATGGGCAGTCCCCGAAAATAACAAAGCGCGCCGCACCAGTCCGGTGCGACGCGCCTGTTCATCCCAACGTGCCGGGGATCAGGCGGCGGCTTCCGTCGCCACCACCGTCGGCTTCGAGCGGAAGTTCAGCCGATCCGAACCCGCCGTGACCTTGACGGTCGAACCGTCGAGGATCTCGCCGAGCAGGATCTTCTCGGCCAGCGGGTCCTGCAGTTCCTTCTGCATCACCCGCTTCAGCGGCCGGGCGCCATAGGCCGGATCGTAGCCCTTCGACGCCAGCCACTCGATCGCGTCGTGATCGAGCGACAGCGTGATCTTGCGGTCGACGAGCAGGTTCTCCAGCCGCTTGAGCTGGATCTCGACGATGCGGTCCATGTCTTGCCGGCGCAGCCGGTGGAACAGGATCACCTCGTCGACGCGGTTGAGGAACTCCGGCCGGAACGAGGCCTTCACCACAGCCATCACCTGGTCGCGCACGGCATCGACATCCTGGTCGTCGCGAAGATCGACAAGGTAGTCGGCGCCGAGGTTGGACGTCATGATGATCAGCGTGTTGCGGAAGTCGACCGTGCGGCCCTGACCGTCGGTCAGCCGGCCGTCGTCGAGAACCTGCAAGAGCACGTTGAACACATCCGGATGCGCCTTCTCGATCTCGTCGAACAGCACGACCTGATAGGGCCGGCGCCGCACCGCTTCGGTCAGCGCGCCGCCTTCCTCATAGCCGACATAGCCGGGAGGCGCGCCGATCAGCCGGGCGACGGAGTGCTTCTCCATGAACTCCGACATGTCGATGCGCACCAGCGCCGTCTCGTCGTCGAACAGGAAGCTCGCCAGCGCCTTGGTGAGCTCGGTCTTGCCGACGCCGGTCGGCCCGAGGAACATGAACGAGCCGATCGGCCGGTTCGGATCCTGCAGCCCGGCGCGAGCACGCCGCACCGCCTTGGACACCGCCTGCACGGCTTCGCCCTGGCCGACGACGCGCTTGCCGATCTCGTCTTCCATGCGCAGGAGCTTCTCGCGCTGGCCTTCCAGCATCTTGTCGACCGGAATGCCGGTCCAGCGCGATACGACATGCGCGACGTGGTCAGGGGTGACCACCTCTTCCACCATGCCGGCTTTGCCGTCCTGGGCCTCGGCTTCCTTGAGCTTCTTCTCCAGTTCCGGGATCTTGCCATAGGCAAGCTCGCCGGCGCGCTGGAACTCGCCCTTGCGCTGCGCGATCGCCAGTTCGTTGCGCATCTCGTCGAGCTGCTTCTTCAGGTCGGCGGCGAGGCCGAGCTTCTGCTTTTCGGCCTGCCACTTCGTGGTCAGTTCGGTCGATTCCTCCTCGAGGCCGGCGAGTTCCTTCTCCAGCCGGGCGAGCCGGTCCTTCGAGGCCTCGTCCTTCTCGACCTTCAGCGCTTCGCGCTCGATCTTCAGCTGCATGATGCGGCGGTCGATCTCGTCCAGCGCCTCGGGCTTGGAATCGACCTGCATGCGCAGCCTCGACGCCGCCTCGTCGACCAGGTCGATCGCCTTGTCCGGCAGGAAGCGGTCCGCGATATAACGGTTGGAAAGCGTCGCCGCCGACACCAGCGCGGAATCGGAGATGCGCACCTTGTGGTGCTGCTCATATTTCTCCTTCAGGCCGCGCAGGATCGATACCGTGTCTTCCACCGTCGGCTCGTCGACGAAGACGGGCTGGAAACGGCGTGCAAGCGCGGCGTCCTTCTCGACATGCTTGCGGTATTCGTCGAGCGTGGTCGCGCCGACGCAGTGCAGCTCGCCGCGCGCCAGCGCCGGCTTCAACAGGTTCGAGGCATCCATCGCGCCATCCGCCTTGCCGGCGCCGACCAGCGTGTGCATCTCGTCGATGAACAGGATGATGTTGCCGCTGGCCGAGGTGACTTCGTTGAGCACGGCCTTCAGCCGCTCCTCGAACTCGCCGCGATATTTGGCGCCGGCAATCAGCGCGCCCATGTCGAGCGCCATCAACTGCTTGTCCTTCAGCGATTCCGGCACGTCGCCATTGACGATGCGCAGCGCCAGGCCCTCGGCGATCGCCGTCTTGCCGACGCCCGGCTCGCCGATCAGCACGGGATTGTTCTTGGTGCGCCGCGACAGCACCTGGATGGTGCGGCGGATCTCGTCGTCGCGGCCGATGACCGGATCGAGCTTGCCGGCGCGGGCATCGGCGGTCAGGTCGCGCGCGTATTTCTTCAGCGCGTCATAACCCTGCTCGGCACTCGCCGAATCGGCGGTGCGGCCCTTGCGGATGTCGTTGATGGCCTGGTTGAGCGCCTGCGCAGTGACGCCGGCCTTGGACAGGATGTCGGCGGTCTTGGCCGACTTCTCCATGACAAGCGCCTGCAGCAGCCGCTCGACGGTGACGAAGCTGTCGCCGGCCTTCTTGGCCAGGTCCTCGGCGGTCGAAAACACCTTGGCGAGCGGCTGGGCAAGATAGAGCTGGCCATTGCCGCCTTCGACCTTGGGCATGGCTTCAAGCGCTGCCTCGACGCCGAGCTTGACGTCGCGGGCGTTGCCGCCGGCGCGCTCGATCAGGGACGCGGCAAGGCCCTCGTCATCGTCGACGAGCACCTTCAGCATATGTTCAGGCGTGAATTGCTGATGGTTGCGCGAAAGCGCCATGGTCTGCGCGGACTGGATGAAGCCGCGCACGCGCTCCGAGTATTTTTCAAGATTCATATCTGTCTCCTTCCATCACCGGCCCGCTTTGCGGCACCGGATCAGATTGCGGTGACGGACCCGCTCATAGGAGCCGAGCCCTGTTCAGCCGAGATATGGTGTATGGGCTGCGGTCCCTCAAGACGCCTTGATGCCGATCAAAGCAGAATATTCCACTGCATGTCGCCCCAAAAGCGCGCGGCGGTTTTGGGGCAAGCGACATGCATCGAGCAAAGAGAGCTGAAGCGCGCCGCGACGCGCTTTAGCAGGCTGCGGAAAAACCGGAGCCGTGGGGCCGTTTTGCGTTTGGTTGATGCGAGATCGGCTTATGCGAGGGTCATTTTAGCGGCTCTTTCGGCTGGTTTTGCCGCGATCGGCCGGTTTGAGGTGGAT
>NZ_SADP02000356.1:0-385 GCF_004010375.2 Mesorhizobium sp. M2E.F.Ca.ET.209.01.1.1 | reverse complement strand
ATTACTGCTCAGAAGCCAATCGCTATCTGCGACAGCTGCATCGTGGACGAATTGAATGTAACTCCAGCTCAAGTCGGCCAGATCACCGGGGCCCTTGGAACCACGTCCGACTCCGACCGCGATAAAGGAGTATGCGGGCGCTGCTGCGAGAAGACCGTTATACGCGCGAATTAGTCTGGAGCTGAGCGTCGACTGAAGGCAGTCCCCGGCCAAGCAAGGGGTCGATGTGCTGGCCTGCTGAATTGTCATTCGGCTGGTGAAGCGAAGTCAGGACGAACTATCAACGTGGGAGCGCAGGTAGGTCCGGCGCCGCCCACCGCCGGGCCATCTTTCGCTTTCGGTTTTACCAACCTTGCCTGCCATACCAGTCATCGATATCGCGTCG
>NZ_SADP02000355.1:0-385 GCF_004010375.2 Mesorhizobium sp. M2E.F.Ca.ET.209.01.1.1 | reverse complement strand
CTGCAAAGTGCCAGCACTGCCAGGGCCGAGTACGCACAGGGCGAGAAGAGCCTCCTTGATGCCCTGGGCAAGCAGGCAACCCTGCCGATGCTCAGCGATCCGAGCAAACCGTCCGTCGGTCCTGTCGGCGGGCCCAGCCGCGAGGTAACCAACCTGCAGGGCAAGGCCGAGCACGCGGGGGTGACGCAACTCTTCATCAACGCGGCGCTGCACACCGCGCGAGGCAACAAGGCCACCATCGACCAGATGGTCAGCGCGACGGAATTGGAGCTCTACGGCGTCAAATCCGGGAGCCCCGAGTATACAGAAATCAATGGCAGGCTTGAGGGACTGAAAGGCCTGCAGGGGCCGGCAGCCAGCCAGGTGACGCAGATCGGAAGAGCAC
>NZ_SADP02000354.1:0-385 GCF_004010375.2 Mesorhizobium sp. M2E.F.Ca.ET.209.01.1.1 | reverse complement strand
TTCCGGCTGCTCTGTTCCTATCCGGCGCGCTTCGAATATGCCGGCTCGTCAGGCGTGCGGCTGCAGTCCAAGCGGCCGATGATCGAGCTCGGACCCGATGGCGAGCTGATCTGCATCCGCTTCAACAACCGCTCGCTGGCGCCGACCGTCGATGTGCCGTTCGCCGACATGGATCGCTACTATGGCGCCTACCGCCGCTTCGCCGAACTGATCGAGGATCCATCCTTCGAAGTGACCTTCAAGCTTGAGCCCGGCCAGGCCTTCATCGTCGACAACACCCGCGTCATGCATGCCCGCAAGGCGTGCTCCGGCACCGGCAAGCGCTGGCTGCAGGGATGCTATGCGGACAAGGACGGCCTGTTGTCGACGCTCGCGGCGATTGAAC
>NZ_SADP02000353.1:0-385 GCF_004010375.2 Mesorhizobium sp. M2E.F.Ca.ET.209.01.1.1 | reverse complement strand
ACCGGAAATGTTCGACAAGGCGGACGGGCAATTCGATATTGCCGCTCCCACCGACCTGCCGCAGGGATCGCCGTTCTATTGCCGCGAAGGCCTTTGCCTTGCCAGGCACCCTTCCGGCGCGATCGTCGCCTATGTCGAGGATCGCAAGAACACCTGGAAAGCCTGCGCCTTCGCCGACCTGATCGTCGTCAATGACGCGACCGCCTATGACGCCTGCCACAATCCGCTGGTTGTCGTCGTCACGAAACGGCAGCTCGCCCGCAAGGGAAGTGCTGCCGTCTTCTTCGATCCCCAGTCGGCCACAACCCCGGCTGTGATCGAATTCGCTGTCGACGGACCATACCGGCCCTGGCACGAGCAGCGAAAATTCTCACGCGAGGCGAGG
>NZ_SADP02000352.1:0-386 GCF_004010375.2 Mesorhizobium sp. M2E.F.Ca.ET.209.01.1.1 | reverse complement strand
CCGCGATCCTTGGCCTGCTGGCCTCCGTCATTGCCGCGCTCGGCTGGGGCTTTCGCCAGCGGTTCGCCGGCGCCGAGGCCGAGCGCAGCAGGCAGGCCAAAGCCGAGGCAGCGGCCCGCGCGCTCGCCGACCGGGTCGACAACGACATCGGCGCTCTGCCCGCGGGCGCCATCAAAAAGGAGTTGAAGGCATGGGCAAGGGATTGATTGTCATGCTGCTTGCCGAGGCTTTGGCCGGATGCACCACGAGCACTGGCGGCTTCTGCGCCGTTTCCAGGCCGCTGCGCCGCTCCGCCAAAGCCGTTGACGCGCTGTCGGACGAGGAAGCCAAGGCACTGCTCGCGCACAATCGCAAGGGCCAGAAACTCTGCGGCTGGAGGCCCTGAT
>NZ_SADP02000351.1:0-386 GCF_004010375.2 Mesorhizobium sp. M2E.F.Ca.ET.209.01.1.1 | reverse complement strand
GGCTGGTGCGCCGCCTCTTCCAGCTGAATTTCGAGGAAGGCGTCAATATCGGCGACCTCGCGGTCCTGGCCGAGGCCGCCGGCGAAGCCGGCATGGATGCATCGGTGGTCGAGACGCTGCTGCCGACCGATGCCGACGTCGAGGCCGTCCGCAACGAGATTGCCACCGCCTCGCGCATGGGCATCACCGGCGTGCCCTGCTTCCTGCTCGAGGGCAAATATGCGGTGATGGGCGCGCAGGACGCCGACACGCTTGCCGACGCCATCCGCCAGGTGGCTCAAGCCAAGGCGCGCGGCGAGCTGGAAACCGCCGCGGGCTGAGTGTTCCTTGTGCGCAGTTCCGTTTGAATTGCGCTGCTACTTCGCGGTCGCCTTGGCCTTGCTCAG
>NZ_SADP02000350.1:0-386 GCF_004010375.2 Mesorhizobium sp. M2E.F.Ca.ET.209.01.1.1 | reverse complement strand
ATCGGAGAGCCTCAGCAGCGGGTCGACCGAACGGATCATCCGCCAGGTCGAGGTGACGTTGACGGTCATCACCTTCTCGAAGGTCTTGGCCTCGACATGGCCGATCGGCGAGATCACGCCGAGCACGCTGGCGTTCGCCACCAGGATGTCGAGCTTGCCCCAGCGCTCGTGGATGGCGCCGCCCAGCCGGTCGATGCCGGCCATGTCGGTCAGGTCGAGCGGCGCCAGCGTCGCCTGGCCGCGGCCATCGGCCTTGATCTGGTCGTCGAGCTCTTCCAGCCCGCCGACAGTGCGCGCCACCGCGATCACATGCGCGCCGGCCGCCGCCAGTTCCCTGGCGATGAAATAGCCGATGCCGCGCGAGGCGCCGCTTACGACCGCCACGC
>NZ_SADP02000349.1:0-386 GCF_004010375.2 Mesorhizobium sp. M2E.F.Ca.ET.209.01.1.1 | reverse complement strand
TTGGAAGGACGAGTTTGTCGACACGCCAAGTGCCGTCGCCGGGTTTCGTCGCCGGCCGCTTGATCGGCTCGATGCCGGAATCCGGCTTCGACAGCACCAGCGTTACCGCCTTGGCGTCCAACGGGCCGAAATCGCCGGTCATGATCACCATTGAGGCCTCTACCTCGCCGGCATGTCCGGGTGTGATGCTGAGATCGGCCATCGCCTTCAGCGTGTGGATGTGGATCGACACCGGCTGCGCGGCGGCGATCGCCAGAGCGCGCGGCGGCGGGGTAAAGCGCCAGCCGGCGGCGACGCCGAAGATGGCGAGCGCGATCAGCATCTCGATGCCGATCGAGCGCACAAGCCGCCGCTGCACTTCGGTGTCACCCGCCTCGAGATCGGAA
>NZ_SADP02000348.1:0-387 GCF_004010375.2 Mesorhizobium sp. M2E.F.Ca.ET.209.01.1.1 | reverse complement strand
CTTTTTGATCGGGACCTCCGGCAAATTCGCAGTGGTCCGAGCCAACAGCCCCGCCAGGACTGGAGCGGCAAGAGACGTCCCCGAACAGATATTCTGTCTTAGCTTGTGATTGTTTGTACTCCGCCAAAGCACCTGGACGCCAACGCCGGGCTCGGACATGGCCGCGCCAAAAGCGCCGCCATTCCAAAGCACATCACACCACCCGTTTGAAACGGTGCTGCACACGCCAGTGCCGGTGCCGGTTGGGATATAAGTGCTGTCGGATGCCGAGACACTTTGGATGAAGCCTTGCGTCGGGTTTGGAGAAAAATATTCCGACGCATTGGCCGGGAAAAAGGACTCTACCCACGACGCCTCGTCACCTTCCCGCGCATTGCCCGCCGCAAT
>NZ_SADP02000347.1:0-387 GCF_004010375.2 Mesorhizobium sp. M2E.F.Ca.ET.209.01.1.1 | reverse complement strand
TTCTCCGAATGCGGCCGGGCACGCGCGATAAAGAAAGAAGGCGGTATTCTCGTGCTGGCCGGCAGCATCGAACAGCGGGGCGAGGTGTTCGGCGTGGCTATCGCCCCACAGGACGGCGTGATGTCTCGCTTTGCCCCAGGGCGCCCCAAACGCGCAAAACGTGCTGCCCAGTTCAGGAATGACGACCGTCTGTGGACACGGCCAGTCCCACATCACCTCGAGGCTGCGCATTGCCTCGGCTTCTTTCGGAATCCTGCTGGTGAAACCGCCGGCTTCGAAGATCGCATTGCCGCTCAGGCAAACTATCACCGCAGCGGCAACACCGGCGGCACATGCCCTGGATGGAGGCGCCCGCAGACGGCGAAGGGGTTCCTCGACGAACCGCCA
>NZ_SADP02000034.1:0-56205 GCF_004010375.2 Mesorhizobium sp. M2E.F.Ca.ET.209.01.1.1 | reverse complement strand
TCTCGACGCAGCGGCGTTAGACGGGCATTCTTGTGGATGTTCATTCGGTCCTCCGGGAATCACTGAAGCTTCGACAACCTCAGCTTTCTCGGTCGGGGCCGAATGGACAACCTCCTGAAAGCTCACAACTAGCTCGCCTTATCAACCGGCGGGCAACGCGCGCGATCGCTCCGGCATCATCCATGTTGCGCGCTGAGCGCCGCGCCGCTATAGCCCGCACTGGTTTTCCCGAGGCGAAAAGAACATGTCCGTTGATCTTCAGACCGTGAAGCGCGTCGCGCACCTTGCCCGTATCGCGGTGAGCGAGGAGGACGCCGAGCGCATGACTGGCGAATTGAACGCCATCCTCGGTTTCGTCGAGCAACTGAACGAGGTCGATGTCTCGGGCGTCGAGCCGATGACTTCGGTCACGCCGATGGAGATGAAGAAGCGCCAGGATGTCGTCACCGACGGCAACAAGCCCACCGACATCGTCGCCAACGCGCCGGCAACCGAAGAGAACTTCTTCCTCGTTCCGAAGGTGGTGGAGTAGGCCGTGGCTGTCGAGATCGCCGTCGAGACGCCTTTGCAGGACGACGTGCGCGCGCTGGTCGCCGAACTCAATGCCGCGCTGCTCGAACTGACGCCGCCCGAGCATTGCTATCATCTGACCGTCGAGCAGATGGCTGGTTTGGATACGACGGTGTTCATCGCGCGCGACAACGGCCTTGCGGTAGGTTGCGGCGCGCTGAAGCGCCACGACGAGGCGATCGGCGAGGTCAAGCGCATGTACACGCGGCCGTCGCATCGCGGCCAAAAGATCGGCGCCGAGATCGTCGGACGCGTCGAGGCGTTTGCCCGCCAGGAAGGATTGACGCGGCTGGTGCTCGAGACCGGCGATCGCCACCCCGCCGCCTGGACCGTTTATGAGCGCGCCGGATTCACGCGTTGCGGACCGGTGCTGGATTATCCCGACTCCGAATGGTCGGTGTTTTACGAAAAGAGCCTTGCCTGATGAGCGATCTCACACATCTCACCATTTCCGAGGCCCGCGCCAAGCTGCGCGGCAAGGAGATCACCGCGGCCGAGATCACCGAGGCCTATCTCGCGGCGATCGAGCGCGCCAATCCGGTGCTCAATGCCTATGTGACCGTCACCGCCGACAAGGCGCGAGACATGGCCAAAGCCTCCGACGCGAAGTTTGCCAGGGGCGAGGGCGGCGTGCTGGAAGGCATTCCGCTCGGCATCAAGGACCTGTTCGCCACGGAAGGCATCCACACCCAGGCCTGCAGCCATGTGCTGGACGGGTTTAGGCCGCGCTACGAGTCCACCGTAACGTCCAATCTGTGGGCCGACGGCGCCGTCATGCTCGGCAAGCTCAACATGGACGAGTTCGCCATGGGCTCGTCCAACGAAACCTCCTATTACGGTCCGGTGATCAACCCTTGGCGCCGCTCGCGTGTCAATACGGTCGTCATGCCGACGACGCATCAGGGCGATGGCGGCTTCGTCTCCGCCGGCGGCACCAAGACCCAGCGCACGCTGGACAACGCCCAGCTGGTGCCGGGTGGTTCGTCCGGCGGCTCGGCGTCGTCCGTGGCCGCATTTCTGTGCGCCGGCGCAACCGCCACCGACACCGGCGGCTCGATCCGCCAGCCTGCCGCCTTCACGGGCACGGTCGGCATCAAGCCCACCTACGGGCGCTGCTCGCGCTGGGGCATCGTCGCTTTCGCTTCCTCGCTCGACCAGGCCGGCCCGATCGCGCGCGACGTGCGCGACGCCGCGATCCTGTTGAAGTCGATGGCTTCGGTCGACCCGAAGGACACGACCTCGGTCGACCGCCCGGTACCGGATTACGAGGCGGCGATCGGCAAGCCGATCAAGGGCATGAAGGTAGGCATTCCGAAGGAGTACCGCGTCGACGGCATGCCGCAAGACATCGAGGCGCTCTGGCAGAAAGGCATTGCCTGGCTGAAGGATGCCGGCGCCGAGATCGTCGACATCTCGCTGCCGCACACCAAATATGCCTTGCCGGCTTATTATATCGTGGCGCCGGCCGAGGCCTCGTCGAACCTCGCTCGTTACGACGGCGTGCGCTACGGCCTGCGCGTGCCCGGCAAGGACATCATCGACATGTATGAGAAGACGCGCGCCGCCGGCTTCGGCCGCGAGGTCAAGCGCCGCATCATGATCGGCACCTATGTGCTGTCGGCCGGCTATTACGATGCCTACTATCTGCAGGCGCAGAAAGTGCGCACGCTGATCAAGCGCGATTTCGAAAACGTCTTTGCAGCAGGCGTCGACGTCATCCTGACGCCGGCAACCCCGTCGGCCGCCTTCGGCATCGCCGACGAGGACATGGCCTCCGATCCGGTCAAGATGTATCTCAACGACATCTTCACCGTGACGGTGAACATGGCGGGCCTTCCCGGCATTTCCGTACCGGCCGGCCTCGACGGCAAGGGCCTCCCGCTCGGCCTGCAGCTGATCGGCCGCCCGTTCGACGAGGAAACGCTGTTCCAGACGGCGCATGTCATCGAACAGGCAGCTGGCAAATTCCAGCCGGAGAAGTGGTGGTAACTGCCCAAGGTCCTGTATTGGAAGCCCCAAGAAGATTCCAATCCCGGGTTGCCATCCCAACCATGCTTGGGTCAGATTTGACCTGAAGCAAAGGGGGAGCAATGTACGCAAAGGCCTTATTCGCCTCGATTGTCGTGACAATCGCGCCTATTGCAGCGACGGCAGCTGAGGATCCGGTTGTATTTGTGCAGCGCGAGCTAGCGAACAACCTGAGTGCGCCACAAAGCTACGAACTGGTCAGCAATCAGAGCAACAACGCGGTTGTCAGCCTCACTGCGATTGCTCCGGAGACAACATACTACAAGGACAAGCTCCCCGCTCGAAGGATGAATCTATACGTTTATCTGGTCAAAGAGGGGGAAAGCTGGGGGATTTCCGGGTCAGCGTATGCGATGCCAAAAACGGTGCGCATGAGCTTCAAATACGGGCTGTCTCAATCTCCAGCCGAAATGACAAGCACTTCATCCATCACTCTCAAGGGAGCTGAGTGGATACACTCCCATCTGGTGCTTGCCGCGTCCACCGACGATGTGATCATTGCTCATTTCCGTGAGAAGCAAGAAACGATCGAAAAGATTCGTAGCCAGGTTGGGCTTCATCCAACAAGTCAATATCCAAACATCGATCATGATGCGCCCGGCTATAAGGAGCTTTTTGATGAAGCTTCAATCGAGCGATCTGAAAAAACGCGCTGGCGGAGACGTAAAGGAAAGCTGCAGTTTCGCGGATTGTTTTGCCCTGATTCTGGCGTTCGACTCACCCCACTACGAGATCGGTTACCTTCACGTGACGCGCCCTGAGGACGTCCCGCCCGTTTCAGAGGACGGATACATCGTTGTTCGCTCTCTTGGCGATGGCTGGTATTTTTTCCGTCGGCTTTGAAAAGGACGCTCGAGGCTGTTCTATCACCTCTCCAAGATATTCTGGTTCTTCGGCCAACCGATCAACCTGGCGATCTTCCTGCTGCTTGCCGGCCTGGTGGCGGCGCTGTTGAGGCGCCGCCGGCTGGCAGCGACGGGCAGCGTGCTCGGCATCGCGATCCTGGTTCTTTCGGCCTGGACGTCGGTCGGCGCGATGATGCTCAATCCGCTTGAAGAACGCTTCCCCAAGCCGCCATTGCCCGAGAAGGTCGACGGCATCGTCGTGCTCGGTGGCGGCTTCGAGGGCGCCATCAATCTGGCGCGCGGCGGTTATGAGCTGAACAGCAGCGGCGATCGTATGGTCGAAACGGCGATCCTGGCCAGGCGCTTTCCCCAGGCGAAGATCGTCGTGTCCGGCGGCAATGGTTCGCTTTTCCTCGACGGCGAGGGCGATGCCGACACGGCGCCGAGGCTGCTCGGGGCGCTCGGCGTTTCGGCCGATCGCCTGATCCTCGAGGACAAATCGCGTAACACCTACGAGAATGCTGTCTTCTCGCGAAAGCTTGTCGAGCCGAAACCTGGCGAGACCTGGCTGCTGGTCACCTCGGCCTTCCACATGCCGCGCGCCAAGGCGCTGTTCGACAAGGCGGGCTTTGCGACCATTCCGTGGCCGGTCGACTATCGAAGCTCGGGCAAGGAAGGCGTCGGCTTCTACCGCGACAATCCCGTCGACTCGCTGCAGTCGACCACAATCGCCGTCCGCGAGTGGATTGGGCTTTTCGCCTACAGGCTCTCCGGCAAGATCGATCAGCTCTTCCCGGGGCCGGGCGGCTGACCGAGCACCGCCTGCCGCGCCGCTGAAAAGAACTGGCGGCGCACCAGCACCGCCAGGAGCACCAGCGTCGAGATCACGAAGACGACCGGGTCGACGAACCAGCCGAGATAGCCGATCGAGAAGAAGACGGCGCGCAGGCCGGAATTGAAGTGCTTGCCGGCGAGCACGTTCATGCGTGTCGCCCGCCACACCGCGGTTTCGCTGACCGGATTGCGCGAAGCCGGGCCATGCGGCGTCGGCACCGCGCCGATCAGGATCGAGCAATAGTTGAACAGCCGGTAGGCCCAGCCGAATTTGAAGAAGGCGAAGGCGAGAATGAGCACCAGGCCGAACACCTTGGTCTGGAAGGTTTCGCGCGACGCCGCCGCGCCGAAGGGCAGGTCGGCCAGAACCTGCAGCACGCGGTCAGAGGCGCCGAGCAGGGCAAAGCAGCCGCCGAGCGCAATCAGCGAAGACGAGGCAAAGAAGGCGGTGCCTTGCTGCAGGCCGCCCATGATGGCGGTGTCGACGATGCGGATCTCGCGCTCGGCCATATTGCGCATCCAGGCTTCGCGCTGGGCGTTCATCGCGGTCGTCAGCGACACGCGGCTGATCAGCCTGCCGTCGGAGGCCAGCGTATGCAGCACCCAGACAACCAGGAAGAAGATCAAAGCCGCCAGATCTGCCACTGAAAGGTGAAGTGAGTCGCCCATGCGCTCTTGTAACACAGGCGAAGCCAGCGCTTCGACGGGGGCAGGAGGCGTCGGCCCGGCAATGTCGCTGGCGGAGCAAACAAGGTCGGCAGCCGCCGCGCCGCGACACGCAAAACAGCGGAAACATCGCGGGAGTTCCTATATGTAAGCCTTGATCGGCCTCCAGGAGACAACGGCCCCGTGTTCCTTTCGGTTTTCGACCTGTTCAAGATCGGCATCGGCCCATCGAGCTCGCACACCATGGGGCCGATGACGGCCGCGCGCCGCTTCCTCGACGAGATCCTGGCCGGCGACTGGCCGCGCCCGGCGGGCGTGAAGGTCGATCGCATCGGCGCCAGCCTGCACGGCTCGCTCGCCTATACCGGCATCGGCCATGGTTCCGACCGCGCCGTGATCCTCGGCCTGGCCGGCCAGACGCCGCAGACGGTCGATCCGGACGAGGCCGACGGCATCGTCGCCCGTATCGGCGCTGAGAAGCGGATTTCACCGCCGGGGCACCCAACATACCGTTTCGATCCCGCCAAGGATCTCGTGCTCGACCGCAAGACGCCGCTGACCGGTCATGCCAACGGCATGGCCTTCTATGCCTATGACGCATCCGACCGGCTGCTGCTCAAGCGCATCTATTATTCGATCGGCGGCGGGTTCGTCGTTTCCGAGGAAGAGCTGCAGCGCATGAAGTCCAAGGGCTCGGTGACGACCGAAGGCAAGAAGGTGCCGTACCCGTTCAAGAATGCCGTCGAGATGCTGGCGATGGCGGCAAAGAGCGGGCTCTCGATCGCCGAGATGAAGCGCGCCAATGAGGAAAAACACATGTCGCGCGAGGAGCTCGATGCCGGGCTGGACGCGATCTGGAGCGCGATGAAAGGCTGCATCGACCGCGGCCTGTCGCAGGACGGCATCATGCCGGGCGGGCTGAAGGTGCGCCGCCGCGCGCGGCAGTTGCACGACAAGCTGCAGGAACAGTGGCAGCAGAACCGGCCCAATCCCTTGCTCGCCAATGACTGGCTGTCGATCTACGCCATGGCGGTCAATGAAGAGAACGCCGCCGGCGGCCGCGTCGTCACCGCGCCGACCAACGGCGCGGCCGGCACGCTGCCGGCCGTGCTGCGTTACTGGCTGCATTTCCATCCCGAAGCGGACCAGCCGAGCATCCGCGACTTCCTGCTGACAGCCGCCGCTGTTGGCGGCATCATCAAATCCAACGCCTCGATCTCGGGCGCCGAGGTCGGTTGCCAGGGCGAGGTGGGTTCGGCCTCGGCCATGGCAGCGGCGGGTCTTTGCGCCGTCATGGGCGGCACGCCCGAGCAGGTGGAGAACGCCGCCGAGATCGCGCTCGAGCATCATCTCGGCATGACCTGCGATCCGGTCGGCGGCCTGGTGCAGGTGCCCTGCATCGAGCGCAATGCGCTCGGCGCGGTGAAGGCAGTGACCGCCGCCTCCTTGGCCATCAAAGGCGACGGCACGCATTTCGTGCCGCTGGACGCCGCGATCGAGACCATGCGCCAGACCGGCCTCGACATGAACGAGAAGTACAAGGAAACCAGCCTCGGCGGGCTGGCCGTGAATGTGGTCGAGTGCTGAGGTCTTACCGAGACTCCAGGCTGGCCCTGTGGAGAAGTCGCTCGAGGCGTTGACGCGTCAACCCTTGCGGCTAAATCTTGGGGCATGTCTCTCAATCTCATCAAACTGTGCGTCGGCTGCGACAGCGTCGAGGATCTCGAAGAGTGGATCGCCTTCCGCCTCGATGAGCGGCGCCGTGCGGGCGAGCCGGCCGAGCATTGGCACACCACCCGCATGGTGCCGACGCGCGGCAGCGAGATTACCGATGGCGGCTCGCTCTATTGGGTGATCAAGGGCAGCGTGCAGTGCCGGCAACTGATCACCGAGATTCGGCCTTTTACTGACGCTGAAGGTATCGGCCGCTGCCATCTGGTGCTCGATCCCGAGGTTGTGCGCACCGACTGGCAGCCGCGGCGCGCTTTCCAAGGCTGGCGTTACCTCAAGCCCGCTGATGCGCCGGCCGATCTCGGCAAGGGCAGGTTGGCATTCGCCGAAATGCCGCCGAAGCTGAGACTGGAACTCGCCGAACTCGGGCTGCTCTAAAGCGGCTTGTGTATCGCTGTCCCGCGCTGGCCCTTCGGCTCGTCCAGCGTGGGGCTTGCAAGCGCCGGACCTAGGTCCCATCCTATTTCCTATGCTCAGTCATCCGTATGGCGCTAACCGATGGGCGTGATCCTCGCTTTGGCAGCGGTGCTCGTGGTGCTTTTCGGCGCCGCGGTGCTTTTTGTGCGCGCGGATCCGGCAAGGATGGCGGACAGCCTCAGGTCGCTTGGGCCGGCCTTGCTGGGCCTGGTCGGCGCGCCGATGCTGATCTTCGGCCGCAGCCTTATAGGCGGGTTGCTTTTGCTCGCGGCGCTGGCCTGGGTCGGGTGGATACGCACGCGGCGGCCTCCGGCCCGCGCGGCCGCCTCCAAACATTCGACGGTGCGCACCGCCGCACTCGAAATGGACCTCGACCATGACAGCGGCAAGCTCGAGGGACTTGTTCTGGCCGGGCGTTATGAAGGCAAGATGCTTGGCGCGATGGGACTGACGGATCTGCGCCAGCTTCATGGCGAGCTCGATCCGGACCCGGAGAGCCGCCAGCTTTTAGAGACGTATCTTGACGGCCGTTTTCCCGTCTGGCGCAAGGACGCGCAGCCGCACGGTAGCGAAGGGCTGAGTGTTGCGCCAGGTGCGGGCGCCATGACTAAGGAGGAGGCCTACAAGGTCCTTGGTCTTGAAGCGGGGGCTGCCGCGGCGGATATCCGCAAGGCGCACCGCCGCCTGATGCAGCGCCTGAACGCCGATGTCGGCGGCACGTCTGTCCTGGCGGCGCGAATCAATGAAGCCAAGGACGTCCTGCTCTCCAATCACGATTAGTCTCCTTCGACGCCGGTACCTTCCGGGAGATTTCAACAGCCGCCTATTGCTCGACGGCGTAGCACGAGATTTTCTTGCGTTTCAGCGCATCGCAGGCCTTCCAGGCAGCGTCCTTCGACCCGAAGCCGCCGAAGCGGGCGCGGTAGTAGGTGGTGCCGTCCTTGTTGAAGGCGACGGTGAAGCCGGAAGCATCCGCCAGGACCTTCGGCGCCTGCTTGGCGGTCTGATCGAGAAGGCTCTGAGCTCCCGACTTGGTGGGCGAGGAGGCAACCTGAACCACCCAGCCGGACGGAACCGACGACGTCTTGACCGGATCGATCGCCGGCCCGGCGGGTGCCGGTTCGGCATAGGCAGTGACCGCCTGCGACGTGGTCTCCTGCGGCTTGGGAGCCGGCGTCATGGCGGCCACGGCAACCGTCTTCACCTTCTTGACCTGGATCACGGGCTTCGTCTCTTCGGCGACCTGTTGGGTGTCGTCCTCAACGTCGTCAGCCGAGGCAACGACAGTGTCATCCGTCGCCGGCTTTTCGTCCGGAGTCGGAGCGTCTTGCTTGGGCGAGAAGACCTTGGCCAGCGTCTTGATCGGGTTATCGTTGCCCTTGGCGATGAGATCGCCGCCGCCGCGTGTAGAAGTGCGCGGCAGATAGGTGTTGATCAGCGCGGCCATCTGGTTGTCGCGGCTGCGGCCGGAAGCGCCGCCCATCACCACAGCGACAAGCCGACGATCGCCATCGGCGACGGAGGACACCAGATTGTAGCCCGAGGCGCGGGTGTAGCCGGTCTTGATGCCGTCGACGCCCTTGATGCGGCCGAGCAAGCGATTGTGGCCGTTGATGCGCTGACGGCCATACAGGAACGAGCGCTGCGAGAAATAGCCGTAATATTGCGGGAAGTGCTCGCGCAGCGCGATGCCAAGCATCGCCATGTCGTGCGCCGTGGTGAACTGGCCCGGATCGGGTAGGCCGTTGGCGTTGCGGAAGACGGTGCCGTTCATGCCGAGCTGACGCGCCTTGGCCGTCATCATGCGGGCGAAATTGTCTTCGCTGCCGCCTAGCATCTCGCCAAGCGCGGTGGCCGAGTCGTTCGCCGATTTCGTCACGATCGAAAGGATCGCGGTCTCGACCGGAACCGAGCCGCCGGGGCGCACGCCAAGCTTGGTCGGCGCCTCGGCGGAGGCATGCGCGGAAAACGGAACTGGCGTGTTCTTGCTGATCCTGCCCTTCGCCAGCGCCTCGAAGGTGAGGTAGAGCGTCATCATCTTGGTGAGTGAGGCCGGATAGCGCCTGCCATTGGCGTCGGCCGAATAGAGCACCTTGCCGGTCTTGGCGTCGACGACGATGGCCGCGGACTTGGCGGCAAGGGCCGACGCGACATCGGCGGCGACAATCGTTACCGCGAGCGCGGCAACCATGATTGCCTTGAAGGAGAATGAAGATTTGGAAACGAAGCCCGACAACGCCTGACGCACCGTTACTTACCCTGAATTTTCGTTGCCCCGGAGGCGGCAAAGGGAGTGCCTGCCTCACTTCTGGCCAAGCTATCGCGCGCAGCGTTACCAATCCGTTTATGGTAACCGCCGCGTTCACCATTTTTCGGCAAATCGAGCTTCTCTTTAATCGAATTTTACCGGGCCGGTGGCGCTGGCGCCCCTGCTTACCCAAGGGATTCTTGACTTTTGTGCATCGCACAATATATTGAGGTGCATTGCACAAGGGCGCCCGGGGCCAAAAGGGCGTTTCAACCAAGGGAAGAATGAAATGACCCAGACCTATGAGGACTTCTCGAAATACGGCAAGGAGTTTGCCGACACCGGGCTGAAGAGCTTTGCCTCGCTCACCAAGGGCGCGCAGGCGATCGCCACCGAAGCCGGCGAATACACCAAGAAGAGCTTCGAAGCCGGCAGCGCCGCCGTCGAGAAGCTGTTCGCGGCCAAGTCGATCGAGAAGGCCATCGAGATCCAGACCGATTACGCCAAGCAGAGCTATGAGAGCTTCGTGGCCGAGGCCAGCAAGATCGGCAATCTCTATGCCGAGCTCGCCAAGGAAGCTTACAAGCCCTTCGAATCGGTGGTCGCCAAGGCGAAGTAATTTCGTCGCATCAGACCCGATACGGCCAACCGGCCTGCGGAAAGGACCCGGTCGCGGAAACGCGGCCGGGTTTTTTCATGCACGACCGCAACCCGATGCACATTGCCGCATTCACGATTGAGAAATTCGCTGAGGTTTGCCCACCTAGCCATATTGTCAGCTAAACAGAAGGGCTTAAAATCGTCCATCGAGAACCTACATGTTGAACTCGCATGAGGATTCGAAAAGGCTGGACTACGTGACGATCGGTTTGACTGCCACGGCGGGCGTGGTGCGAATGCAAAGTGACGGGGACCGTAACGATCCCGGTCGCGGTACCGCTGTCATCACGCGCACCAAAACCAAGACGAAGAAGCCCAGTCTCTACCGGGTCCTCATTCTGAACGACGACTACACGCCCATGGAGTTCGTCGTTCACGTCCTGGAGCGTTTTTTCCAAAAGGACCGCGAGGCCGCCACGCGCATCATGCTTCATGTTCACAATCATGGAGTGGGCGAGTGCGGTATCTACACATTCGAGGTGGCCGAGACCAAAGTGTCCCAGGTCATGGATTTCGCCCGACAGAATCAGCATCCGCTGCAATGCGTGATGGAGAAGAAGTGAGGTAACATGCCGGCTTTCTCCCAAGGCCTGGAAAAGGCGCTACATCAGGCGCTGACATTCGCCAACGAGCGGCATCACGAGTATGCGACGCTCGAACATCTGCTGCTTGCCCTGATCGACGACACCGAGGCGGCCGCCGTCATGCGCGCCTGCAACGTCGATCTCGACGAGCTCAAGCACACCGTTCTCACCTATATCGACACCGAACTGGACAACCTCGTCACCGGTTACGACGAGGATTCCAAGCCGACGGCAGGCTTCCAGCGCGTCATCCAGCGCGCCGTGATCCATGTGCAGTCGTCCGGCCGCGAGGAAGTGTCCGGCGCCAACGTGCTCGTCGCCATCTTCGCCGAGCGCGAGAGCCACGCCGCCTACTTCCTGCAGGAACAGCAGATGACCCGCTACGACGCGGTCAACTACATCTCGCACGGCATCGCCAAGCGTCCGGGCGCTTCGGAATCGCGCACCCCGCGCGGCGCCGAGGACGAGCAGGGCGGCCAGAACGGCGCCGAGCCGCAGGAGGAAAACGGCAAGAAGAAGCAACAGGACGCGCTGACGGCCTACTGCGTCAATCTCAACAACAAGGCGCGCGCCGGCAAGATCGACCCGCTGATCGGCCGCGACAGCGAGATCAACCGCACCATCCAGGTGCTGTGCCGCCGCTCCAAGAACAACCCGCTCTATGTCGGCGACCCGGGCGTCGGCAAGACGGCGATCGCCGAGGGGCTGGCCAAGCGCATCGTCGAGGGTGACGTGCCGGAAGTGCTGCAGGACGCCACCATCTTCGCGCTCGACATGGGCACGCTGTTGGCCGGCACGCGCTATCGCGGCGACTTCGAGGAGCGGCTGAAGCAGGTCGTGAAGGAGCTCGAGGACTATCCGGGCGCGGTGTTGTTCATCGATGAGATCCACACGGTGATCGGGGCGGGCGCCACCTCTGGCGGCGCCATGGATGCATCGAACCTCCTGAAGCCGGCGCTGTCCTCCGGTGCGATCCGCTGCATCGGCTCGACCACCTATAAGGAGTTCCGGCAGTTCTTCGAAAAGGACCGCGCTTTGGTGCGGCGCTTCCAGAAGATCGACGTCAACGAGCCGACCATCGAGGACGCCATCGAGATCATGAAGGGCCTGAAGCCCTATTTCGAGGAGTTCCACAAGGTCCGCTACACGAGCGAGGCGATCAAGGCCTCGGTCGAGCTGTCGGCGCGCTACATCAACGACCGCAAGCTGCCGGACAAGGCGATCGACGTGATCGACGAGACCGGCGCCTCGCAGATGCTGGTGCCGGAAGCCAAGCGCAAGAAGACGATCGGCATCAAGGAGATCGAGGCGACGATCGCCACCATGGCGCGCATCCCGCCGAAGACGGTCTCGGCCGACGACGAGAAGGTGCTGCAGGGGCTCGATGTCGAGCTGAAGCGCGTCGTCTACGGCCAGGATACCGCGATCACCGCGCTGACCTCCGCGATCAAGCTGGCGCGCGCCGGCCTGCGCGAACCGGAGAAGCCGATCGGCTCCTACCTGTTCTCGGGTCCGACCGGCGTCGGCAAGACGGAAGTGGCCAAGCAGCTTGCCGCCTCGCTCGGCGTCGAGCTGATCCGCTTCGACATGTCGGAATACATGGAACGCCACACCGTCTCGCGGCTGATCGGCGCGCCTCCCGGCTATGTCGGGTTCGACCAGGGCGGCCTGCTCACGGACGGCGTCGATCAGCATCCGCATTGCGTGCTGCTGCTCGATGAGGTCGAGAAGGCGCATCCGGACCTGTTCAACATCCTGTTGCAGGTGATGGACCACGGCAAGCTGACCGACCATAACGGCAAGCAGATCGACTTCCGCAATGTGATCCTGATCATGACCACCAATGCGGGCGCGTCGGATGCGCAGCGCGCGGCGATCGGCTTCGGCTCGACCAAGCGCGAAGGCGACGACGTCGAGGCGATCAACCGGCTGTTCACGCCGGAGTTCCGCAACCGTCTCGACGCGATCATCCCGTTCGGCTCGCTGCCGGTGCCGGTCATCCATCAGGTGGTGCAGAAGTTCGTCATGCAGCTCGAGGCCCAGCTCTCCGAGCGTGGCGTCACCTTCGACCTGTCGCCGGACGCGATCGCCTGGCTGGCCGACAAGGGCTATGATGAGCGCATGGGCGCGCGTCCGCTCGGCCGCGTCATCCAGGAGCACATCAAGAAGCCGCTGGCGGACGAGGTGCTGTTCGGCAAGCTCAAGAAGGGCGGCACGGTGCGCGTCACCGTCGAGAAGAAGGAAACCGGCGAGTCCGGCCTGAAGCTCGAATCGCTCGCCGACGAGTCGCCGGTGCAGCCGAAGAAGGAAGAGCCGGAAGACGCGCCGAAGCCGAAGAAGGCGGTGGCCAAGAAGCCGGCGCCCAAGAAGGCGGTGGCGCAGAAGCCGGAGCCGAAGGGCAAGGACGGCAATAAGCGCAGCCTGGTGCCGCAACTGCCGCGCAAGAGCTGATCGGCCTTATCCCGAATTGCAGAAAAGCCCCGGCGACGGGGCTTTTTTGTTGCAAGGAAGAACGTGGAAATGCCGCACAGATCTTGCCGGCGTTTTCGGGCAGAGTTTGTGGCTGCCCGTGGCCGATGTCCTCCAACCCACAACAGATTTTCCTGGATCAATGGAAAGACGATGCGCCGCTTTCGGTGCGGTCGCATCCTACGGCCGCGCATGCTATGGCCGGCACATGTCGACTTGGATCTCGGACGCCACAGCGCCTCGTTCCACCTGGTTCCTGGGTGGTGTCCGCGCGGCCTTTTCCCTGCCTGCCCTGATCCTCATCAGCTCGTTCATTGGCTTTGCCGCCTTGGCGAAAGGCGCCGGGGTCACGGTCTTACAGGCCGCTTTCATGACCGCAACGGTGTGGGCGCTGCCATCCATGGTCGTGCTGGTGGGCGCGATCGCCTCGGGAGCGGCGCTGCCGGCGGCGATGTTCGCCGTCACGCTGTCCGCCATACGTCTGATGCCGATGGTGATGGCGCTAGCACCCGAGATGCGCGCCGGGAAGACCCGGCAAGGCGTGCTCTATCTCCTGGCGCATTTCGTGGCCGTGACCTCCTGGGTGCTGGCCATGGAGCGCCTCAAGCGCGTCCCGCCTCACATGCGTACGACTTACTATGCCGGCCTCGGCGGCACGCTGGTGACGACGAATGTCATCGTCGTGACCGTCGTCTATGCAGTGGCGGATGCGCTGCCGTCCGCCGTTTCGGCGGCGTTGCTGATGTTGACGCCGATGTATTTTCTGACCTCGTTGTGGGGGTCCGCACGCGAACGGGCAGGGCATGTGGCAATGGTCCTGGGCCTCGTCCTCGGACCGGTCTTCCACATAGTGTTGCCCCAGATCGATCTGCTGGTTGCCGGACTGATCGGCGGCACGGTCGCCTATGGCTTGCACTTGCGGCGGCGCAAGGTGCGCGTGGCGTGAGCTACTTTTCCAGCGGCGCCTGGTGGTGGCCATACATGTTCATTCTCGTCGCCGGTTTCGCCGCGACGGATATCTGGCGCTTCCTCGGTGTCTATCTTGGCGGCAAGCTTTCCGAAGATTCAGACCTGTTGGTACTGGTTCGCACCATGGCGACGGCGCTTGTTGCCGCCGTCATCGGCAACCTGATTGTCTTTCCAGGCGGCGCGCTTGCGCACACTTCGTTTGGCTTGAGGATAGCGGCGGCGGCCCTGGGTTTCGTCGCCTATCTGGTGTCGGGAAAGCGCATGGTCGTCGGCATCGCCACAGCCGAGTTTCTGCTGCTGGCGGGACTTTATCTGAACTTTTGATTTCGCCCCATCTCAGCCCGCCAGAGCCGCCCGGACCTTGCTGGCATTCTCGGCCAGCACCTCCGGCTTCTCCATCTGCCCGGAATGCGGCTTCAGCGGCACGCCCTCGAAGCGCGGCACGACGTGGACATGGAGATGGTAGACGGTCTGCCCGGAAGCCGGCTCGTTGAACTGCATGATGGTGACGCCGTCGGCGTTGAAGGCCTTTTTCACCGCCACCGCCACCTTCTGCACGACCGCAAACAGCGGAGCGAACGTTGCCGGATCAGCGTCGAGCATGTTGCGCGACGGCGCCTTGGGCACGACCAGCGTATGGCCCGTGCCTTGCGGCATCACATCCATGAAGGCGACGACGGCGTCGTCCTCATAGACTCGGTGCGAGGGGATCTCGCCGCGCAGGATTTTCGCGAAGATGTTGCCGGGATCATAGGCTTCGGCCATGGGGTGACACTCCCAATTGCATTCGCCGTCCGGTGTAGCGAAGCCGCCGGTGGGCGGCAAGGCGTTCAGGGGAGATCGACCGCCAAGCCGCCTTTTTCGTCGCCCAGGATTAATCCCCGAGGTCCTTGCGGAAGGGCGTGTGCTCTTCGAGATATTCGCCCATGCGCTCGACCTCGCGCCGCTCGCGCCTGAGATAGTCGGCGACGGCGTTGCGCAGGCCGGGATGCGAAATGTAATGCGCCGAATGCATGGTCACCGGCCGGTAGCCGCGCGCCAGCTTGTGCTCGCCCTGCGCGCCTGCCTCCACCACTTTGAGCTTGCGCTCGATGGCGAAGTCGATGGCCTGGTGGTAGCAGACCTCGAAATGCAGGAAGGGGTGATCCTCGATGCAGCCCCAGTTGCGTCCGTAAAGCGCGTCGGAACCGATGAAGTTGATGGCGCCGGCAATGTAGCGGCCGTTGCGCTTCGCCATCACCAGAAGGATGTCATCGGCCATGCGCTCGCCGATCAGCGAGAAGAACTGCCGGTTGAGATAGGGCCGGCCCCATTTGCGGCCGCCGGTATCCATGTAAAAAGCGAAGAAATCGTCCCAGGCTTTTTCGGTGATGTCCTTGCCAGTCAGCCAGTCGATCGAGATGTCGTCGGCGAGCGCCTCGCGACGCTCCTTCTTCATCGCTTTTCGCTTGCGTGAGGCGAGCGTGGCGAGGAAGTCGTCATAGGTCGAAAAGCCTTCGTTGAAGAAATGGAACTGCTGGTCGGTGCGATGCAGGAACCCTGCCGCTTCCAGCGTCGCGACATCGGGCTCGCTGGCGAAGGTGACATGCGCGGAAGAGACGCCGAGCTTGTCGGTCACGAGCTTCAACCCCTCCGCCAGGCCGGCCTTCACGGCGCCTGCGTCCTCGCCTTTGCTGACCAGCAGGCGAGGGCCGGTGACCGGCGTGAACGGCACCGAGCATTGCAGCTTTGGGTAATAGCGGCCACCGGCGCGCTCGAAGGCGTCGGACCAGCCATGGTCGAAGACATATTCGCCCTGGCTGTGCGATTTCAGATAACAAGGGACAGCGCCGAGAAGCCTGCCTTGCGCCGTTTCCAGCCGCAGGTGATGGCCCTGCCAGCCAGTGCGCCGGACAGCGCAGCCGGAATCCTCCAAGGCGCTTAGAAAAGCGAATGAAACCAGCGGGTTGTAGCCGTTTTCTCTATCTCTGCGCGTGGTGCCGGCAAAGCCGTCCCATTCCTCGCAGGTGAAGGCACCGATGCCCGCCGCGACGCGGATCGCATAATCCGCGTTCGCTGCCCGTCCATCGTCGTCGTCGCCTTGATCCATGCGGCTTATTTAAGCGTCCTCAGGGCTGCTACAAGTCACGTTTCAGGCACCGCCTAGAGCATGATGCCGAAAAGTGTGAAGCGGTTTTTCGGACGACACCATGCTCTCTCTTTGATTGATTTAGAGGCGGATCAGATTTCAGGTCGCTTCGACCTGAAATCATCCGGCTCTAGGCGACCTTGACCAGATCGGGCTCGAAACCCTCGAAGGTCATCTGGTCGGCATATTTGAAGGTGAGGTCGACCGCCGGCTGGTCATGCACGGTCCAGGTGATGACAGGCATTTTGAGCTTTTCGCGCACGAAGCTGACAAAGGGGTTCGGCAGATCGCCGGCGGC
Source organism: Mesorhizobium sp. M2E.F.Ca.ET.209.01.1.1 (assembly GCF_004010375.2). Lineage (NCBI taxonomy): Bacteria > Pseudomonadati > Pseudomonadota > Alphaproteobacteria > Hyphomicrobiales > Phyllobacteriaceae > Mesorhizobium > Mesorhizobium sp. M2E.F.Ca.ET.209.01.1.1. Next base: position 39,758 of record NZ_SADP02000034.1, on the reverse strand, counting down.
GTAGGACGTGAAGGCAAGGTCATGCGCGAGCATGGCGAAATGCGCTTCGATCAACTGGTTCTCCGTGCCGTAAGCGGTCAGCCCGCCGGGGATGCCCGGCGCGTCCTTGGCGAAGTCGCGGATCAGCCAGTGATCGAACGACATGATCGCCACCTTGCCCGTGTAGCGCTTGAGCAGCCGGCCGACGCTTGCCACCAGCCCCGCGTCGTGGCCGGGAACGCCTTTCAACTCGACCACCAGCGGTACGCGGCCGTCGATCAGGTCGAGCGCTTCCTGCAGCGTCGGCAGATGGTCCTTGGTGCCGCCCACCTTCAGCGACGTCAGTTCCGCCGCAGTGCGCTGCCAAATGAACCCGTCCTCGCCGGTCAGGCGCTTAAGGTCATTGTCGTGGATGATGATCGGAACGCCGTCGGCCGAGATGTGGACGTCGCATTCGATCGCGTAGCCGCGCTCGGCAGCGGCGGCGAAAGCCGACAGCGTGTTCTCCCAGCGCGTCTTGTTCATGTCGTGGAAGCCGCGATGCGCGACAGGCTGCGCGATCAGCCAGGAAAGATCGGTCATAGTAAATCTCACTCGACTTCGAAGATCGCTTCGATCTCGACTGCCGCGTTGAGCGGCAGCGACGCGGTGCCGACGGCGGAGCGGGCGTGCTTGCCGCGCTCGCCCAGCGCCGCGACTAGGAAGTCGGAGGCACCGTTGGCGACAAGATGCTGCTCGACGAAATCAGGCGTGGAAGCGACGAAGACGGTGATCTTGACCAGACGCCGGATCTTTTCGAGATCGCCGAGGGCCGCCTTGGCCTGCGCCAGGATGTTGATGGCGCAGAATTTAGCGCCTTCCTTGCCTCCCGCGGTGTCGATGTCGCGGCCGAGCAGTCCGCTTGCCTGCAGCTTGCCGTCCTTCAGCGGCAGCTGGCCGGCGGTGAACAGCGTGTTGCCGGTGCGGCAATAGGGCACGTAGTTCGCGGCGGGCGCGGCGGCGGCCGGAATGGTGACGCCCAGATCGCTTAGCCGCTTTTCGATTGTTTCGCTCATTGGTTTTCCCTATTGCTGGAAGGCGCCGCGTTGGCCGGGCCGAAATTGCTATTTTTGCCTCGCTTCCGCCACGACTTTTTTTAAGCTGGACCATCTTTCCCTGCGGCCTGCCTCGCGGCCGCGACGATCGGAGCAACGTATGCGCGCAACGCGCCTTTTTCTTGCCGCTGCCTGTCTTTCTGCGGCGTTCCCAATGGCGCCGGCCTTTGCGGTGCCCGCGCTGCAGGCGCATCGCGCCGTCTACGATCTCACGCTCAACAAGGCATCCGATCGCTCGGGCATTACCGGCATCACCGGCCGTATGGTCTACGAGTTCAACGGCTCTGCCTGCGAGGGTTACACGGTCAAGTTCCGCTTCGTTACCCAGATCGTGACCAACGACAACACCAGGCTCACCGACCAGCAGACGACGACTTTCGAGGATGCCGAAGGCAAGACCTTTTCCTTCGTGACGAAATCCTTCGTCGACCAGAACCTCGACAAAGAGGTGAAGGGGGTAGCCACCAGGGAACCGAAGGGCCTCAAGGTCGATATCGACAAGCCCGAGAAAAGCAGCCTCGAGCTCGCGGCCACGCAGTTCCCGACCCAGCATCTGGTGGAGCTGATCGGCAAGGCCGAGAAGGGCGAGAATTTCTATCAGACCAACCTGTTCGACGGTTCCGAGGACGCCAACAAGGTGATGACCACCACCGTTGTCGTCGGCAAGAAGACGGACGCGGAAAAGACGGATCCGGAAGCGCCGGCGCTGGCCAAGCTCGCTGCCGACAAATACTGGCCGGTCGACATCGCCTATTTCGACGATACCGACAAAAGCGGCGAAGAGGTGCCGGAATACCGGATCAGCTTCAAGCTGCACGAGAACGGCATCACCCGTGACCTTGTCATGGACTATGGCGACTTCTCGATGACCGGCAAGCTGGTGAACCTGTCGCTGTTCGACCAGACCAAGCCTTGCCCGGCTTCGAAATAGCGATTCCCGACGATCGGCGACCCGGCTTGTGGGCCCGGCCTCAGGGCGCCATGTGTGAGGCTTACCAAGTGCGGCGAGCCTGATGGCGGTCTATGTCGATGCGGCGATCTGGAAATGGGCCGGCCACCGCTGGTGCCACCTGCTTGCCGACGAGGTCGATGAGCTGCATCGCTTCGCTGCCGAACTCGGCATCAAACGCTCGTCCTACCAGGGGCCGCCCAAGACGTCGGCGCCGCACTACGATATAACCGGCTTCGAGCGCGACCGCGCGGTGCGGCTAGGGGCCGTCGAATGCAGCCGCGAGGAGATCGTGGCGGTCTTCCGCCGTGTGCGGGTGCCGAATGGGAAGGTTAGACGATGACGGTGACGGCGTTCCTGGCCTATTGTGTCGCAATCACATTGGCAGCCGCCACGCCTGGACCGGCGATGTTCGCGGTCATCACCAACGGTTTGTCGCGCGGCTTCGGCCGGGCGTTCATGACCGGGGTTGGCGTCGCCGCGGGCGACGCCGTGCTGGTCACCCTGGCGCTGCTCGGACTGGTGGCGCTTGCCCAGACCTTCGAATGGATTTTTCTTCTGCTGAAATACGCGGGCGCCGCTTACCTCGTCTTTCTCGGGATCAGGATGTGGCGGGCCGCTGCCAAACAACCGGACGAATCTCCTCGGTCGCAGGCGCGGCTGTCGCGGTCCTTCGTTCTCGGTGCTTCCATTGCGCTCGGTAATCCGAAGGCGATCCTGTTCCACGCCTCCATCATGCCACTGATCTTGAACCTCGATACCATGACCTTCGCCGATGGCTTGCTGGTGGTGCTTGTGGTGGTCAGCGTGAATGTCATCACCATGGGCATCTACGCCGCGATGGCCGGCCGGGCAGCCGGCTGGTTCAACACCCCGAGGCGCATGCGCCTGATGAACAGGTTCGCCGGCGGCGCGATGATCGGCACCGGTGCGCTGATTGCCGCACGTTGAGCCGCGCAGCGATGCACGGCTTGCGTTTATGGGACTTCCCCTCTATATGCCCGCTCATTCCACACACGGACTTTGGTGTCTGCCCGGGAGAAATCCGGCTGAAACCTCCGGTGGCATCAGGACATCCCGTCCGAAATGCCTGTGTCCGTGGAGGCCAACCGGAAAGGAACTAAAGAATGGCTCTGCCAGATTTCAGCATGCGCCAGCTTTTGGAAGCTGGTGTTCACTTCGGCCACCAGACCCATCGCTGGAACCCGAAGATGGCGCCCTACATCTACGGCGCCCGTAACAACATCCACATCATCGACCTGTCGCAGACGGTGCCGCTGCTGCACCAGGCCCTGAAGCAGGTGTCCGACACCGTCGCCAAGGGCGGCCGCGTGCTGTTCGTCGGCACCAAGCGCCAGGCCTCCGACATCGTCGCCGACGCCGCGCAGCGTTCGGCCCAGTACTATGTCAACTCGCGCTGGCTGGGCGGCATGCTCACCAACTGGAAGACGATCTCGAACTCGATCCAGCGCCTGCGCAAGCTCGACGAGACGCTGGCCGGCGAGGCCCAGGGCCTCACCAAGAAGGAGCGCCTGAACCTCGACCGCGAGCGCGAGAAGCTCAACAAGGCTCTCGGCGGCATCAAGGACATGGGCTCGACGCCGGACCTGATGTTCGTCATCGACACCAACAAGGAAGCGATCGCTATCCTCGAGGCCAAGCGTCTCGGCATTCCGGTCGTGGCCATCATCGATTCGAACTGCGACCCGGACAAGATCGACTTCCCGATCCCTGGCAATGACGACGCGGCTCGCGCCATCCAGCTCTATTGCGATCTGATCGCCAAGGCCGCCATCGACGGCATCGCCCGCCAGCAGGGCGCGCTCGGCGTCGATATCGGCGCTTCGGCCGAGGCTCCGGTCGAGCCAGCGCTCGACGCTCCGGCCAGCGAAGCTCCGGAAGCTTGATATCGAAGGCCGGAACCCGGCCTTCATCTTTCCAATAAGTTGGCGCGCTAAAGCGCTTTTGCCGAGCGCATCATCCGAGTCCCGGTTGGTGCGTCGGCGCATTTGAAACAAAGAGGCGACAATGACGATTTCGGCTGCACAGGTCAAAGAACTCCGCGACTTGACCGGCGCGGGCATGATGGACTGCAAGGCGGCGTTGAACGAGACCAACGGCGACATGGAAGCGGCCGTCGACTGGCTGCGCAAGAAGGGTATCTCGAAGGCCGACAAGAAGGCCGGGCGCACCGCGGCCGAGGGCCTGATCGGCGTCGATTCCGGCGTTCGTGAAGCCGCGGTCGTCGAAGTCAATTCCGAGACCGACTTCGTCGCCCGCAATGCGGCCTTCCAGGAAATCGTCGCCAACGTTGCCAAGGTCGCGCTTGCCTATGGCACGACCGAGGCTGTTGCCGCCGCCAAATATCCGGGCTCCGACAAGTCGGTCACCGACACCATCAAGGACGCGGTCGGCACCATCGGTGAGAACATGGGCTTCCGCCGCTCGGCCAAGCTCACCGTGCCGCATGGCGCGGTGGCGACCTATGTCCACAACGCGGTTGCCGACGGCCTCGGCAAGCTCGGCGTGCTGGTGGCGATCGAGACCACCGGCAACGAGCATGCGGCCAACGCCTTTGCCCGCCAGGTCGCGATGCATGTCGCCGCCAGCAACCCGGTCGCGCTGAGCGCCGAGGAAGTCGATCCGGCGCTGGTCGAGCGCGAGAAGGCGATCTTCTCCGACCAGGCGCGCCAGTCCGGGAAGCCGGAAGCCATCATCGAGAAGATGGTCGAGGGCCGCCTGCGCAAGTTCTACGAAGAGGTGGTGCTTTTGAAGCAGGCCTTCGTGCTCAATCCCGACATCACCGTCGAGAAGGCGCTGAAGGATGCCGAGAAGGAGATCGGCGCTCCGGCGAAGATCACTGCCTATCTGCGCTACGCGCTGGGCGAGGGCATCGAGAAGGAAACGACCGATTTCGCGGCGGAAGTCGCGGCAGCGGTCAAGAAATAGCTCCGATCCAGGGGACGCGCCGCGCTCCCTGAAATGAGAGCTTACAAGCTCAGGCAACTCGGCCGGGTGTCCGCATGGATGCCCGGCCGATTTCTTGTGCGGTGTCGATAAAGGCCCTGAGCTTCGGCGCCATCGACGCGCGGCGCGGGAAATAGAGGAAGAGGCCCGGCTCCTCGATCGCCGTCTGCGGCAGGATCTGGACGAGGCGGCCGGCGGCAAGGTCGGCGCGCGCAAGCGGCTCGAAGACATAGGCGAGCCCGACGCCGGCCAGGGCCAAGTCGACGGCGCCAAGCGAATCCGTGACGACGGCCGTGCCGCGCGTCTCGACGACGACGTCCTTGCCGTTGTCGCTCAGATCCCAGCGGTAAAGCGCGCCGGACCGAACCAGCCGGTAGCCGATGCAGTTGTGATTGGCGAGATCGGCAACGTCGCGTGGGCGGCCGTGCTTTCCGATATAAGCGGGAGAGGCGACGATCACGGCTTTGAATGGCGGCGTCATCCTGACGGTGACCATATCCTGCGCGATCATTTCGCCCAGCCTGATGCCGGCGTCGAAACCCTCGCCGACAATATCGATAAGCCCCTGGTCGGCAACGATCTCGACCGTCACGTCGGGGTAGCGCTCCGCCATGGCCGCGACGACCGCCGTCACCGCCAGGGGGATCGCGATGTTGGAGGCGTTGATCCTGAGCAGGCCGACCGGCCTTCCCTTGACGCCGCGGATGCGGTCCATCCGCTCGGCGATGTCCTGGAGCGCTGGGGCCGCCGTCTCCACCAGCGCTTTGCCGGCTTCCGTCAGCGAGACGCTGCGCGTCGTGCGGGCAAAGAGCGGCTGGCCCATGCGCTCTTCCACGAGCCGGACCGCATGGCTGACGGCGGATGGGCTCATGCCGAGCTCAGCCGCGGCAAGCGCGAAGCCGCCGCGCCGCGCCACGGCGACGATGACCGGCAGATGTGTGAGCAGATCGCGATCCATTCATGAATGATATCGCATAGTCTTTGCAGATCATGCAACCTTATCGAGGGAGCAAATGAGGTGCATCTAAGGCGCGTCAAACAGCACAGATCGAGCCGAGCCAGGGAGACCTCAAATGACCGACCTACACGCCAATCAGGCCCGCAATCTCGAAACCGTCCGCAGCTTCTTCGACCTGCTGCACAATAAAGACATCAACAACTGGGCTGAGCTTTGGGCCGAGAACGGCCGGATCATCGTGCCTTATCCGTCGGCAGGATTTGGCGACAGCATAGACGGCAAGGCCGCGATCGTGGACGCCTTCAAAGGATTGTTCGGCAATTTCGAATCCTTCGAATCCGAGCTGACAGCCATCTATCCGGCGGCGGACTCCGAAGCCGTCGTGGTCGAATACCGCAACCGCGCCGTAATCAAGGGCGGCACCGAATACACCAACAGCAACATCGCGGTCTTCCGTTTCGAAAACGGCTTTATCGCCGCTTACCACGACTATTTCGACCCGCGCCGGTTTCAGGTTGTGGTTGACGCGCTGGCGAAGGGCTGAAGGCAAACCCTCCCGCGCCGACAATCATCCATCCGTTCGCAGAGCTACCCACACAAGGAGAAGAGACATGAACGCCTTGAGACACGTAACTTTCGTTGCAGGCATGGCGCTGGCGCCGGTCGATGCCGGCGGCGCCGAACCGGCCGGTTGGCAGGCGCTTGCCGACGAGCGCGCGGTGATCCGTATCGCCGACGCCATCGACCGCGCGGTGGATGCACAGGACTGGACGCTCGCCCGCAGCTATTTCGCCGATCGCGTTACGGCCGATTTCAGTAGCCTGTCCGGTCAGCCCGCGGCCAACATCGCTTCCGACGACTTGATCGGCGCCTGGGCGGGCAACCTCAAGGGCAGCAAGACCAGCCTGCATCTGCGCACCAACCATCAGGTTGTGCTCGAGGCCAATGCCGCGACCGTTCATTCCAACGGGTATGCCTGGAACCGCATGGAAGGCAATGGCGACCCGCTCTGGGAGGTCTGGGGCACCTATGAGCACCATCTGACGCGCTCGGCTGCCGGCTGGAAGGTCGACGGCTTCACCTTCCGCATGACGCATGAGCGCGGCAATCCCTGGGTAAAGGCGACGCCTGGACAGTGACCGGCAGCACATCAGTTCAGAATCGGAAGACAACCATGAGCATGATCTATTACACGCTTGGCAACAGCGGGCTGCGCGTCAGCCGGCTGGCGCTCGGCACCATGACCTTCGGCACCGAGTGGGGCTGGGGCGCGGACAGGGACACCGCCCGCGCCATGTTCGACGCCTATGTCGAAGCCGGCGGCAACTTCTTCGACACCGCCGATCTCTATACCGGCGGCACGGCCGAGACCTGGCTTGGCGAGTTCGTCGCCGAGCGTGGCCTGCGCGACAAGGCGGTGATCGCCACCAAATTCACCTTCAACGCGGAACCGGGCAATCCGAATGCCGGAGGCAATGGGCGCAAGAACATCCTGCGCGCGGTGGATGCCTCGTTGAAGCGGCTCGGCACCGACTATATCGACCTTTACCTGCTGCATGTCTGGGACAGGGTCACACCGGCGGAGGAGGTGCTGCGCACGCTGGATGACCTCGTGCGCGCCGGCAAGGTTCGCCATATCGGTCTTTCCGACGTGCCGGCCTGGTATGCCGGCCGCGCCCAGGCGATCGCCGAATTGCGCGGCTACGAGCCGGTCTCGGCGCTGCAGCTCGAATATTCGCTGGCGGAACGAACGATCGAACATGAGTATGTGCCGTTCGCGACCCGTCATGGCGCCGGGATCATGGTGTGGAGCCCTTTAGCCAGCGGCCTGCTCAGCGGAAAGTACAAACCGATACAGGACGGCAACGCAGGGCGTCTCGATGGCTTCCGCAACACCACGCATCCCGGCTTCCAGAAGTTCAGCGACCGCAACTGGGCGATCGTGGCGGAGCTCGAGAAGGTGGCGGCCGAGCTCGGCCGCAGCATGGCGCAGGTCGCGCTCAACTGGGTGGCGACGCGGCCCGGCGTCGCCTCCGTCATCCTCGGAGCGACCAAGCTCGCCCAGATCGAGGACAATCTTGGCGCGCTCGATTTTTCGATCCCCGCGGAGCTTCGCGCGCGGCTGGAAAAGGTCAGCGCCACGCCGGCGCCGTTCCCGCATCCCTATTTCGGCTCCGAGATCCAGGTGCGGGTGACCGGCGGCGCGGTCACCGGTGACAAGCCGGCCGGCTATTCGCCCGCGGTCGTGATCGAAGGCGAAGCGGTCAGCATCTCAAGCGACTGATTGAAAAGGGCAAAGATCAAAAGCCAGCAACTGACCGAAAAAGCCTGGGATTTTGCACGAGGGCGCGGCGTGACATCGCCGCGCCCTTCGTGTATCGGGTCAGCCAGTCATGACAGCATCGCCAGGTGAAGCGGGGGCGGTTTTGCCTCCAAAATTGCCGCGCCGAGATTTTCGAGGATCAAGATGACGGATAAGCCCCTCTATCGACGTGTCGTGCTGAAAGCTTCCGGCGAAGCGTTGATGGGCGAGCAGCATTTCGGCATCGACGTCTCGGTGGTCGACCGCATCGCCGCAGACATCGCCGAGGCGCGCGCGCTGGGCGTGGAAGTGGGCGTCGTCATCGGCGGCGGCAACATCTTCCGCGGCGTCGCCGTGGCCTCCAAGGGCGGCGACCGCGTCACCGGTGATCACATGGGCATGCTCGCCACCGTCATCAACTCGCTGGCGCTGCGCACCTCGCTGAACAAGATCGGCGTCGACGCCGTGGTGCTTTCGGCGATCGCCATGCCGGAACTTTGCGAGAGTTTTTCGCAGCGCCAGGCGACCGCCTATATGAACCAGGGCAAGGTGGTCATCTTCGCCGGCGGCACCGGCAATCCGTTCTTCACCACCGATTCGGCCGCCGCGCTTCGCGCCGCCGAGATCGGTGCCGATGCGCTGTTCAAGGGCACGCAGGTCGACGGCGTCTATTCGGCCGACCCCAAGAAAGACCCGAACGCGGTCCGCTTCGACCGCATCAGCCACGCCGAAGTCATCAAACGCGGGCTTGCGATCATGGATACCGCAGCGATTGCACTTGCGCGCGAAAACAACATTCCGATAATCGTCTATTCGATCCACGAAAAAGGTGGTTTCGGCGATATTCTGAGGGGCGGCGGCCATTGCACGGTCGTCACCGACAAGTAACAGGCGCCGGGATCCGCCAAGCGACGACGGAACCGCGGGCGAGAAACGATAGAAGCAGTGAACCCGGCTAACGGGTCGAGGAGATGATCATGAGTGGCGAGTACGAAGACCTGAAGCGACGCATGGACGGGGCGATCGCCGCTTTCAAGCACGATCTGGCTTCGCTGCGCACCGGCCGGGCCTCCAGCAACCTGCTCGACGCCGTCCAGGTGCAGGCCTATGGCACGGCGATGCCGATCAACCAGGTGGCCAACGTATCGGTGCCGGAGCCGCGCATGATTTCGGTGTCGGTCTGGGACAAGTCGATGGTCAGCGCGGTCGACCGTGCCATCCGCGAGGCCAATCTGGGCTTCAACCCGATCGTCGATGGCACCACGCTCAGGATCCCGCTGCCCGAGCTCAACGAGCAGCGCCGCAAGGAGCTGGTCAAGATCTCGCATGGTTACGCCGAGAATGCGCGCGTCGCGGTTCGCCATGTTCGCCGCGACGGCATGGATTTCCTCAAGAAGGCCGAGAAGGATGGCACCATCAGCGAGGACGATCAGCGCAAGCGCTCCGACCAGGTGCAGAAGCTGACCGACGAGATGATCAGCACGATCGATCACCTGCTTTCCGATAAGGAAGCTGAAATCATGCAGGTTTAGGGTCGGGTTATCCGGCTCGAAAGCGAGATTATGGCAACGCCCGCGCATGTCGCGATCATCATGGATGGAAACGGACGCTGGGCCAAGGCGCGCGGTCTGCCGCGCCTTGCCGGCCACCGGGCGGGCGTCGAGGCGCTGCGCAAGACGGTCCGTGCGGCGCCGGAGCTCGGCATCTCCTACCTGACCGTCTACGCCTTTTCCTCGGAGAACTGGTCGCGGCCGAAATCTGAGGTCAGCGACCTCATGGGTCTGTTGAAGCTGTTCATCCGCCGCGATCTTGCCGAACTGCATCAGAACGGCGTGCGGGTGAGGATAATTGGCGACAAGCAAGGGCTGCAGCCAGACATCAGAGGCCTGCTGCAGGAAGCCGAATCGCTGACGGCGGGCAACGAGTCGCTGACGCTCATCATCGCCTTCAACTATGGTGGCCGCGACGAGATCGTGCGCACTGCCCGCAAGCTGGCGGAGGCCGTCGCGCGCGGCGACATGGCGAGCGACGCGATAACGGCGGAGAGCTTTGCCGCTTCGCTAGATACAAAGGGCATCCCTGACCCTGAGCTTGTGATCCGGACGAGCGGCGAGCTGAGGCTGTCGAACTTCCTTTTGTGGCAGGCGGCCTATAGCGAGCTTGTCTTCCTGCCTTGCTACTGGCCGGATTTCAGCCGCGAACATCTCGCCGATGCCTTGCGCGACTTTGCCGGCCGCGAACGGCGCTTCGGCGGGCTTGCCGCCCGCGATGTCGCGCTTTAGGCGCCGCCACGCATGAGCAACCTCCAGCAGCGTGTCATCTCGGCAATCGTGATGGCGGCGCTGACGCTTGTGCTCACCTGGCTTGGCGGATTGCCGTTCCGGCTGTTCTGCGCGGGAATAGCGGCGCTGATCTTTTATGAATGGATGCGCATGGCGCGCTCGGGCAACGGCGCGGCGCTCGGCTTCCTGCCGGAAGCGCTGATTCTGGTCTTCATCGTCGCGATGATCGCCGGACTGCCGGCCTTGTGGCTGGTGCTCCTCGTCATGATCCTCGTGGCGGTCGCGGCCATTGCCGCCCGGATCAGGGGTGTTGCCCAGTGGGAAGCTTCCGGAGTGGCTTATGCGGCGCTATCCGGCTTTTCGCTCGCCTATCTTCGTGACGACAACCATTCCGGACTGATTGCGATTCTCTTCCTGTTCGCCGTGGTTTGGGCGACCGATATTGCGGCCTATTTCGTTGGCCGCGCGGTCGGCGGCCCGAAACTTGCGCCGTCGATTTCGCCCGGCAAGACGCAGAGCGGTGCCTTGGGGGGCGCAGTTGGCGGCCTTGCCGCCGGACTGCTGCTGGCAATTGCAGCCGGCGCCGGCAATCTCGTCCAACTCGGCCTCGCCGCGCTGGCGCTGTCAATCGTTTCCCAGATCGGCGATCTGTTCGAATCCTGGGTCAAGCGCCGGCACGGTGCCAAGGATTCCAGCAACCTCATTCCCGGTCATGGCGGCGTCATGGACCGGGTCGACGGGCTTGTCGCGGCCGCGTTCGCGCTGTACGTCATTGGTTGGGTCGCGGCGGGCGCCGAGCACCCGGCATTGGGGCTGTTTCCGAACTGAACGACGATACGGTCAAGGCGAAAAATGGCGCGCGCCACGGTTTCGCCCGGATTGATGCCACAGTCGCGGCGGAGTGTCGTGTGCGGGCGAATTTGAGGGCATGACTTGAACGACATTTTTCACGCGGTCTTCAGCACGCAAGGCTTCGTCCTTGGCACGCTCGTGCCGTTTCTGTTCGTGCTGACCGTCGTCGTGTTCGTCCACGAGATGGGGCACTATCTCATCGGCCGCTGGTGCGGCATCGGCGTGAAGGCCTTTTCCATCGGTTTCGGCCCCGAGCTCGTCGGCTTTAACGATCGCCACGGGACGCGCTGGAAGCTTTGCGCCATTCCGCTCGGCGGCTACGTCAAGTTCGTCGGCGACATGAATGCGACGTCGAGCCAGCCGAGCGCCGAGGAGATCGAATCGCTGACCGATGCCGAGCGCGAGGTCGCCTTCCACACGCAGCCCATATGGAAACGCGCCGCGACAGTCGTTGCGGGGCCGCTGTTCAATTTCCTGCTGACGATCGCCGTGTTTACGGTACTGTTTTCCCTCTATGGCCGTCCGGTTCTGGAACCTACGGTGGCCCAGGTCACCGCGGGCAGTCCGGCCGAGAAAGCCGGAATCCTGCCTGGCGACCGATTCGTCAAAGTCGACGGCAGCAAGGTGGAGACCTTCGCCGATGTACAGCGCCTGGTTTCAGGCAGGGCAGGCGATGCCATCACCTTCACCATGCTGCGCGACGGCAAGGAAATCGCCGTCACGGCGACACCGGAGCCCATGGAGCAGCAGGATGCGCTGGGCAACAAGGTCAAGGTCGCGGTTATCGGCGTCGTCAACAATGCCGAGCTCGGCCAGCCACGTTTGATCTCCTATACGCCGGCGGGCGCCGTGGTGGCGGCGGTCGAGGAAACCGGCCATGTGATCGAACGCACCGGTCAGTTCCTGCAGCGCTTTGCGCTTGGACGCGAGGACAAATGCCAGTTGGGCGGCCCGATCAAGATCGCCAAGATGTCTGGTCAGGCGGCAAAGCTGGGCTTCGAGTGGCTGGTGCAGCTTGTTGCATTTCTGTCAGTCGGGATAGGATTTCTCAATCTCCTGCCGATTCCCCCTCTCGACGGCGGCCACCTGTTGTTCTACGGCGTGGAGGCCGTCATAAGGCGGCCCGTTTCGGAGCGAATGATGGAGATGGCCTATCGGACCGGGCTGTTCCTGGTGCTCGGTTTCATGGGCTTCGTTTTTTGGAATGATCTGTTTGGGTGCTGAAATCATGAAGAAATTTGGCTTCAGCCCCACCCATATTGAGATGCCGTTTACCATGCGTGGGGATATGCGTGACGCGAAAGCCACGCGGTACGGTTAAGTAAATACAAATTAACCGGGAGCCTTGCGTGTAGGGAAAATCCGGTTAATACGGTAAGGGAAAATACCGCACGTCCGGTTTTCTCGCCGTGGGGACTACGAGAAAAAGGTACAAAAGCCCGATGAAGGCAGCATCCAAGTTTCTGAGCGCCGCTTCCGCGGCGGCTTTGTCCGCCGCTCTGGTCGTGCCAGGCGCGCTCGCAGTGCAGTTCGCTGCCACCTCGGTGGCCGAGGCCGCGGTCATTTTGCGTGTCGAGGTCAGCGGCAACCAGCGGGTCGATGCGGAGACCATCCGCAATTACATCTCGATCAAGCCGGGCAAGCCCTTCTCCAGCTCCGATATCGACGAAGCCGTCAAGGCGTTGTTCGGCACTGGGCTGTTTTCGGACGTTCAGATCAACCAGGTCGGTTCCAGTCTGGTCGTCAAGGTTTCCGAGTACAAGGTCGTCAACCAGGTCCTTTTCCAGGGCAACAAGAAGATCAAGGATAACGCGCTTCAGATGGGTATCCAGCTGAAGCCGCGGGCGACCTTCTCCCAGCAAACGCTCGATGCCGATGTCGAGGCGATCAAGTCCGCCTACAAGCGCATCGGCCGTGACGATGCCGCCGTGACCACGCAGATCATGGATCTCGGCGACAACCGGGTAAACGTGGTCTTCAACATCAACGAAGGCGGCCGCACGCAGATCGCGGCGATCAATTTCGTCGGCAACCACGCTTATTCCAGCCGCCGCCTGTCCGATGTCATCAACACCAAGCGTTCGTCCTGGCTGTCCTTCGTGCTGCGCGACGACGTCTATGACGAGGACAAGCTGCGCGCCGACCAGGAGCTGCTGCGCCGCTTCTACTACAATCATGGCTATGCAGACTTCCAGGTCGTCTCGGCCGTCGGCGAGCTTGACGACGCCACCAACAAATACACGGTCACCATCACGGTGCAGGAGGGCGATCGTTACACGTTCGGCGACGTCAGCGTGGAAAGCACCATTCCGGAGGTCGATTCGAAGGCGCTGGAATCCGTCGTCGAGACCCACAAGGGCGATGTCTACAACGCCAAGGATGTCGAGGATTCGATCGTCGCCTTGACCGAGAAGGTCGCGGGCTCGGGCTATGCCTTTGCCCAGGTGACGCCGCGCGGCGATCGCAATTTCGAGAACCACACCATTTCGGTCGTCTACACCATCGACCAGGGCACCAAAGCCTATATCGAGCGCATCGAAATCCGCGGCAACGACCGCACGCGCGACTATGTCATCCGTCGCGAATTCGATGTCAGCGAGGGCGATGCCTTCAATCAAGTTCTCATCCAGCGCGCGAAGAAGCGGCTGGAAGGCCTTGATTACTTCCAGTCTGTCGACATTTCGACGGTTCCTGGCTCGGCGCCCGACCAGGTCGTGCTGGTCGTGACCGTGGTCGAGAAGTCGACCGGCGAGTTCTCCATCGGCGCCGGCTATTCGACCGGTGGCGACACGCCCGGCCCGTCGATCGAGGGTTCGGTCACCGAGCGCAACTTCCTCGGCCGTGGCCAGTACATCAAGCTGTCGGCGGGCGGCGGCAGGCATTCGCGCGACTATGCCGTTTCCTTCACCGAGCCTTACTTCCTCGGCCGGCGAATCGCGGCGGGTTTCGATATATACAAGTCGACGCGCGAGTACGACCACTACGATACGGACACCACCGGCGCGACCGTTCGGTTCGGCCTGCCGATTACCGACAGCATTTCGACACAGCTGGCGTACAATATCTCGCAGGAAAAATACTCGCTGGACGATAGCTGCGACCAAAATGGCGACGGGATACCTGATGCGGGTTGCAATATTTCGCAAGCGATTGTGAATGGTATACAAGAAAGCCCGTGGCTGAAATCATCGGTCAGCCTGGGTCTTGTCTACAACACTATTGACGACATGAAGAACCCGCATGAGGGTCTCTACATCACCGGTACCACCGAATTTGCCGGCCTCGGCGGCGATGCCAAGTGGGTGAAGGTGACTGGGCGTGCGAGCGTCTATGAGACCTTGTCGGAGCAGCTTGACCTTGTCGGTCTCGTCTCGGGCGGCGCTGGGTACATTGCTGGCTACGGCAGTGGTGATCTACGCATCTTTGACCACTTCCAGAGCAACGACCGCATGATCCGCGGTTTCGAATATGGCGGTATCGGTCCTGTCGATAGCAACGGGGCGGGCGATCATCTCGGCGGTACAACCTATTTCAATGCTTCGGCGGAGGCTCAGTTCCCGCTCCCAGTCATTCCGGAGAGCTTCGGATTGCGCGGTGCGGTATTTGCCGATGCCGCAACCCTTTATGGCAACAAGCTTGATCCGAGCTTGGTCGATCAGTCGTCTGTGGGCATGAAGCTCCGCGCTTCAGTCGGTGTCGGCCTGATGTGGGCTTCGCCGTTCGGCCCGATCCGCATTGACTATGCGATCCCGGTCAAGAAAGAGTCGACCGACAACGTGCAGGAATTCAACTTCGGCATCGCGACCCGCTTCTGATTTCGTGGTCGCGAGTTTCCGGGCCGGCTGACGGCCCGGACTAGACTGATCCGACCCAGCTGGATATTGCTTCTGGAATGACCGATCCGGTGTTCTTCGCGCCTTCACGCCGGTATACGGCTGGCGAGGTCGCGAATCTGACCGGCGCCAGCCTGCTTGATACCGCCCAGGCTGAAATTGCCATTGAGGCGCTCGCTCCCGCCAATGAGGGCGGCGACGGCGCGCTCGTCTTTGTCGACGGCAAGCGCAATTTCGCGCTGATGCAGTCGCTGAGGGCGGCCGCGGTCCTGTGCCCCGCCGATTTTGCCAGCAAGGCACCGCCAGGGGTCGCGGTGCTTATGCATCCTCGCCCGCAACAGGCTTTCGCGATGGTCGGGCGCCTTTTGTTTCCGCATGCGGCAACTCCGGGGCCAATGACCGGAGAAACCGGCATCTCGGCGCATGCCTTCGTCGATCCGTCCGCACATATCGAGGAAGGGGTGATCGTCGAAGCGGGCGCCGTGATCGGTCCCGGCGTGTCCATCGGCAGCGGCACGGTCATCGCGCCTCACGCCGTTGTTGGCCGCTCCTGCCAGATCGGCCGCGACGGGTTCGTCGGTCCGGGCGCCAGCATCCAATATGCACTTGTCGGCAATCGTGTCATCATCCATGGCGGCGCGAGGATCGGCCAGGACGGTTTCGGCTTCGTGGGCGGCGCCAAGGGGCCTGAACGCGTGCCGCAGATCGGTCGCGTCATTATCCAGGACGACGTCGAGATCGGCTCCAATTCGACCGTCGACCGCGGCGCGATGTCCGATACCATCATCGGCCAAGGCACCAAGATCGACAATCTGGTGCAGATCGCCCACAATGTTCGCATCGGCCGCAATTGCATTATAGCGGGCCTTTCGGGTATTTCCGGTTCCGTCGTCGTCGGCGACAACGTCACCATGGGTGGCGGTGTCGGCCTCGCCGATCATTTGACCATCGGGCCGGGGGCCAAGCTTGCTGCGAGAAGTGGATTCATGAACAACGTGCCGGCAGGCGAGATTTGGGGAGGCTATCCGGCACAGCCGATGGCGGAAGCCATGCGCGAGATAGCGATGCTGCGCAAGATGGCCAGGACGCGCAAGCAAGGCGACGGAAATGGCTGATATGGTGGCAACTACACTCGAGGCGGTCGACATCATGGGGCTGATGAAGCTCCTGCCGCACCGCTATCCGTTCCTGCTGATCGATCGCATCGTCGACATCGACGGCGACGAATCCGCCGTCGGCATCAAGAACGTGACCATCAACGAGCCGCATTTCCAGGGCCACTTTCCGCAACAGCCGGTCATGCCCGGCGTGCTGATCATCGAGGCGATGGCCCAGACCGCCGGAGCGATCTGCATTCGCACCCTCAATGCTGAAAAGCCCTCGCTGGTTTATTTCATGACCATCGACAACGCCAAATTCCGCAAGCCGGTGGTTCCAGGAGACCAGCTCAGGATCCACGTCAAGAAGATCAAGAAACGCGGTAACCTGCTGAAATTCGTCTGTGAGGCGATGGTTGACGGCGCGAAGGCGGCAGAAGCCGAGGTTTCGGCCATGATGGTTACCGGCTGACGGTTCGAAATGCTCATGAAAGTCGCGACATTCATCCATCCTTCCTCGGTCGTCGAAGAAGGAGCCCGGCTCGGCGAGGGCGTCCGCATCGGACCCTTCTGCCATATCAGCGCCGATTCAATCATCGGCGACCGCGTCGAGCTGGTCGGCCATGTGTCGGTGATGGGTGCCACGACCGTCGGAGCGGGGACGAAAGTCTATCCGATGGCGACGCTCGGCGCGCCGCCGCAGAACACCAAGCACAAGGGCGGGCGCACCACGCTCGTCATCGGTGAGAACTGTACCATCCGCGAAGCCGTCACGATGCATGTCGGCACCGATTCCAGCCGTGGCGAGACGAGTGTCGGCGACAACGGCAATTTCCTTGCCTATGCCCACATCGCCCATGATTGCGTCGTTGGCAAGAACGCGACTTTCGCCAATGGCGCGACGCTCGGCGGCCATTGCGAGATAGGCGACAACGTCTATATCGGCGGCCTGACCGCCGTTCACCAGTTCGTGCGCATTGGCGACAACGCCTTCATCGGCGGCTGCTCGGCGGTTGTCGGCGATATCATTCCCTATGCGATCGCCGCCGGCAATCGCGCCAAGCTGCGCGGCCTGAACATCGTCGGGCTGAAGCGTTCCGGCCTGGCGCGCTCGGAAATCTACCTGCTACGTAAGGTTTACCGGTCGATTTTCGACCGTTCCCGCAGCGTCGCGGAGAATATCGATCTCGCCAGGGCGGAATTCGGCTCCTCGTCTCCTGCCGCCACGAAGATGATCGACTTCATCGCCAGCGGCGGCAAGCGGCACTATGCGGTCCCGCCGCTGAAGGGTGGCGGCGACGATGCAGATGACGAAGGCTGAGGCGGCCGGGACGAAACTAAACCTCGCGCCGGGCGCCAGGATCGGCATTATCGCCGGCGGCGGCAGTCTGCCGGTGGAAGTCGCCGCGAGCTTGGCAAAACAAGGGTACCCGCCTGTCATCATCGCGGCCGAGGGCGAGGTCGACCGCGAGTCGGACCTCGCCGTTTACGAAACCGAGAAGCTTGCTCTTGAAGACTTCGGCTCGCTGGTGCCGCTGCTAAAGCGCAAACGGATCAGCCATCTCGTGCTGGCCGGCGAGATCAGGCGCAGGCCGAAATTGACTGGCATGCGGCTGAGCCTTGGCCTGCTGGCCGTCGTGCCTACAGTGGTCATGGGACTGGCGCGCGGCGACGATGGCTTGCTGAAGATCCTGACGCGCTTTCTGGAAAAGCGGGGCATCAAGGTCGTCGGAGCGCACGAGATCGTGCCTGAACTGCTTGCGGGCGGCGGCCCGCTGACCAAGGCGGAGCCGCGCAAATCCGACTGGCGTGACATCGAGGCGGCGCGGGCTGCGGCGAAGGCGATCGGCGCGCTGGATATCGGCCAGGCCGCGGTCGCGATCGGCGGCCGGGCGATCGCGCTGGAAGGCATCGAAGGCACCAACGGACTGCTCGAGCGAACAAGGCAATTGCGCAACCATGGCAGGCTCGCCGGCAAGACGCGCGGCGTGCTGGTCAAATGCGCCAAGCCGGGTCAGGAATTGCGGGCGGACTTGCCCACCATCGGCCCGCAGACGATCGAGGCCGCGCATGCGGCAGGCCTTGCCGGCATAGCCGTCGAGGCCGGCCGTTCGCTTATCCTTGAAGGCCCGATCACGCTTGCCCGCGCGAATGACTTTGGCCTGTTCATCGTCGGCCTGCCCGCGACGGAGCTGGTCAAACGGGAGCCGGCTGATGGCCGCTGACAAGCCGCTCAAGCTCGCGATCGTCGCCGGCGAGGAATCCGGCGATCTGCTCGGTGCCGATATCGTGCGGGCGCTCGAGCGTACGACTGGCCGCAAGGTTCAGCTTGTCGGCATCGGTGGCCGGCACCTGCAGCAATTGGGGCTGACGCCGCTGTTCGACGGCGGAGAGATCGCGCTGATGGGTTTCAGCGCGGTGCTGCGCGACCTGCCGCGGCTGATGCGTCGCATCAGCCAGACCGCGGCGACGATCGCGACCGAGCGGCCTGATTGCCTCGTCACCATCGACAGTCCCGACTTTTCGCTGCGCGTGGCGAGGAAGGTCCGCGCAACGGCGCCCGCCATCCCTATCGTTCACTATGTCTGCCCGAGCGTATGGGCCTGGCGGCCGGGCAGGGCGGTGGCGATGAAGCCCTATGTCGACCACATCCTGTGCATCCTGCCGTTCGAGGTGAAGGCGCTTGCCCGTCTCGGCGGACCACCGGGCACTTATGTCGGTCACCGGCTGACGCGGGATCCGGGCGTGCTTGGCGCCGCCAAGGCGCAGAGCCAGCCGCGCGACCTCTCCGACGACCGCGTCAAGACGCTGCTGGTGCTGCCCGGCTCGCGCCGCGGCGAGGTCCGCCGGCTGATGGAACCCTTCGGCAAGGCGATGTCGGCGCTGCGCCAACGCGGCCATCGCCTGCGCCTGCTGTTGCCGACGGTGCCGCATGTCACCGAGCTGGTGAAGGCTTCGGTCGCCAGTTGGGACGACAAGCCGGAAATCATCACCGAGCCGGAGCGCAAATGGCAGGCCTTCGGCAAGGCCGATGCGGCATTGATCGCGTCGGGAACGGTGTCGCTCGAGTTGGCGCTTGCCGGCGTTCCGATGGTTTCCTGCTACAAGCTCGATCCGATTGCGCGCCAGCTGCTGCAGCATATGGTGACGACTTGGTCCGCCCTGTTGCCCAACCTGATTTCCGACCGCACGCTGGTTCCGGAATTCTACGATCAGTATGTCCGGCCGGAGAACCTTGCCCGGCAACTTGAGGCCCTGTTTGCCGACACCGGCATGCGCGCTTGGCAAAAGGCCGGCTTTGCTGAAATTGCCCGGCGCATGGCGACCGAGCGGCCCTCTGGCGAGATCGCCGCGGAAGTGGTGATGGGGTGCATCAAGAAAGCGAATAGGGAGTAGCGAATAGCGAGTAGGGCTGTGTCGGCTTTGCCCTTCTTCCCCTATTCGCTACTCGCTATCTCGCTATTCGCTCGATTACCTTTTCGCAATCGGCACGTAATCGCGTTCCGTGGCGCCGGTGTAGAGCTGGCGCGGACGGCCGATCTTCTGGTGCGGATCCTCGATCATTTCCTTCCACTGCGCGATCCAGCCGACGGTGCGGGCAACCGCGAACAGCACGGTGAACATGGTGGTGGGGAAGCCCAGCGCCTTCAGCGTGATGCCGGAATAGAAGTCGACGTTCGGGTAGAGCTTCTTTTCGATGAAGTAAGCGTCGGTCAGCGCAATCTTCTCCAGCTCCATCGCGATGTCGAGCAACGGGTCGTCCTTGATACCGAGCTCGCCCAGCACCTCATGCGCGGTCTTCTGCATGATCTTGGCGCGCGGATCGTAGTTCTTGTAGACGCGGTGGCCGAAGCCCATCAGCCGGAACGGATCGTTCTTGTCCTTGGCGCGGGCGATGAACTCCGGGATGTGATCGACATGGCCGATCTCGCCCAGCATGTTGAGCGCCGCTTCGTTGGCGCCGCCATGCGCCGGGCCCCACAGGCAGGCGATGCCGGCGGCGATGCAGGCGAAGGGATTGGCGCCCGACGAGCCGGCAAGGCGAACGGTCGAGGTCGAGGCGTTCTGCTCGTGGTCGGCGTGCAGGATGAAGATGCGCTCCATGGCACGTGCCAGAACAGGGTTGATCTTGTACTCCTCGCAGGGCACGGCGAAGCACATGTGCAGGAAGTTGGCCGCGAAGTTCAGCTCGTTCTTCGGATAAATGAACGGCTGGCCGATGTGGTATTTGTAGGCCATCGCGGCGATCGTCGGCATCTTGGCGATCAGGCGCATCGAGGCGACCATGCGCTGATACGGGTCCGAGATGTCGGTCGAGTCGTGATAGAAGGCCGACAGCGCTCCAACCACGCCGCACATGACGGCCATCGGATGCGCGTCGCGGCGGAAACCGGTGAAGAAGCGCGACATCTGCTCATGCACCATGGTGTGGCGGGTCACGCGGTAGTCGAAATCCTCCTTCTGCGCCTTGGTCGGGAGTTCCCCGTAGAGCAGGAGGTAGCAGACCTCGAGGAAGTCGCCATGTTCGGCAAGCTGGTCGATCGGATAGCCGCGATGCAAGAGGATGCCGGCATCGCCGTCGATGAAGGTGATCGCCGACTCGCAGCTTGCGGTGGAGGTGAAGCCGGGGTCGTAGGTGAAGGCGCCGGTCGTGCTGTAAAGCGCGCCGATATCGATCACGTCAGGTCCGGTCGAGCCGCTTCGCACCTTGAATTCGTGCGTCTTGCCGGCGAGTTCGAGCCTGGCGGTCGACCCTTGCGCCTTGCTGCCCGGTTCCAGTTTTGTCGCAGCTTCGCTCATTCTCAAACTCCTTTTGTATCCTCATGCCGGCAAGGCAATTCCTGCAAACGGCACGTCGAAGTCACCGGAATGCGCGAACTCGCCACCGCATTTTAGGAGGTGCGTGCCAGATTGGGCCAAGGCCTAATGTTGCACTGCGAAACACACCTTTCAATGCCAATCTTTTTGGGCCAGCTCGCTCCTAATCGATTTGATCTCCAATGCGCGCCAGGCTTTCCTGGCGGCCCAGCACGGCAAGCACGTCGAACACGCCGGGCGAGGTGCTGCGGCCGGTCAGCGCGGCCCGCAGCG
This sequence comes from Mesorhizobium sp. M2E.F.Ca.ET.209.01.1.1, assembly GCF_004010375.2. Lineage (NCBI taxonomy): Bacteria > Pseudomonadati > Pseudomonadota > Alphaproteobacteria > Hyphomicrobiales > Phyllobacteriaceae > Mesorhizobium > Mesorhizobium sp. M2E.F.Ca.ET.209.01.1.1. Next base: position 18,354 of record NZ_SADP02000034.1, on the reverse strand, counting down.
GTTGGGCCACGGCGCCGAGCTTGTGCCCGCCGGCCTGCGCGAACTCGCGGATCGAAGCCTCCGCCGAGGCCGCGCTCCACTCGCCTTGAACGGAAGACAACGCGCCATGCGCGCCGCGCAGAATCGCGCGCGCATCAGCGTTGAGCAAGCCCGCCGCCTTCTCGTCCAGGGGCAGTGGCCGCTCGGCGAACAGGAAAGCCGCGCCGTCGACCAGCTCGACCAGGGTCTTGGCGCGCTCTTTGAGGCCGGGCATGGCGGCAAGCAACTGCGCCTTGCGCTTGTCATCGAGCTTTGCGGCGAGCGCCGGACCGCCTTCGAGGTAGGGCAAGGTGGCGACGAAGATGTCGAACAGCGCCTGGTCGTCCATCTTGCGCATATGGACGCCGTTCAGCGCCTCGAGCTTGGCGAAGTCGAAGCGGGCAGCGCCCTTGTTGACGTCGCCGATGTCGAACCAGGCGACCATGTCCTTGATCGACATCACCTCATCGTCGCCATGGCTCCAGCCGAGCCTGGCCAGATAGTTGAGCAGCGCCTCCGGCAAATAGCCCATGGCGCGGTAGGCCTCGACGCCGAGCGCGCCGTGCCGCTTCGACAGCTTGGCGCCGTCGGCGCCGTGGATCAGCGGGATGTGCGACATCGACGGCACGTCCCAGCCCATGGCGTTGTAGATCACCGTCTGGCGCGCGGCATTCGTCAGGTGATCGTCACCGCGGATGATGTGCGTGACGCCCATGTCGTGATCGTCGACGACGACGGCATGCATGTAGGTCGGGACGCCGTCGGAACGCAGGATGATGAAGTCGTCGAGATCCTTGTTCGGGAAGCGAACCTCGCCCTGAACGCGGTCGTTGACGATCGTCACGCCCTCGGTCGGCGCCTTGATGCGGATCGCGCCCTTGACGCCTGCCGGCGCCTCGGACGGATCGCGGTCGCGCCACTGGCCGTTGTAACGCGGCGGCAGGCCCTTGGCGCGGGCCGCCTCGCGCATTGCCTCGAGCTCGGCCGGCGTCTCATAGGCGTAGTAGGCCTTGCCCAAGCGCACGAGCTCCTCGGCCACCTCGCGATGGCGCGGGGCGCGCTCGAACTGCGATACGGCCTCGCCATCCCAGGAAAGGCCAAGCCAGGTCAGTCCGTCGAGAATGGCGGCAGTCGCAGCCTGCGTGGAACGCTCGCGATCGGTGTCCTCGATGCGCAGCAGCATCGTGCCGCCGGTGTGCCTGGCATAGAGCCAGTTGAACAGCGCCGTGCGCGCCCCGCCAATATGCAGGTAGCCTGTAGGCGAGGGGGCAAAACGGGTGACGACCTTGTCGGACATGGAACTCTCGAAGAAGCACCTGAAAAAATGCATGTTTCGCGCAGACTTCCACGCGATCGGCGTTCATGTACCATAGGCGGTCTGGGGCGCAAGGGGCAGACCCGATGGCTGGACGTGGCCGGGGCGTGAGGGAGGGCGGGGAAACGACAGCTGGCGTCAGCGAGCGCCTGATGTTTGCTCATGCCGCGCCTGCCGAAGAACCGCCGGTTTCGCTTCCGGAACTCCATCCGCCCGCCGAGCTACCGCCGCCCGGTGGCGGTGCGCTGCAGCCAGCCTCGCCAACAGCCATCGTCGGCAGGATCCGAAAACAGCTTGGCACCGTTTCGCTTCCTGCGCTGCGCCGAAGCGTTGCCGTCGCTGCCGCCACGGAACTCGACCGCGGCGTCGGCTTCCTGCTGGTGCCGGTGTTTCTGGCCGCCGGCGTCATCTATTACTTCTCGCTGAGCACCGAGCCCGATCTCTATAGGCCGCTTGCGGCGGTGGCCCTGATGGCTCTTTGCGCGGCGGTGTCGCGCTCCTGGCAGAAAACGCATCTTGTCTTCATGGCATCGCTTTTCTGCGCGCTCGGGTTTCTCGCGGCCAAGGTGGAGACCTGGCGGATGGCGACCCCGATGCTGGGTTCCGAAATCCAGACACGGCTGACCGGCCGCCTGGTCACCGCCGAAGCGATGGCCAATGGCCGTGTGCGGCTGACCATCGACGTCATGTCCGCCGAGCATCCGACGCTGCGCTACGCGCCGGACCGCGTTCGGCTGTCGGCGCGCAGGATCCCGCCCGGCATGACGGCCGGGTCGATGCTCACCGGCTATGTCAAGCTGCTGCCGCCGACCGGCCCAGTTCGGCCGGACAGCTACGACTATTCCTTCGATAGCTATTTTGCCGGAATAGGTGGCAGCGGTTTTTTCCTGGGCGACCCGAAGCTGATTGCACCGACTCCGTCTGCGCCAACGGGGGTGCTGTTGGGCGCAAGCATTGCATCGGCCATAGAAAACGCGCGCGAAGGGATCGCCGACCACATCCGGAGCAGCATCGGCGGGTCCGAAGGCGAGATCGCGGCGGCGCTGATCGTCGGCGTGCGCGCCGGCATTCCGGAAGCGATCAACGAGTCGATGCGACGCACCGGCATCTACCACATTATCTCGATCTCCGGTCTGCACATGGCGCTGGTGGCCGGCACGATCATGTTCCTGCTGCGCGGCGCTTTCGCGCTGTTTCCGGATTTCTCGTCGCGCCGCCCGGTGAAGAAATACGCCGCTGCGATCGCGCTTGCCTCGATTGCCGCTTACCTCGTCATCTCCGGCATCGTGGTGGCGGCCGAACGGAGCTTCATCATGCTCGCCGTGATGCTGATCGCGGTGCTCTTTGACCGCGCGGCGCTGACGATGCGCAACCTGGCGATCTCGGCGATTGCCGTCATCCTTGTGTCGCCACATGAAGTGGTCGGCCCGAGCTTCCAGATGTCCTTCGCCGCCACCGCTGCCTTGGTCGGGGCCTATGCCGGCTTTGCCGACTATCGCGCCGGCAAAGCGACCGCGCCGCTGGCAAAGCATTCGTTCCTCGGATACCTGTCGCGAAAACTGGCGGTTGGCGTGGGTGGCGCCGCTGTAACCTCGCTCATTGCGGGCAGCGCGACATTGCTGTTTGCGATCTGGCATTTCCAACGCGTGTCGCCGCTCAGCCTGCTGGCCAACCTCGCGGTGATGCCGATCGTTTCGCTGATCGTCATGCCGTTCGCCGTGTTGAGCGCGCTCGCCATGCCGTTCGGCTTCGACGGTCCCTTCCTCTATGTGATGGGCAAGGGACTGACAGCGATGATTGCCATTTCGGCATGGATTTCCGAGCGCTCGCCGGTCGATGCCGTGGGATTGATCTCGATCCAGTCGGTGCTGCTGGCGACAATCGCGCTGGTCATCGCGACCATGGCCACCACCTGGCTAAGGCTCGCCGCTGTTCCCTTCGCCCTCGCCGCGCTGCTGGCGATCCCGCATGTGCGCACGCCGGATGTGCTGATCTCGGAGGATGCGCATCTGGTGGCGATGCCGATCGGCGGCGGCGAACTTGCCGTCAACCGCGAACGCTCCAACGAGTTCACCACCGACAATTGGAAGCGGGCGCTGAAAGCCGAGGAAATCGTGCCGCCGGAGACGTTTGCCAAAGACGCTCTCGACATCGCCGATCCTGTCGACCTGCCACCAGGATCGCCCTTCTATTGCACCGGTGACCTCTGCATCGGCCGGCACCCTTCCGGCGCGATCGTCGCGCTTGCCGAAAACCGCGACAGCGCCCGGCCTGCCTGCGGCTTTGCCGACCTCATCGTCATCAACGATGCGACGGCCTACAATCCCTGCTGGGATCCGCGTGTGCTTGTCGTCACCAAGCGCCAGCTGGCGCGTGACGGCAGCGCCGCCGTCTTCTTCGATCCACAATCGGCAACGGCCCGCCCAGCCATCCAATATGCCGTCGAAAAGCCATATCGGCCCTGGCACGAGCAGCGCAAATACTCGCGCGAGGCGAGGGGGCTGCCGCCTTATGAAAAGCCCTGAGAGGGCCAAGCCCTCGCAGCCGGATCAGTAGCGCCTGATCAGCCCGACGAGCTTGCCCTGCACCTTGACCCGATCCGGTCCGAAGATCCGGGTCTCGTAGGCCGGGTTGGCAGCCTCCAGCGCGATCGAGGCGCCCTTGCGGCGGAAGCGCTTGAGCGTCGCTTCCTCATCGTCGACCAGCGCCACAACGATCTCACCCGGGCTCGCCGTGCTGGCGTTACGGATGATGACGGTGTCGCCGTCGAAGATCCCGGCCTCGATCATCGAGTCGCCCTTGACCTCCAGCGCATAATGCTCGCCGCCCATGATCATGTCCGGCGGCACCGAGATCGAATGCGTCTGGTGCTGGATGGCGTCGATCGGAACACCGGCGGCGATTCGGCCCATCACCGGAATGGACACGGCCGAAACGGCGTCGTCGTCATTGCTCGGCGTCGGCGTACGCGAAGGCGCTGCCGGCTTGACCTGGCGGCTTAGATTGCCCTGGCCGCCCTGGATGACGCTTGGCGAAAATTTCCTTGCGGCATTCAGGCCGGGCGCGATCGAGTCGGGCAGCCGCAAGACCTCCAACGCGCGCGCCCGGTTTGGCAGCCGGCGAATGAAGCCGCGTTCTTCCAGCGCCGTGATCAGCCGGTGGATGCCGGACTTCGAGGCCAGGTCCAGCGCTTCCTTCATCTCGTCGAAGGATGGAGGAATCCCGCTCTCCTTCAGGCGTTCATGGATGAACATCAGGAGTTCATGTTGTTTGCGCGTCAGCATTGGCGGCCCCCATGGGTTCCGAAACCAGAATCAGAAAAACAAACCCAGAACAAACACTATCTGTTCCAGTTGTGTTCCGCAACCGTTTAAAGTTTAATGAATTTCTTAAGGCTGCCGAAAGAATGTTGCATCCGACGGTGCCCGGCCGCCGGCGGCTGGGCTGTGTCATTGATTCCGCTCGATTTTGCAATTCTCCTTAAGCTGAAATTGAGAGGCGACACCGTCGCTGAGGCACCGAGGGTTTCGCGTCGGCTCATTCATGCATGCACCGTACCGTGAACGAAACGAACCCAAAATGCCAACCTTGGCGACGATTCCGGCCCTCAGCCTTTGCCGTCTATGGACCAGCTAACACAGGACAGAAGGTTCTTGCCGTGCCGCTGACGGTGATGAGACAACTCCTCGGTCGCCTGAGGATGTAGCGGCACGGTTCGAAGCGGAGGCGGTAGCACAATGAGGGGAATTCCCGATCTTGCCGAGGTCGAGGCAATGGATGCCGCGGACCCGCTGCGCGCCCTGCGCGATCGCTTCGTTCTGCCGGAAGGGGTGATTTACCTCGACGGCAATTCGCTCGGCGCTGCTTCAATCAACGTCTTCAGCGAGATCGAGAAGTCAGCGAAGCAGGAATGGGCGCGGGATCTCATCCGCGCATGGAACACCGCCGGCTGGTTCGACATGCCTGTCCAGCTGGGCGACCGGCTCGGGCGTCTGATCGGCGCCGCGCCTGGCCAGACGGTGGTGTGCGACACAACCTCGATCAACATCTACAAGGTCCTGCATGCGGCGCTCGCGATGCGGCCCGAGCGCCCGGTGATCGTTGCCGAGGGCGACAGCTTCCCGACCGACCTCTATATGGCGGAAGGGGTGGCCTCGACGCGGCCCGGCACGGTGCTGCGGCTCGAAGGCGTCGATGCCCCGACGATCGAGGACCTGATCGACGACGATGTTGCCGTCATCCTGGTCAACCACGTCAACTACAAGTCCGGCCGGCTGCGCGACATGGCCGCCCTGACCCGCAAGGCCCATGACGCCGGTGCGCTGATCGTCTGGGACCTCTGCCACACGGCCGGCGCCCTGCCGGTCGATCTCGACGGCTCGAATGCCGATTTCGCGATCGGCTGCACCTACAAATATCTCAATGGCGGGCCGGGCGCGCCGGCCTTCATCTATGCCGCGACCCGCCACCATGGCGACATTAGCCAGCCGCTGAGCGGCTGGTGGGGGCATGCCAGGCCGTTCGCGTTCGAACAGGGTTATGCCGCCGGCTCAGGCATCCGGCGGTTCCTGTGCGGAACGCAGCCGGTGCTGTCGATGCGGGCGCTGAAAGGCGCGCTGGATCTTTGGGACGAAGTCGACCTGACGGCCGTGCGCGAGAAGAGCGTCGCGCTGACGGATCTGTTCATCCGCCTTGTCGAAGCTAGATGCGGCGCGTTGGGTCTCGAGCTGGAAGGCCCGCGCGACGGCGCCGAACGCGGCAGCCAGGTGTCGTTCGCCCATCCGCATGGCTACCAGGTGATGCGCGCCTTGATCGAGCGCGGCGTGATCGGCGATTTCCGAGCGCCGTCGACAGTCCGTTTCGGCTTCACGCCGCTCTATGTCGGCTACCGGGACGTCTGGGACGCCGTCGAGGTGCTGGAAGACATCCTGCGCACCGGCGCCTGGCAAGAGGCCCGCTATGCGGTCAAGGAGGCCGTCACGTGACTTCGAATGGCATGCCGAACAAAGACAACTCGAAATCGATCTGATCGCGGGAGGGGACGGTGCTGGGACACCGCATTGTCGACTGGGATGACGCCTACGCCAACGGCGCGAACATCGCCGGCGGCGACCGCTGGCCGGCTGCCTGGGACGGCCCGGCTCACGCATTTCGCGAAAAGTTGTTGGCGCAGAGCAGGGCGCGGCTCGACATCGTCTATGGCGAGGCGCCGCGCAACCGGTTCGATCTCTTCCTCCCGTCCGCCGTGCCGAGGGGGCTCGTGGTGTTCATCCACGGCGGCTACTGGATGGAGTCGCACAAGAACTCCTGGTCGCATCTGGCCGCCGGCGCTGTCGGTCGCGGCTTTGCCGTCGCCATGCCTTCCTATACGCTGTGCCCGCAGACCAGGATCAGCGGCATCGTCAATGAAATCGCGGCCGCGATCGGCAAGGCGGCGGCCATGGTCGACGGTCCGCTGATACTGAGCGGGCACTCGGCCGGCGGACATCTCGCCAGCCGCATGGTGACCGAGGGCTCGCCGCTGGGGCCCGGCGTGGCGCGGCGCATCCGTCAGGTCGTTTCGATTTCAGGCCTGCACGACCTCCGGCCGCTGATGTTCACCGCCCTGAACGAGACCCTGAATATCGACGAGCGGGAAGCGTTGAGCGAAAGCCCGGCTTTGCTGCGGCCCCGGCAGGGAGCCCGCATCACCTGTTGGGTCGGCGGCGGCGAGCGCTCGGAATTTCTTCGCCAGAGCGCATTGCTCGCCAACATCTGGACTGGGCTCGGTGCCGCCACCGGTTCAGTGGTCGAGCCGGATCGGCATCATTTCAACGTTGTCGATGGTCTCGCCGATCCGGACCATCCCCTGACGCGGATGCTGGTGGACGAATAATGATCGGCGTTGTCGATGTATCAGCGCAGCATAAGCACGCTGCATTCGGCGCCAATCTCCGCGGCCGGCGCGAAGGGCTCGCGCACGATCAGGCCGTTGGCGTCGGCGAGCATCCTGAGCATCGACGAGTCCTGGATGCCGAAGGGGGTCGCGACCAGCGTGCCGGAGTCATCGCGCACCACGGCGCGCACATAGTCCTGCCTGAGATCGTTGGCCTGCATCGCGGCGCCCAGCCGGGCCGTTCGCACGTCCTGCCTGAAATCGCGGCCGCCGAGCCGAGCAAGCAGCGGTTTCAGGAAGAGCTGCGAGCAGACGATGCTTGCCACCGGATTGCCGGGCAGGCCGATGCAGCGGATATTGCCAAGCCGGCCGAACATCAACGGTTTGCCGGGGCGCATGGCGATCTTCCAGAAGTCGAGCTGCATGCCTTCGCCCGTGAGCACGTCATGGATCAGGTCGTGGTCGCCGACAGAGGCGCCGCCGAGCGTGACGATGACGTCGGCGGCCGCCTCGACCGCTTTCCTGACCAGCGCGGCGATCGCTTCCTTGCGGTCGGCGGCGATGCCGAGATCGAGCGCCTGCGCGCCGACCGACTGCGCGGCGGCGGCAACGCCATAGGCATTGGAGGAAATGATCTGATCGGGGCCGAGCGTGCTGCCCGGCGGCAGCAATTCGTCTCCGGTGGCGATGATCGCGACCAGCGGGCGCCGCACGACATTCAGGCTCGGGTGGTTGGCAGAAGCCGCCAGCGAAAGCGCCGCCGCATCGAGCACGCGACCCTTGTCCAGCAGCACGTCGCCCTCGCCGAAATCGAGGCCACGGCGCCGGATGTTGCGTCCTGGTACGGTTGGTTCCGTTACTTCGACCTTGCGGTTGCCAAGGTCGCGGACGTTTTCCTGGATGACGACGGTGTCGGCGCCTTCAGGCAGCGGCGCGCCGGTGAAGATGCGAACCGCCTGGCCGTCGCCGACGGTTCCGGCAAAGCCGCGCCCGGCAGGTGCCATGCCTATCACTTCCAGCTGGGCTGGGACTGAGGCCACATCGGCGGAACGCGCGGCATAGCCGTCCATGGCCGAGGCGTTGAAGGGCGGCTGCGTGCGCAGTGCCACAACCGGCTGCGCCAGGACCCTATCGGCTGCTTCCGCCAGCGGAATGCTTTCAACGGGCAACGGTGCTGCGCCGTCGAGCAGGCGTTCGAGCGCTTCGGCGATCGGAACCAACGGCATCAGGAATCGGCCTTGTAGTCGCCCGACTTGCCGCCGGTTTTCTCGACCAGCCTTATGCCGGAAATCACCATGCCGCGATCCACCGCCTTGGCCATGTCGTAGATGGTGAGGCAGGTGACCGAGGCGGCGGTCAGCGCCTCCATCTCCACGCCGGTCTTGCCGGTGACGCGGGCTAGCGCCGTGACCTTGAGGCCGGGCAGCGCGCGGTCCGGCTCGATCTCGACGGCGACCTTGGTCAGAAGCAGCGGATGGCAAAGCGGGATCAGCTCATGCGTCTTCTTCGCAGCCATGATGCCGGCGATGCGGGCGGTGCTCAGAACATCGCCCTTCTTGGCGTCGCCGGCCAGGATCATCTCCAGCGTTTCAGGCCGCATGGTGACAAAACCTTCGGCGATTGCCGTGCGGGTCGTCTCAGCCTTGTCGCCGACATCGACCATGTTGGCTTCGCCCTTGGCGCCAAGATGGGTGAGGGCCATGCTCAGATGGCCTCGGCCGGCGCCTTGCCCGTCAGCAGAAGCTCGGTCGCCGCGGCCACGTCCGCCTGCCGCATCAGGCTCTCGCCGACGAGGAATGTACCGATCTTGCTCTTCTCCAGCCGGCGGCAATCCTGATGCGTGAAGATGCCGCTTTCGCTGACCAGCAGCCGGTCCGCCGGCACCATGGCGGCCAGACGCTCCGAAACATCGAGGCTGGTCGCGAAGGTTCTCAAATCGCGGTTGTTGATGCCGATCAGCCGCGACGACAAGGTAAGCGCGCGCCGCATTTCCTTTTCGTCATGCACCTCGATCAGCGCGTCCATGCCGAGCTCGAAGGCGGTCGCTTCCAATTCCCTGGCCAGCGCGTCGTCGACGCTAGCCATGATGATCAGGATCGCGTCCGCGCCCCAGGCGCGCGCTTCGTGGACCTGATAGGTGTCGAAGAGAAAATCCTTGCGCAGGGCCGGCAGGCGCACGGCTGCCCGCGCGGCCGTCAGGAATTCCGGCGCGCCCTGGAAAGACGGTGCGTCGGTCAGCACCGAAAGGCAGGCGGCGCCGCCCTTCTGATAGGCCTTGGCGAGCGCCGGCGGATCGAAATCGGCGCGGATCAGGCCCTTGGAAGGGCTGGCCTTCTTGATTTCGGCGATCAGCGCGAAGTTCCCGGACCTGCGCTTTGCCTCCAGGGCCGCGAGAAAGCCGCGCGGCGCGTCTGCGTCCTTCGCACGCGCCTTGATTTCGGCCAGAGGCACGCGCCCCTTTGCCGCGGCGATCTCTTCGCGCTTATAGGCTTCGATCTTGCGCAGGATGTCCGACAAGGCCTTATCCGTTCGAAATCTCGACAAGCTTGTCCAGCACCGCAAGAGCGCGGCCACTGTCGATCGCTTGCGCTGCCGCCGCGATACCGTCGGCAAGCGTCGTCGCCTTGCCGGCCACAACCAGACCGGCGCCGGCGTTCATCAGCACCGTGTCGCGATAGGCGCCGGCGGCGCCACCCAACATATCGCGCAATTGCTTGGCATTATAGGCTGCGTCGCCGCCGCGCAGCTCTTCCTTGGTGTGCCGCTTCAGCCCGAAGGCTTCCGGCGTCAGGGTGAAGGTGCGGATCTCGCCGCCGGCAAGCTCCGCAACCTGGGTCTCGCCCGTGGTTGTGATCTCGTCATAGCCATCGCCATGGACGACCCAGGCGTGCTCGGCGCCCAGCGCCTTCAGCGTCTCGGCCACCGGCATGATCCATTCCGGCAGGAAGACGCCGACCATCTGGCGGCTGACGCCGGCGGGGTTCGACAGCGGTCCAAGCAGATTGAAGATGGTGCGCGTGCCGAGCTCGACGCGGGTCGGCCCGACATGCTTCATCGCCGGATGATGCGCCGGCGCGAACATGAAGCCGACACCGGCTTCGTGAATGCAGCGGCCGATCATCTCCGGCGAGATATCGATCTTGACGCCCAGCGCCGTCAGCACATCGGCGGAGCCGGTCAGCGAGGACAGGCCGCGATTGCCATGCTTGGCGACCGGCACGCCGGCGGCGGCGATGACGAAGGCCGAAGCGGTCGAGATGTTGACCGAGTGCGAATTGTCGCCGCCGGTGCCGACGATGTCGATGGCGCCGTGCGGTGCCTCGACACGCAGCATCTTGGCGCGCATCGTGGCGACCGCGCCGGATATCTCGCCTACCGTCTCGCCACGCACGCGCAGCGCCATCAGGAAGCCGCCGATCTGGCCGGGCGTCGCGTCGCCCGACATGATGATGTCGAACGCCTCGCGCGCCTCTTCGAAAGACAGCGCGGTGCCGGTCGCGACCTTGGCTATGTGTGTCTTCAGCGCGCTCATCGTGTCTGTGCTTGCGAAACGGCGTTCGGATCGACGCGGACGTTGTATTGCGACTGAAGCTGCGCCACCAGCTGGTCGAGCAGGTCGTCGGACATGCCGGCGCCGAAGGATTTCTGCGCCTCGTCCGGCACGGTGCTGCCGTCGGCGCCAGCCGGCTCGAAGACCTCGGCGACCTTGAACAGGATCTGGCCGTCGCCGGTGGGCGAGGGGATCAGGCCGGTGCCGCCTTCGCCGACGCCGAACATGGCGGCGGCACCCTCCTTGCCGAAATCGGCATCGTCGGCTTCGCGCTTCAAGCCGCGCTTGGTCTGTTTGTCGAGCTTGAGCTCGCCTGCGATGACGCCGAGCGTGGTGCCGGCCTTGAGGCGCTTCTCGAGCTCCTGCGCCTTCTGGTCGAGCCGCTTTTCGGTCTCGGCTTCCGTCCAGTCGGCCACGACCTTCTTGCGGACCTCGTCCAGCGTGCGGTCGCGCGCCGGCGTGATCGACTGCACCTCGTAGAAGACGAAACCGTTGTCGGCGGTCGTCAGGGCTTCATTCTCGGTGTTGGGCTCGGCCGCGAACACCGCCTTGATGAGATCGGCCGATTGCGGCAGGTCGTTGACAACAGTGCCGTCCGGCCGCTGGCCGGTGCGGTCGATAGCGTCGATGGTGACGACCTTAAGCTTCAGCTTGTCGGCGGCCTGCGCGAGCGAGGCGCCCGAGGCGCGGGTGTCCTCGTAGCTGTCATGCACGTCGAGCAGGATGCGGCTTGCCTCGCCGAGCGCCAGGTCCTTGCGGATCTGGTCGGACACTTCCGAAAGCGGTTTCACGACCTGCGGCTTGATCTCGGTGACGCGCAGGAGCACGGGACCGAAGGCGCCCTGGACGACCTGGCTTACCTCGTTGGCATTGAGCGAGAAGGCCGCGTCGGCAACTGCCTTGTCGGCGATCTTGTCCTTGGACAGCGTGCCGAGCAGCGTGTCGGCCTGCGTCTTGCCTTCGGCGGTGACGAGCTTGTCGAAGGTGGCGCCAGCCTTCAGCGAATCCAAAGCCGCCTTGGCCGCATCCGGCGTCTTGAACACCAGTTGCTCGATGGTGCGCATCTCGGGCGTCGTGTAGCGCGCGACATTCTTCTTATAGTCGTCGCTGACCTGCTGGTCGGTCACCGCGGACGGATCCATGATGTCCTGCGGTTCGAGCCGGACATAGGAGAACTTGCGGTATTCCGGCGCGGCGTAGTTCTTCTTGTTGGCGTCGAAATAGGCGTTGAGGGCGCTATCGGACGGCGCCTCGATCGGCTGCACAAGCGTCTTGGGCAGCACGAGGTAGTCGATCGTGCGATCCTCGCCGCGATAGAGCGAGACCGCCTTCAAGAAGGTCTGCGGAACCTTGAGGCCGTCGGAGATCGCCTCGACGATCTGCTGGCGCACGGCCACCTGCGAACGGTTCCTGAGATAGTCCTCCGGCCGCATGTCGAGCTGGCGAAGGAGATACTCGAAGGTGCGGCGATCGAACTGGCCGCTGGGGCCCTTGAAGGCCGGATCCTCGCGCGTCAGCTCCGCCAGCCGGTCCTTGGAAAGGCCGAGGCCCAGCTTGCGCGCCTGTTCATCGAGCACGGCGCCCGAAACGAGCTGCGCCAGCACCTGATTGTCGACGCCGAGCAGCTTGGCCTGTTCCTGGGTAACGCGCTGGCCATATTGCTGGGAAAGCAGGCTGAGCTGGCGATTATAGGCCAGGCGGTACTCGTTGATCGAGACCTCGGTGCCGCCGGCGGTGATCACCGCGTGATGGCCGCCCAGCACGCCACCCACCATGCGTGTGGTGGCGCCCCAGGCGAGGAAACTCACCACCAGCAAGGACAGCAACGCCTTCGCGACCCAGGTGCCCGCCGCGCTTCTCAATATACCAAGCATGCATACTTCCGAGTTTTGCGCATTTTCGCATGCGCCGAGTTTGAAACAAGCGCAATAGCGCCCTTCCGGTCCACTGTCGATTGCTTTGTGACCTGATTTTGGTAGTGAGGGCGCTGCTTAATGTCGCTCGGAGAACGCGTCCCATGACCCCTGGAATCCGCCCGCTTGTCGCCGGCAACTGGAAAATGAACGGCACCAGCGCCTCGCTCAACGAGCTGCGGTCGATCGGCAACGGGTTCATGAGCGGACTCGACGCCGAGACCGAAGCGGTGGTGTGCGTGCCGGCGACGTTGCTCCAGCGCGCGGCCGAGATCCTGTCGCGCACGCCGGTGCGGGCCGGCGGAGAGGATTGCCATCCCAAGGAAAGCGGCGCGTTTACCGGCGAGATTTCCGCCGAGATGCTGAAGGATGCCGGCGCGAGCCACGTCATTGTCGGCCATTCCGAGCGCCGCGAACTGTTCGGTGAGGACGACGCGATGGTCCATGCCAAGGCTTCGGCCGCCTGGCGGGCAGGGCTGGTGGCCATCATCTGCATCGGCGAGACGCGCGCCGAACGCGAGGCGGGCGCCACGCTCGATATATTGTCGCGTCAGCTCGAGGGCTCCGTCCCGAGCAGCGCCACCGCGGCGAACACCATCATCGCCTATGAGCCGGTGTGGGCGATCGGCACCGGCCTGACCCCGACGGCGGCCGACGTCGCCGAGGCGCATGCGCATATCCGCGGCAAGCTGACCGGCTTGCTCGGCGATGCCGCGGCCAGGATGCGCATTCTCTATGGCGGCTCGGTCAAGCCGTCCAACGCGGTGGAACTGCTCGGCGTGGAGAATGTGGATGGCGCGCTGGTCGGTGGCGCCAGCCTGAAGGCGGCCGACTTCCTCGCTATCGCGGAAGCCTACATGAACATTGCCTAGAGACCGTCGCCCGGGCTTCCGCGGCATAAATCGTTGTATTGGCCGCATTGCTTCCCATATTCCCGGCCACGGGCTTGGAAATGCCGCCAAAGCATTGTAAGGAGCCGCCTCCAAAACACCGGTCGTATGCGCGGCCGCGCAAGGCCTCGCCAGGATAAATTATGGAAACCGTACTGATCGTCATCCACCTCATGGTCGTGCTCGCCCTTGTCGGCGTGGTGCTGCTGCAGCGCTCCGAAGGCGGCGGCCTGGGCATCGGCGGCGGTTCCGGTTTCATGACCGCGCGAGGTGCTGCGAATGCGCTGACTCGCGCGACGGCGATCCTGGCGGCTGCGTTCTTCGTGACATCGCTGGCGCTGTCGATCCTTGCCCGCTACGGCGAGAAGCCGATCGACATTCTCGACCGTCCGGCGACGTCGAGCCAGGGCAGCGGCGTGCTCAACCAGCTGCCGGGTTCCAATGGACCGGTGGGCACCTCCAAGCCCGCGGCTCCGGCCAGCGGCACGGCTCCCGCGGCTCCGTCGGGCGGTACGACGACCACGACGCCTCTTGCCAACGGCAGCACTGCGCCTGCGCCGGCTCCGGCGACAACGCCTGCTCCGGCTGCGCCGGCGCCGGCAACCAACGGCGTCACACTGCCGGTCACCCCGCAGGTTCCGAACCAATAGCCGGCCAAGGACCGGGCCGCGACCTGTTGTTCTTTGAACACAGTCGCGGCAAATGCGCGTCCGATCACAAAGATTCAACTGGGCGTGGCGCCTGCCTCAGCTTGAGGCGGTGACGGCTAATCGATTATAGATTGCGCGCGGCACATTATCGGCGTCCTTGGGGGGCGCCGGGCGACGCCGTGGGCAACTTGCTTTTGAACAATCGGATCTTCGCCATGCAGCTTCGCAGCTTCATCCTCCTGGGAGTCTGTGCCGTCCTCGGCATGGGTTCCGCGGCCTTTGCCGGACCGGCAAATCTGGCCACTTCCCCGTCGGTAGAGACGACCGACGCAATTCCAGTCGTCGCCGCCAAGAGCGACGCATCGCAGCTGAGGCTTCTCAAGAAGAAGAAAAATCCAACCTCGGACGACCTTGCGCAGATCAGCAAGCTCGAGGCCAAGATCGCGGCCGACAAGGAGGCCGCCAAGGAAAAGGCGCTCGAGGCTCGCAAGCTGGCGATGCGGGAAGCGGCGAAGGCCAAGGCGGACGCAGCGCGCCAGGAATGGATCGCCAAGAAGGGTGGCGGGGCGGCCGCATCTGAAGTCGCCGACGCCAAACCGGCCAAGAAGACCACCAATATCCTCGCGCCGCTGGAGCCGATAGCGCCGCTCGGTCAGGTCAAGGCCGAAGAGCCGATCCCCGCCGAAGCCATGAACATCACCGCCACCGGCAACAATGGCGAGTTGCGCAGCGAGCAACCCGGGCAGAAGCAGACGAGCAGCGGCGGGCTGTTCGCAGGCCTCTTCGGCGGTGCCTCGGTGTCTTCGATCAGCTATCTGCCAGAGACCCGCGCACTTGATTCGGCGCTAGCCAAAAAGGACGCCAAGCGGCCCTTCAAGGTAAAGCCGGAATTCGTGCCGCAGGACGTCACGTTCACAGGCTATGAGCCGGGCACCATCGTCATCGACACCAGCGCTCGCCGCCTCTACCTCGTCGAGTCGTTTTCCACTGCCCGCCGCTACGCCATCGCGGTTGGCCGCGAAGGCCTGCAGTTCAAGGGCACGGTGGCGGTCGGCGACAAGCAGGAATGGCCGCGCTGGATCCCGACGCTCGACATGCAGAAGCGCGAGCCGAAGCATTACGGCCAGTACAAGGACGGCAT
This sequence comes from Mesorhizobium sp. M2E.F.Ca.ET.209.01.1.1, assembly GCF_004010375.2. NCBI lineage: Bacteria > Pseudomonadati > Pseudomonadota > Alphaproteobacteria > Hyphomicrobiales > Phyllobacteriaceae > Mesorhizobium > Mesorhizobium sp. M2E.F.Ca.ET.209.01.1.1. The sequence goes on along the minus strand of NZ_SADP02000034.1, from coordinate 3,002 downwards.
GCCCGGCGGCGGCGAGAACCCGCTCGGCGCGCGCGCCATCTATCTCTATGACGGTAAGAAGGACACGCATCTGCGCATCCACGGCACGATCGCGCCGAACTCGATCGGAACCAGCGCCTCCAACGGCTGCTTCCGCATGATCAACGAGCACGTCATGGACCTCTACAGCCGCGTCAAGATCGGCACCAAGGTCGTCATCATCTGACGTTTTTCATCGTACTGCCGAAAGGGCCGGCACCGCCGGCCCTTTTGTTTTGACTGAATCCAAGGCTGTTCCTTGTGGAGCATGATCTTTCCCGAAAACCGGTTTCCACTTTTCGGGATCATGCTCTGGAGGCACCCGCGCCATTTTGGGAAAAAGCCTTCGCGGCGGTTTTTTCTCTGGCGGAATCAATCAGGCCGCGTTAAGCGATGACTCCCATGGCGCGATATGTATTCATCACAGGCGGCGTGGTTTCCTCACTCGGAAAAGGCATCGCCGCAGCAGCTCTTGGGGCTCTCCTGCAGGCGCGAGGCTATCGCGCGCGGATCAAAAAGCTCGATCCCTACCTCAATGTCGACCCCGGAACGATGTCGCCGTACCAGCATGGCGAAGTGTTCGTGACGGATGACGGCGCCGAGACCGATCTCGATCTCGGCCATTACGAGCGCTTCACCGGGCGCTCGGCCAACCAGCAGGACAACATCACCACCGGCCGCATCTACAAGAACATCATCGAGCGCGAGCGGCGCGGCGACTATCTCGGCGCGACCGTGCAGGTGATCCCGCACGTCACCGACGAGATCAAGCATTTCGTGCTGGACGGCAATGACGACTACGACTTCGTGCTGTGCGAGATCGGCGGCACTGTCGGCGACATCGAGGCGATGCCGTTCCTGGAAGCTATACGCCAGCTCGGCAACGACCTGCCGCGCAACAATGCGGTCTATGTGCATCTGACGCTGATGCCGTACATCCCGACCGCCGGCGAATTGAAGACCAAGCCGACGCAGCATTCGGTCAAGGAATTGCGCGGCATCGGCATTGCGCCTGATATCCTTCTGGTGCGCGCCGACCGGCCGATCCCGAAGGAAGAACGCCGCAAGCTTTCGCTGTTCTGCAACGTGCGCGAAAGCGCCGTCATCCAGGCGCTGGACGTGCCGCACATCTACGACGTGCCGATGGCCTATCACCAGGAAGGGCTTGATTCCGAGGTGCTCGCCGCCTTCGGCATCGATCCGGCGCCGAAGCCGCGCATGGAGCCGTGGCAGGCGCTGTCCAGGCGCATCCACAATCCGGAAGGCGAGGTAACCATCGCCGTCGTCGGCAAGTATACCGGCCTCAAGGATGCCTATAAGTCGCTGATCGAAGCGCTGTCGCATGGCGGCCTGGCCAACCACGTCAAGGTCAAGCTCGACTGGATCGAGAGCGAGATCTTCGAGAAGGAGGATCCCGCTCCCTGGCTGGAAAAGGTGCATGGCATCCTCGTTCCCGGCGGCTTTGGCGAGCGCGGCTCCGAGGGCAAGATCCTGGCCGCCAAGTTCGCGCGTGAGCGGAAAGTGCCTTATTTCGGCATCTGCTTCGGCATGCAGATGGCGTGCATCGAGGCGGCACGCTCGCTGGCTGGCGTCGATCACGCGTCGTCGACCGAGTTCGGCCCGACAGACGAGCCGGTCGTCGGCCTGATGACCGAATGGCTGAAAGGCAACATGCTGGAGAAGCGCCGTGCCACGGGTGATCTCGGCGGCACAATGCGGCTCGGCGCCTACCAGGCCGAACTCGCCAAGGGCTCGAAAATCGCCGACATTTACGGCGACACGCAGATTTCCGAGCGCCACCGGCACCGCTACGAGGTCAATGTCGACTACAAGCAGCGGCTGGAAGATTGCGGCCTGGTCTTCGCCGGCATGTCGCCCGACGGCGTGCTGCCGGAGACGGTCGAATATCCCGACCATCCCTGGTTCATCGGCGTGCAATACCACCCTGAACTGAAGAGCCGGCCGCTTGAGCCGCACCCGCTGTTCGCCAGCTTCATCTCGGCGGCAGTGGACCAGTCGCGCCTGGTTTAGGATGTGTTGATACTCAGGTGAGGCCGGCCTGCAAATGGCGGCTTCCTGCGCTTCCGGCCTACGCCGGCCGAAGCGTTCATGGTAGTGACGAGGGAGTAAGACAAGGCTTCGGCCGGCGTAGGCCGGTTCTCGGAACCCACCCAGTTTGGTCGCTTCGCGCCCGTCTTCGACTCCGGCTCGGCCTGACCTGAATCTCAACACATCCCGCTCCATCCAGCGAGCCGGCCGTGCGGACCCATCATGCAAACCTATGTCGCGCTGCTCTACAGCATTGGCCTCGGCGAAGGCCGGCGCCTCGTCATGTCGGACTTCAAGGCGATGGCCGAGGGCCTCGGCTTCAACAATGTCCGCACGCTGGTGTCGACCGGCAACCTGGTCTTCGAGGCGCGGGCAGGCGAAATTTCGAAACTTGAGCGTCGTCTGGAAAAGGCCTTCGAGAAAACTTTCGGCCGCCATGTCGATATTATCGTGCGCCGCGCAGAGGATTGGTTGAAGCTTGCGGCGTCCAATCCATTCCCTGCCGAATCGGCGGAAGCCGGCGACCAGGTCGCGATTCGGGTGATGCGCCAGCCTGTCGCCGACGAAGCGCTATCGGGACTTCAGGCTCGCGCGGCCGATGATGAGAAGGTGCTTTTGGTCGACGGCGATATCTGGCTGGTCTTTTCGCGCCAGCGGCCGAGCTCGCGGCTGCTCGCCGCCGCCAATCACAAGCGCCTAGGCGTCGGAACGTCGCGCAACTGGAACACGGTGCGCAGGCTGGCGGAGATGGTCGGCGGGGCCGGATGAGGGGTGTTCCAGGGAAAGCCAACGCCTCACTCCGTTGGAACACCCCTTGTGTGTTTGGAATCGTGCATGTTGAGGGTGCCACGGACCAGGTGTTTGCCTGATCCGTGGCGGCGATCGAGAGCCCGTCACCCCTCAGGTAGCCTAAACCGTGGATGAGCTGGGGCCCG
>NZ_SADP02000346.1:0-387 GCF_004010375.2 Mesorhizobium sp. M2E.F.Ca.ET.209.01.1.1 | reverse complement strand
GGCGGCGACATGCGCGGCGGCACCAGACAGCTGACCTACACAACCCGTGGTGGGCAGTCGTCAACCATCACCGCGCCGTTCGATCGGGACCTGATCAAAGTGGTACGTACCAAGAACGTGGAAATCGTGCAGGAGGAGCCGTCCAGCGGCATTTCCCTCGGCGCGATCCTGATGAATTTCCTGCCGGTCATCCTGATCATCGGCTTCTGGTTGTTCATCATGCGCCAGATGCAGGGGGGCGGTGGCGGTGCCAAGGGCGCGATGTCCTTCGGCAAGTCGCGCGCCAAGCTGCAGGGCGAGGACCAGATCAAGGTCACCTTCGCCGACGTCGCCGGCTGCGACGAGGCCAAGGAAGAAGTGGGCGAGCTGGTGGACTTCCTGCGCGAC
>NZ_SADP02000345.1:0-387 GCF_004010375.2 Mesorhizobium sp. M2E.F.Ca.ET.209.01.1.1 | reverse complement strand
AAGCTCCGCGAGAGGTGCTTCCGCCGCCACGACATAGGGTGCGAACCCATCGATCCACCGATTTATGGGAACAGGGTCGCGTCCCCGGCGTTTATTTAGACACACCTTACAGAGGAGGTTGTCATGAAAAAACTCTTGCTTGCATCGGTGATAGCAGTCGCTTCGGCGGGGGCGGTAATCGCTCCCGCCAATGCCTCCAGCATCACGCTCGGCATCGGGAACGGCTATGATGACGATTACTACGTTCCCAGACATCGCTACTATCGCGACTACTCCGACTATGGCCCGTATTACGGCCGCAACCACTACCGTTACAGCATGTATAACGACGGCTATCGGCCGCGTTACTACGGCATGTACCATCATCGTTGCCAAACCGAGTTGGTG
>NZ_SADP02000344.1:0-387 GCF_004010375.2 Mesorhizobium sp. M2E.F.Ca.ET.209.01.1.1 | reverse complement strand
GCAAGGTCGATCGCGAAAGGATCGAAAGAGCCGACCGGGAAAGCAAGCTTGTGCTGGATGCGGAGCGGAAGGCAAGGGCCGATAAGACCGCTCGATTGAGAGAGCAGCGGCTTAAAGCCGCGCAATTGTCCTCGCAGGAACCAAAGCCGGCGACGAAGCTTAAGCGTCAATGAGCGCGCGCGGCAGCAACTTCCTGGACCAGTGGATCGCCAACACTGTTCCCGAAACTGCCCATGCGGAGGTGGACGAGCTCGCCCACAAGCTCATTGCCAACGCCAAGGCGATCGGAATTAAGCGGGCCGAAATAGACGAAGAGGTCGACAGTCTCTACCGCACGATCCTCGACGCGATCATACATTTCGAACCGGGGCTCCCTGAGTGAATCAG
>NZ_SADP02000343.1:0-387 GCF_004010375.2 Mesorhizobium sp. M2E.F.Ca.ET.209.01.1.1 | reverse complement strand
CGAGCCGATCCGAAAAGGCGCCTCGATCTGGCGGCTCGATCCCGATTTCGACCGGCTGATTCCGCAGGACAAATATGAGGCCGCGCCCCCGCATTTGAGGGAATTGCTCGACCGCTATGCCTATCCGAGCCCGGATAAGCCCGGCTTCATCGTCTATGAGGTCGACAATGGCCGCTTCATGAACCATGCCGAGCGGCCGAACACGGATTTCTCGCAATATGGCGGCGCCACCGCCATCCGCGACATCGCAGCCGGCGAGGAAATCACCTGCGACTACGGCGAATTCTTCCAAGATTTCGCGCACCTCCATCCGGTGGCGGCGGAAGGCTGAGTCGCAACCAGGCGCGGTGTTCCGGTTTTTGATCGCGTTCGCACAATCAGCGGTGG
>NZ_SADP02000342.1:0-387 GCF_004010375.2 Mesorhizobium sp. M2E.F.Ca.ET.209.01.1.1 | reverse complement strand
CCGGACGGCGCCAGGATGCGCCACATCACCTCCAGCCAGGGTCGGGTGGCCCAGGTCGGCCGCGCCATCGCCTGGATCGGGCAGAACTTCCGGGAACGGTTCAGCATCGATCGGCTTGCAGCGGAAGTAGGCATGAGTCCGTCGAGCCTGCACGAGCATTTTCGCGCCGTGACGGCGATGACGCCGCTGCAATTCCAGAAGCAGCTAAGGCTTCAGGATGCGCGCAGCCTGATGCTGGTCCAGGACATCGACGCCACGACCGCGGCCTTCCAGGTGGGTTACGAAAGCCCGACGCAGTTCAGTCGCGAATATCGCCGCCACTTTGGCGAGCCGCCGGCCCGCGACATAGCCCGCTTGCGCGCTTCGCCGGGCTTGGCAGTGGTCGCC
>NZ_SADP02000341.1:0-387 GCF_004010375.2 Mesorhizobium sp. M2E.F.Ca.ET.209.01.1.1 | reverse complement strand
GGGCACGTTCCATTCCGGATGGGTGCCGGTGTCGAAGAGGATGCGGGCCTCGCTGGTATCGACCAGCTTGGCCGCCGTCGAATCCGTCTCGACGATGGCGTCGATGTCGCCGCGCAGCAGTGCCGGGCCGGATGCCTCGAAAGGCAGGTTCAGACCCTCGACATCATTCGTCGTCAGGCCGACGCTGTTCAACGCCTTGCTGAAATTTGAATGCCGCACCGTGCCGGTAAGATAGGCGACCTTCTTGCCCTTGAGGTCCTGCAATGTGTTCAGCGGAGAATCGGTCTTGACGACGATGTAGGAGCCGCCTGTCCTGACATAGCTCGACAGGCCGATCAGCTTGACGTCGGCGCCGGAGGCGGCGACACGCAGCGCCGGGTTGTTGCC
>NZ_SADP02000340.1:0-388 GCF_004010375.2 Mesorhizobium sp. M2E.F.Ca.ET.209.01.1.1 | reverse complement strand
GGGTGCTCTCGCGGCTGTTCCGACGATTGTTCCTGGAGCATCTTGCGAAAGCATTCGACGCCGGCCAGTTGCAGTTCTTCTCTGACTTGCGAGCCTTGAGCGAGCGCGAGGCCTTCCGGCGCTATTTGGCGCCGCTACGAAAGGCCGAGTGGGTCATCTATGCCAAGCCGCCATTCGCCGGATCCGAACAGGTCCTCGACTACGTCGGCCGCTATACGCACCGCGTCGCCATTTCCAACAATCGCCTCGTCGCCATCGAGGACGGCAAAGTCGCCTTTCGCTGGAAGGACTATCGGCACGGCAGTCGGCAGAAGGTCATGGCCGTCGCGGCCGATGAGTTCATTCGCCGCTTCTTGTTGCACGTCCTGCCCGAAGGCTTCCATCGCAT
>NZ_SADP02000339.1:0-388 GCF_004010375.2 Mesorhizobium sp. M2E.F.Ca.ET.209.01.1.1 | reverse complement strand
CAACGGTCTGGTCTATTTCGCGGCCGACTACAGGCGCATCACGCGGCTCGAGATCCGCACGCAGCATTACTGGCAGGCCGCGATCGACGATTTCGCCTACCGCACCGGCCCGTAGAGCGGGCAGGGGAGCGGTCGCTGCTTCCGGCCATCGCCGGAGCCTTGGAAATCGGCTGATGCCTGTCGACCAGCTGCACGGCCGTCTTGGAGCAACGACTTGCCTCAAAGCATGAACTTGAGCGCGTCACGTTGAGCGCGATCCGCTTTGAAGCCGGGCCGCGTCAGCAAGAGGCTCGCGACTATGTCCCGCATGAACGGGGGCCGCCGTCCGAACGCCCGGTTGTGTCGTGATGCTCGCTGCCATTGCCGCCGGAGCTGCCGTTGCCGCCCG
>NZ_SADP02000338.1:0-388 GCF_004010375.2 Mesorhizobium sp. M2E.F.Ca.ET.209.01.1.1 | reverse complement strand
GGCCAGCACGGGGGCAACGGGAGACAGACGCATGCGGTGCTCCTTGGGTGAATCACACGACCGCCCGCAAGCGGTCGCTCAGGGGTCAGATCGATTCGTCCTCACGCTTGACCAGCTGCCAGCACGGCTTCTGGGCAAAGGTGTAGACCTGCTGGTCGCTGGTATCGGGGGTGCGCATCTGCACCTGCACCTGGCCGTCGGGCAGGCGGGTGACCTGCATCTCGCGGCCCTGCCGCTGCAGCGTGGCCGGGTCCGGCATCACCGGCCATTCGACCTTGGCAAGCGGCACCTTCTCCTCCACCTTGCGTGGCTCCGGCTCGGCTTCGCCGTCGATGTGGCTGTCCAGCAGCGGATCGGCAGTGGACGTTTCCTGCAGCGCGATCTCGTT
>NZ_SADP02000337.1:0-388 GCF_004010375.2 Mesorhizobium sp. M2E.F.Ca.ET.209.01.1.1 | reverse complement strand
ATCCAGCACGAGAATTTCGACTGGACGACGATGACGCAGGGCAACTCCCCCTGGCCGCAGAGATACGTCGAGAAGGTCGGCAGCATCTGGTATGCGCGCGGCACGGACTGGGATCCGACTCAGAAGGACAAGCCGCTGACGCGGTTCTCGCTTTACAAATGGATGCAGCGCATTTCGTCGTGCACCACCTCGAACGGCTCCTGCTCCTCGAACATAGTTTACGCCCCGATCGCAAGCTGGAGCGGTTGCGTGGAATCGCGCCCGTATCCCTACAATATCCAGGATACGGCCGCCTCGACCTCGACACCGGCGACGCTGTTCGTGCCGATGTTCGCGCCCGACGAAACCGATCGTACGGATAACTATTCCCGGCCGGCAAACAACAACT
>NZ_SADP02000033.1:39344-63995 GCF_004010375.2 Mesorhizobium sp. M2E.F.Ca.ET.209.01.1.1 | reverse complement strand
GGATGGGCTTCAGCGAGACGGTGCTGGTGACGGAAAAAGGCCCGGAACGCCTGACCACCATGGAGCGCAAGCTCTTCTCGCGTATATAAGCACTCCATTCAAGATGGCAAAGCACATGCGACCAGTCGTAGGCATCGTCAGCTACTTTTCGATGAAAGCCGGCGGATTTCCCATGAACCGCGCCGCGTGCGGGGCGCTCCAACTTTTGAGAAGCAGGAGCCAATCAAACAACAAATCGATTTCAACCGAGGTCCGGCCAGCGCGGTTCGGGTGGTTTGGATCACGAGGGGACCTCCCCAGTCACGCTGAGAGCGACCATGTCGTCAATCGCGGCCAAAATCGGCTACATGGTGCAGACGCTCAAGGACTGGGTGAGGAGGGGCGGATGTGGACAGCGATGTGCTTACCCCACGCGCGGGTGCGGAGAAGCTCGCGGAGGGCGGATAACCGCCAGTTTCGGCAAGCCAATGAGATCTTGCCTAAGGCTTCCGCTTACGGGCTCGAACGCCATTCAAACGCTGATTGCCTTTGTCGACCATCAAGCCGGCGGAGATTGCCAAAAGCGACAAGCCGCGCCTGCCCGCTGGATCACGCCAACCGCCAGCGCCGGCGCCTGAATTTGGGTGTCGGATATGCGGCGATCTGAGCCGGCTTTCTCTATGTCGCCTTCGTCACCGACGCTGCACCCGGCGGTCGCGACTCGACGGGCGTCAGCCTTGGGGAATGCCGACTCCGAAGTACCGCGTGTAGGCGATGTCGAGCATGCGATTAACCAAACTAGGAAAGCTGTGTCCGGCGGCCCTCGCGACCAGGGGATAAAAGCTGTTCGCGCCGAGCGCCGGCATGGAGTTGATCTCCAACACAAAAGGCCGGCCGGACCGGTCGATCCGGAGGTCAACGCGGGCATAGTCCCGGCATTGGCAGGCACGGAAGGTCGCAACCGAAATATCCCGCAGCGCCGTCGCAAGCTTACTATCGATTCGCGCCGGGCAAATGGTCTGCGGCGCCGCGACAGCCATGTGCTGCTTGTCTTCCCAAGTCACAAGACGCGTTTCACGGTCGCCGAAGTCCAGCTCAATCAGAGGCAGCACCTCGGGTTCTCCATTTCCCAGCAGTGCGACGTATATTTCTCGCCCCTCAATGTATTCTTCCACGAGGACATCCTGTTCATATTGCGTGACAATACCTTCCACGGCGCGTCTCAACTCAGCAGGTTCATGCACGAGCTGCAATCCGCAGCTGAGGGATTCGTGGCGCGGCTTCACTACCACTGGGAATCGAATACCTTCGGTGCTCTCAGTGCCGGTACGCATCACGCGGAAGTTCGGTGTCGGCACACCGCGATCCCGGATGAGTCTTTTGGTGATAGCTTTGTCGAGCGCCACCCCATGCCCGAGCGGGCTCGATCCAGTGTATGGGACGCCGGCCATCTCGAGCATAGCCGGAACGTGCGTGAGACGGCACTCGCCTTGTATTCCGGCGGCCATGTTGAAGACCATTCCGGAGGGGCGGGCTTGCGGATCAGGTGGCATGAACCGCTCGAGCGTGGCGAGTAGTCCTTTATCGCCTTCGCACAGCAGTGTCTCGTGGCCGCGCCCTTGCAGCGCCGCCACCATCCGTTCCACCATCTCGCGGCCGTATTCCTCCTGACAAGGGTGACCGAACCGGTTGATCACGCCCGTATGATCATGATTCCACACGACGGCTACTCGCATGACCTACTCCTTCGATGTCTTTATGTTGCATTTAACCGTTCAGATTAGCTGATCGAGGTGAACAGCTATGTCCGGCACTTGGTGCCTTCATCGTTTCCATGCAATCGGCGTGCCACCAAAACCTGTGCGAGAAAGAGGGAAAACCGTGTGGTTCGCGTAGCATTGGCGGAATACGTGTACCTCAGCGTGTCGGCTTGCGAACACAGGCGTTTTCATCGGACGTGAGTGAACGCGAGACACATGGAACATTGAATGGCCGCGTTCGTCTATCATGCCACTCGAACGTATGGTCGCGATGAAACTCCCGATTGCGATGTCACCCACGGAGCCGGCATCTGCGGATCGCCTATATGGAATAACAGGCGCCGCGAAGCTGTTTCACTTCGCCGCGGCGTCGCTGCACGCTAAGTTCGCCGGGGCAGACCACTAATGGATACACGGAGTGTTAGCCTAGTGCACTGCGCAGATGGTTCCTGCGATCGCATTGCAGGTCGTCGCGCAGAGGGGCGACCGCTTGAGTGGGTTCAACTAGTTCACTCGAAGCTGCCATGTCATGGCCATCGACGAGTTCGTCATGGTTCAGGCTTCGACCGCGCTGTCCTGTGTCTGAGAGGTCTTCCCTTAGGTATTGCTTTCTAGCCGATGCATGAGTGAAGAACTGGCCAGAAAGAGACATGCGGGCGAGATCGGCACGAAGCTGCAGCAGGTTGAGTTCTAATTTTGCAGGGCAAATCGATTGCAGAGGCGAACCCAACGATAGGTGACGGAAGTTACCTACTTTCGTCACTGGTCGGACCTTGGGGGGGGGTGAAGGCGAATCAGGTCAGGCGGCTGAAAGAACTTGACCGAGAACGCCGGCTCCGACCTGACGCCGGACAAGATGATCCTGGCGGAAGCTGCGCGGGGAAACTTCCAGGCGCCGCCCGTCGCCGTGCGTGCGTGTTGGATATTGTTGCTGAACTTGGAGTTCCCCAATGACGGGGGCGCCGGGTGCTTATAAATCCATGGACCGAGGTTCCGATGAAGTGGCTTTGACCGCCGACATCATCGTGCTCGCCCGCCAATATGGCCGCTACACCTATCGCGCGTCGCCGTGATGCTGCTCTGCGTCTGGAGGTGACCTCAAACGGATCTGGCGGCGTGAGGGGCTGAAGGTTCTCAGAAGCACCCAGACGTGGCCGTCTCTCTGTGACTCAATGACGATCTGTCCATCCGGCTTCGGCTGGAGTATCCTAAAATGTCTGGTCCTCCGACTCGTCGAGGATCGAACCAGCAGTGGAAGGTAATGCGCATGCTCAATGTGATCGATGAGTTCACAAGGCACCGTCGTCAGAGAGCGTGTCACCACTTGAAGGCCGTCGACGTGATCGACTTCTCTCCGATCTGTTCATCCTCCGGCATTCCCGGCCCACGTTCGATCCAATGACGCCCAGAGTTCATGACCAGGCGTCGCGTGATGGCGCCGCTGTCGGGGTCAAAACCGCCTACATTATGCCCGGCACTCCTGGGAAATCGCTATTGCGAGAGCTTCAACTCGAAGGTTCGTGACGAACTGCTCGAGGGCGAATTCTTCTAGGAATCCCGGATCTGAATCGAAGAATGTCGCCAACACAACAAGACCCGGACCAGCTACGCCGGCCACCCGTACGCAAAGACCAAGCATGCACCAACGTTCAACATGGATCACCCGATAGGGGCAGGCCAGCTTCGCCTGGCGGTGCGGAGACGTAGCAGGACGCGTAAATATAGCCGGTCGTGCGCTCTAGGCGGTCTTCCATGCCGAGTTTGCTCATAGCCTTCAAGATTGCGCGCCGTTCCACTAGTGTGGAGAAGCGGCGCTGGCGCTGTCTGAACTGGTCTAGGTGCTTAGTTTCTAACCCGAAGCCCCGAAGGGCCGCGGCGATGTCGTCATAACTGAAGGGATGCATTACGAAGGCGACGACCCACGGGCGTGACGTCGCCGAGGCGTCATACACGCGCGCAAAGGTTCGCTCGGTGGCGTAGCCCACACAGCCTGTGCTGATGAGGATGTCCGCATCCTCGAGGGCGCATCGTTCCTTGACGCTCAAATCACGTGTTTCCAAGTCTGCCGTTACTCCAACCTCCAGCAGGCCCAGGGTCTGCGCATACCTGACAGCCCGGAATGATGGATCCACGCCGACGAACTGGATATCGTCGCGGAGACCGCGATCCCGAAAGAAAGCGCGATGCTCTAACTCCTGTCGTCCCGAGAGCGATCCTCCGGATTTCAGATAGGCAGCATACAAATCGTCGAGATCGAGATCGGTGCGCAGTAAAGCAGCGTTGATGCCATAGGAGCAACCGACGTCGATTATTTTCAAACTAGTCTTGTTTCGAACACGTCGATACTCGGCGAATATCCTTTCAAAGACCGGTTTGGCCCGATCTGAAATCACATAATCTAAGGCCAGATGCGCGCGAAAATAGGCGTGCGGCCACCTGCGATTATACGCTGCCGTGAAATCATGCTTGTTTCCCTGAATGTTGCCGCGCATTGCACCTGCTGGCGCCATTGTCCACCTCACTGATCTCTGGCCTTGCCGTCGCAGCAAATGATTCGGACGGTTCTGCCTGAAGCGGAGAGGAGCAGCGAGCGAATCCTGGTGACTGTGGATTTACCGATCCCTCCGTTCCCACAGGATACGTTCTGAGACTGACCTGACATGCTGATTTCCTTCTACTCGTCGATGTTCGCAGGTGTCCACGATATGAAGATCGGCGGCAGCCCTGCCGCCTCGCGACAAACGAGCTTCAAAAGTCGTGCCAACCGGGCAGAAGGGCACAGAAAAGACCGTTCTGGCTGCCGATCAAAGCGTCAAATGAGAGTGCAGCAGAAAGCCCAGCACAAAAACACAGTGTCTCGTATTCGACAAAGCCGACAATAGCTGATCGCGCAGCTGATCGCGCCGCGGAACCCAGATGGTTTACGACCGCCGCGATCTTAGCGAGGCGCATCGATCTCGCCCAGAGTCTGGCCCAGGCAAATACCCAAAGCTACTGGTCCAAGAAGATTGTGCGACCGCATCCTTATACCGACCACCGCGCAACGGTCAGAAGCATGTGAAGCACATCATCGCCAAGCGCTCTGTCAGCTATGCGCTCTATCGCGATCCATCGCACAGAAACGTGGTGTAGGGGTTGCCCCCGAAGAGGGGAGCTCCGAAAGACGCGACGGAATTGAGGGTCCCAGTTTCAGGCCGAGCTCAGGCTCACGGGCCTTGCCCTGCTGTGCCGCAACATCACCGAGAAACCCACAATTCAGTCGTGTAACGGTTCCTTGAAATGAATTTACAGAACCTTTGCGCCTGCAAATAGCTGACCGTGCTACTTACCACATGTCCGGGGTCGCACGGCTACAAAAGCTGATGCCTGTTAAGCTCGGACCACAGCACAGCACGCAATGGAGGTCAACGCCGATGGCAAAAAGAGCGCTTATTCTGATTGAAGGCCATTCAAGGGACACGGGCCTGCGATACACGAAAGCGGCCCAGCGTCTTGGCCTTCATCCAATTACCCTGTCGACCGATCCAGCTCAGTACGATTATCTTGCGGAGGAAAAGCTTGAGGCCACCCGAGTCGATACCGAAAATCTTGATGCGCTGATCCGCGAATGTTCCCGGTTAAGTGAGACGTATGACATTGCTGGCATTACGGGCTTTGCGGGCAATGACGAGTCGGTCTCTGCGACAGTTGGCAAGCTCTGCCAGCACTTCGATCTACCGGGGCCGAACCCCGTATCGATTGAACGATGCTGCGACAAATACACTCAACGTCAGCTCCTCGCGGAGGCCGACGTTCCAATACCTGCTTATCACTTGGCAGCGAATGCGACGGAGGTTGAAAGCTTTGCAGTGGAGATCGGGCTGCCGGTGGTTATTAAGCCAGCCGTGGGCAGCGGCAGCATCGGTGTCCGATTGTGCCGCAATGTGGAAGAGCTGGCCGAACATACGACCTATCTGTTGGGCGGGGATCCCACGCGGTCTTCCCCGATACTGGTCGAAGAATTCGCACAAGGCCCCTATTATTGCGCTCATATGATGGGAAACGAGGTCATTGGAATTGTCGCCTCTGACTTTGGCCCGCCACCGCATTTCGTCTTCCATCAGTGCATCTGCCCAGCCCCGCTGAGTGATGACCAGCACAAGCGTATCGCCGATCTTTCGTTGAGCTGTTTGCGGGCTCTCGACCTTGGCTGGGGGCCAACGAATATTGAATTCCGGTGGACAAAGCGTGGCCCAGTCGTCATCGAAGTAAATCCGCGTCTTTCCGGCGGTCCTCTCTCGGTTCAGCTGGCTTACGGCATCGATCTCACCAGCGAGCACATCAAACTTGTCATCGGCGACGAATGGAATTTGCACAGAAGCCATTCGAATGTTGCGGCGTGGCGGGCCCTACTTCCTGATCGCGATGGCATCCTCGATTGGATCGACGGAGACAGTCGCGCGGCTGCTATACCCGGTGTCGCCGAGGTTAAGTTGTACGTCAAACCCAAGACGCTGATCGTAAGGAAGGGAGATTACCGAGACTCTATCGGATATGTAATGGCCGTTTCACCCTGCCGTGCTGGGACCGAGGCGATACTTCAGAGTGCCGTCGACTTGATCCATTGGTCTATTACGCCTTCTCCGACCCCTGATGGAGATTAGAATCTGCGTCCCTTCCCCCCTGGAGCGGCGCAGCTAGCGCCAGCTGACAGACGTTCTCGCCGAATAGTTGGACAATTCACAGCAGGTGAGCGACGGGGTCTATAATGGGGTCGCCGCCTCGATAAGATTAGCCGCATGTCGCTAGCCATTCGGAACTGTATTCGTCTCATTGATCCGAGCAGTCGGGAGGTGATGCGATGGCAGGTAGGGTGGCGGACGAAGGTGGCGCTGAGCGATGAGGAGCGCTTTCTCGAAGCCCAGGTTCGACGGTACAAGGCGGCGCCCTCGCTCTCGGACCAGCGCCGGATGATCCTGTTCTGCGCCGAGGGTCTTCAGAGCAAGGACGTCGCCGAGCGGCTCGGGGTGCATGAAGACACGGTGGGCAAATGGCGCAGGCGTTTCGTGCAGGACTGGATCGAAGGGCCCACTGATGAGTATCGCCCTGGACGCCCGCGCCACTCTGTCGGACACACAGGTGGCCGAGGTGATCGAGCGCGCGCTGAACACCACGCTGAAGGACGCCACCCACGTCGATCCGTTCTATGGCTGCGGCGACATCCTGTCGCATACCACATCCGCCGGATCTGGACCGCCTTCGGCCTGCAGCCGCACCGGAGCGAGGCGTTCAAACTCTCTGTATCGCAGCAAAACCCGCCGAGGCTCTAACGGCAGCCGGATGAAACTTCAGTGGCATGTATGGACGGCCTCCGCGTGGCAAGGGCTTTCTGACATTGATGACAGGTTGGTCGGGTGCAGGCATGTATTCGGCCTTTGAGTGCGGCCTGTTCATGCCGCTGGCCTTGATGAAGTCCGCGGATCGGATCCCAGACAGGTCAACGCGCTTTTTGAGCGGCACCCACTGAGCGGGTTTTTCCGATCCCGGTTCGACCGTCGGTCATCACACCATCAGCACCTCACCAACCTCTGCGCATCCTCTGCGACTACGTCACTACGCCGGTGAATCCGCGAAGCGCTTGCCCGTAGTCATCAACGCCCAGACGATCCGGGCCATCTTGTTTGCCAAGGCCACCGCAACGACGTTGTACGGCTTTTTCGCCAGAAGCTCGGCAGCCCAGCGAGTGGGTGCCGCTTTGCCCTTACGACAGAAGCGAAGCACGGCATGGGCTCCCACAACAAGAAGGCGACGGATGTAGGGATCGCCTTGCTTGCTGATCCGCCCGAGCCGATCCTTTCCTCCGGATGAGTTCTGTCGCGGCACCAGGCCAAGCCAAGCCGCGAGTTGCCGGCCGGATTTGAACAGGGAAGCATCTGTCACGGTCGCAACGATTGCGCTGGCGGTGATCGGACCGATGCCGGGGATCGTTTCGAAGCGACGGCTCAACTCGTGCGAACGATGCCAGATGTGAATCTGTCGGTCCAGCTCACCGACCTTCTCGTGCACCTCACGCAATTGCTGTACCAAAAGAAAGAGGGCCGATCGGGCAAGCGGGGGAATGAGGTCGTGCCCCTCGTCCTCAACCAACGCGACGAGCATGCTCAGCCCTGTAGCACCCTGACGAGTGATGATGCCCAACTCCGCCAAGTGGCCGCGCAAGGCGTTCACCAGCATTGTCCGCTGCCGGATCAAAAGCTCGCGGACGCGATGCAGCATCAACACGCTCTGCTGCTCCTCGCTCTTTGTCGGAACAAAGCGCATCGTCGGTCGCGTGACCGCCTCGCAGATTGCCTCGGCATCCGAAGCATCATTCTTCTGCCGCTCCACGTATGGCTTGACGTATGACGCAGGCATCAGGCGAACCTCATGCCCCAGAGCCGTGAGGACACGAGCCCAGTGATGGCTCGTTGCGCAGGCTTCGATGCCGATCAAGCACGCCGGCAAGGACGTAAAGAATGCGACTACATCGTCGCGACGCAACTTCCGGCGGACAACCACTGCGCCCTGCGCGTCAACGCCGTGCACCTGAAACACGTGCTTGGCGACATCCAGACCGATTGTGCTAACCTTCTCCATGGACGGCTCTCCCTCATGTGACTTTCGACAGCCACACTTTGGCACATTGCGATGCCGGGAGCGGAGGCCGTCCACCTCATCAGGTCAGTCCGACAGGTCAGTCCGACACCAGGGACGGTCGTCAACCGCGCAAACCGTGTCACCCTTGAATTGCTCGCGAAGTTTCTGCCGGGCGGCGAGCAACACCTCCATGATGTCACGTAGCTCCGGGATGTCGCCGGAAAGGTCCTGGATGCGATCCCCAAATTTGGCAGCGCCGACAATGCCAACCTGAGACCGAAGTTACGCAACAGGCCTCGAATGTCATTCTCAATTGCGATGGCCTTTTCCTGCAGCAACTTGCGGGCTGTCAACAGGCGCCCGACGTTCCTGCTCATCAGCGTCTTGACGTGCATCGGCCGGAACACAATTAACCCGCATCATCTGCGCGATGCCGCGCGCATCGTTGCGGTCGCTCTTGTTGACCTGCGCCTTGAGAAAGGCCTTCGCATGACGGGTTACGATGCAGATTGCAGGTAGTCCGGCTCCCGCCAGACCACTGAACAACCATTTGATAAGGGACCAGCTTCAAGCCCGATCCGGGCCAGATTCCAGGCGGGGTTCTTCAACGCCTCAACAAGATCGTTCGGATGGCTCGCAAGCTTCATCTCTCGGCAAATGCGGCCTCCTTCATCCACGATGCAGACGGCCGTCTCTTTCACCGAGACGTCCAGTCCGGGATAATGCCTCATGCTGCGCTTCCTTTCCTGATGCTTGTGGCTGTTCACGCAGACCACGTTTTATCATCAGCGCGAAGCAGCACCTCAAACACCCGTTCAAGACGTGGGACAAAGCCGAATACCCCATCTAAACACCTAGTTGAGTGTCCTGAACCTGCCAAACCAGTCGTGAACCAGATCGAGACGTCTCCCTGATCCCGTCATGTGGCCGCCCAAGCGCCACGGCGAAGAGAAACAAGTGACCCGTGGACGTCCGAAAAAGTGCAGGAGCACCTTGGGGACAACGACCCAATCAAAAAGGATCTCAGATGTCTTTCTGACTGGATAATTCGTCGACTAGGACCCGCATGTTTTCCGAATAATCCACCGGCGTGCTGATAAGATGGATACCGCCCGCCGCAAATGCCGCTTCGAGCGTCGGCGCGAGATCGTTGGGGCCTTCGATTCGTCTGCCTTCGATGCCGTAGGCCTTGGCATAAGCGACAAAATCGGGATTGCCGAAGGTCATGCCGAAATCGCTGTAGCTATTTACAGCCTGTTTCCAGCGGATCATCCCATAAGCGTCGTCCTGTAGGATGAGCACGACCAGCCGATGTCCGAGGCGGATCGCCGTCTCCAGTTCCTGCGAGTTCATCATGAAGCCGCCGTCGCCGCATATAGCGAGAACGCGACGTTCCGGACAGAGCATCGCGGCAACGATTGCTGAAGGCAGCCCTGCGCCCATGGTGGCGAGCGCATTATCGAGGAGAAGCGTGTTGGCTACCCGGGTGCGGTAGTTGCGAGCGAACCAAATCTTGTACATTCCGTTGTCGAGGCAGACGATTCCGTCCTCAGGCATAACCTGACGCACGTCGTGCACGATTCGCTGCGGCGTTAGGGGGTACCGGCTTTCCTTCGCCCGGTCGGCGATCCTGGTCAGGATCCCCTCACGCAGCCCGAGTAGCGCACCGGCGTTGGGCAGCCTTCCCTCGAGGCGGTCGGCAAGCAATCTCAGGCTCGGTCCAATATCGCCCACCACCTCTGCACATGCGAAGAATACCTCGTCTACCGTCGCCGGTAGATAACCCACATGGAGGACGGCCGGCCCTTTCAGCCTCATCAGAAAAGGAGGTTTTTCGACGGTGTCATGGCCGATCGAGATGACGAGATCGGCGCGATCGATTGCCCGATGCACGTAATCCCGCTCCGATAAAGCGGCCGTGCCCACGTACAGTCGGGACCCGCCCGATACCGCGCCTTTACCCATTTGCGTGTTGAAGAACGGAATTTGCAGGCGCCTCACGAAGTCCGACAGCTCCGCAGTCAGGCGCGGTCTGTTTGCGGCTGCACCCAACATCACCAGCGGCCGCTCGGCCTTCAGGATGAGCTCTGCCGCACTATCCAACGCCTCCTTGGCCGCAACGGGCGGGTTGATCAAATGGGGCGGCACCATCGGTGGGACCACGGCCAGTTTCTCGGCTGCGATATCTTCCGGGAGTTCGAGATGGACCGGCCCTGGCCGCTCCTGTTGCGCTACCCGAAAGGCTTCACTCACGATGGTCGGAATTGTCGCTGGGTCGACAATCTGGCGCGCCATCTTGGTCAGCGGCGTCATGGTCGAGACCATGTCCACGATTTGGAATCGCGCCTGGGTCCGGCTGCGTATGCACTTCTGCCCGGTGATCATGATCATGGGCATCGCGCCGAGCAGGGCGTAGGCTGCGCCCGTCGTGAGATTCAGCGCGCCGGGACCGAGCGTAGCCAGACAGACACCGGGCTTTCCGGTAAGCCGCCCATGCGTAGCCGCCATGAACGATGCCGCCTGCTCGTGGCGCGTCACCACTAGTTTGATCGAGGAATGCCGTAGTGCTTCAACAACGTCGAGATTCTCTTCTCCGGGAACGCCGAAGATCTGCCGAACGTTCTCGTTTTCAAGTGCAGATACAAGCAATTCGGCGCCGTTCATTGGTGTCGTCCTCGGCTAACGTTTTAACCAGCCACTCTGAGCTGACCTTCCAAGCGGTTTGCGAATAGCGACTTGTGCCCACTCTGAACTGCTGCGCCGGTGGGGTGAACCGGGTCGAAGCAACACGGGGGCGGCACAACCAAACTTAACGCGCTCTTCAGTTTGGCCCCCTCTTCTGGTACATGAACATTCAGTACCCTTCGCCCAGCATTGAAGGAGGGACGTGCGATGAGCATGGGCGCCTCCTCATGTTTTGCACGGTCACCCTCTCATTGGTTTGCAGTTTTAATTGGTGTTGAGCGTCGTTCCGGCCTTCTGCAATAGGCCGGAACGACGCTTTGACGAAGCGGGTAGCTGTAACCGCGAAGGGAATCACTATGGAATAATCGAGCAAGCGATCAAGGATCGCGGTTGCCACCACAGGACCGCTAAACGCACCGCCCCATTCGACAACGCAGCGATTGGAGGTGATGAGGATTGACCCCCACTCATTCAAGTCAGGCGCCATGCACACGCTGATCGGCAATCCGCGCATCCACCGGTCCAGATGCGCCTCGAAGGCCGTCCAGCTCTCGAACTGGCGGCCGGCTATCGCATTGTGCTTGACGGAGCCGACCCGCATTCGCCCCTCCCTTTCGTACGCCCGGAGAGGCGCACAACCCGCAGCGTAGGGGCCAAATAGTGTGCAGCCGCATGTTGAACCCCACCTCCAGCGTCGCCGCATCTTGATGTTCGACCAGCGCCTTCGTACAGTCGGACCCGCCGAAGCGAGGGAAGGCTACTTGCATCCTCTCGAACCACTCCGTCTGGCGCTTCCGAAGCGAGGGACGGATATGCAGCCGACGCGAGCAACCCGGCGTTGTCATGGCGGAAGAAAGGCTCCCGCAGCAAATCGTCCAGCCGACGCTTCTTGCCGCAGGTTCAGAAGTCCGCCGCCGCTGCAAGAGAAATACCCGGCCGCCCGCCGGCTTGCCGGCTCGGGAGACCCGGTTTTCACGGCGGAGACCGCATATCGGTCGAGCGGTCATCATGGGGTGATTGTCTCCTCGGTCCGTGCCTCAGCGCGTTTCCGAATAGCTCCGCATATCTCGTGCCAAAGAGAAAATGATTTAAGAAAATGCGATCGCGCTGATGACGCTGAGTGGCTCATGTCCGACACAGTCGATAACCCGACAATATCAGAGCGTAGACGCTTGCTCCTGCGCGAGCTCGGAGTATATGCAGTGGAGCTGATGCGCCTCCTTATGTTCCATAAGCCGCTCTCGAACAGGATACCACTTGCTCGCTTCAGGAGAGGAGTGGAAGAGTGCTGCAGCAGGAGCACCGTGTTTGAGAAAGATCGGCCACTCATTTAGCGACCCCCCATTCCCCGCCACTGCATCAAAGTGCGCAGTCTTGAGCGTGAGGACGATTGAATCCGAAGTTGACAAGGTCGATGGCTCGCCGTTCACGAGCATCTTTCGCAGCAAGGGTGAGCGTGTCAGTCCTTTCGTTGCTAAGGTGGCCAATAGCTGACTAGCACCCAAGAGGAGACTCAGTTCGTCAGAATCTTGGGGGCCTCTTGATCCAGATCAGGACCGTCTCGCCGTCGAAAGCGTTATGATCCTCGGAATGATCGCATATCGGGGGCGTCTTTGTTTGCGCAATCACTTTTGAGGTTTTTTTTATGAATACTGATATTGCGGCTCGCAGGTCCGATGCGATCGCCCGCGGGGTCGGCGTGACTACACAGGTTTATGCCGACAAGGCGCTCAATGCCGAAATCTGGAACGTGGAGGGACGGCGTTATATCGATTTCGCCGCAGGCATAGCAGTAGTCAACACCGGCCATCGTCATCCAAAGGTCGTTGCAGCGGTGAAAGACCAACTCGACCGCTTCACGCATACTTGCCATCAGGTCGTGCCTTATGAGAACTACGTCCGGCTCGCTGAACGGTTGAATGACGCCGTGCCTGGCAACTTCAAAAAGAAAACGCTCTTCGTCACAACCGGCGCTGAAGCCGTCGAGAACGCCGTCAAGATCGCCCGCGCCTCTACAAACCGCAGCGCGATCATCGCCTTCACCGGCGCCTTCCACGGCCGCACCTTCATGGGTATGACGTTGACCGGGAAGGTCCAGCCCTACAAGGCCGGTTTCGGGCCGATGGTGCCCGACGTCTTCCACGTCCCATTCCCCATAGAGTTCCATGGCACCACGATCAACGAATCGCTCTCCGTGCTCGACAAGCTTTTCAAGGCTGATGTTGATCCCGACCGCGTCGCTGCGTTTATCGTAGAGCCAGTGCAGGGCGAAGGCGGCTTTTATGAAGTGCCGTGTGCATTCATGGATCAGCTGCGCGCAATCGCTGACAAACACGGCATCCTGTTGATCGCAGACGAAGTACAGACCGGGTTTGCCCGAACCGGTAAGCTCTTCGCCATGGAGCACTTCGGTGTCTTTCCGGACATCACCACCATGGCCAAGGGTCTCGGCGGCGGATTTCCTATAGCAGCTGTCACCGGTCGGGCCGAGATTATGGATGCACCGGGACCGGGCGGCCTAGGTGGCACTTATGGTGGCAGCCCGATCGGCATCGCCGCGGGAAATGCTGTCCTCGACGTGATCGAAGAAGAGGGTTTGTGCCACCGCGCCGAA
The DNA here is from genome assembly GCF_004010375.2 of Mesorhizobium sp. M2E.F.Ca.ET.209.01.1.1. Lineage (NCBI taxonomy): Bacteria > Pseudomonadati > Pseudomonadota > Alphaproteobacteria > Hyphomicrobiales > Phyllobacteriaceae > Mesorhizobium > Mesorhizobium sp. M2E.F.Ca.ET.209.01.1.1. The sequence goes on along the minus strand of NZ_SADP02000033.1, from coordinate 50,342 downwards.
CAACTCGGCGTACGCCTGAAACGGCGGCTGCAATCGCTGAAGGATGTCGTTCCGCAGATCGCCGACATCCGTGGTATGGGTCTCATGAATGCGATCGAGTTCACGGTCCCCGGCTCAAGAAAACCTAGTGTAGAATTCACGAATAGTGTCCGCGAGAAGGCGCTCGAGAGGGGCCTCATCCTCCTGATCTGCGGCGTTTATGGAAACGTCATCCGCTTCCTCCCCCCGATCACTATCGAGGACTCAGTATTTGCCGAAGCACTCGACATCCTCGAAGAAACATTGCGCGCATGTGCTCAGGAGGTCTGACCGCGCGAAAGTTCTGATACGAGTTCTTCCAGGCTTAGGCAGCCCTCAATGCTGCCGACAAGGCGATGATAGCGGGCGAGTGGTACGCAGTGCGTTAACGGAAGAACATTTGAACGTCACCAACCACCGACCGGGGATCTAGCGCCGGGGGACAAGAAGCGACGTGGGAACTGCTCGCGCCATCGAAGCCGCCCGTCCGGCGCAAAAGGTTTGGACCAAGAAAATAGGATGGCGCAAGTCGCAAATAGCCATTTGATTCCGTTCGAACTGGCCAACCTGCGTCGGCATCTTGCCGACTTAACCCGCAGTCTACAACTTCGCCGCAGGTGACGTTGCCCCTGACTGCGAGCCCGTCCAGCGAATTCGTTTCCGGCGCGATACGTTGCTGAGTTTTTTGAGCGGGCGGCGCCTGCTGTGGTGGCAATGAACCTTGCGCTGGATCACAATGGATCGTCAGGAAGCTACAGGCGCTGTGGCACAAATGTGCGCCTGATCCCGGCACAGTTTGCGAAGCCCGCGTTCAGTCGAACAAAAGCGACATCATCGAGGCCGAGGCCATCGCCGAAGCCGCACGCGGCCGACAATGCGGTCTGCCCCGAGGAGCAAACTGATCTCAACGCTTCGTATCGCGTGCGCGACCAGATGGTCCTCACGCGAACGCGTCTTATCAACCAGATGCGAGCATTCTGCTTGGAGTACGGCATAGCACTGGGACAGGGAGCGGGTCTGTTCAAGCTGGACCTATCGCAGGTGCTCGACGACGTGTCGAATTATCTCTCGCCGGCAATGCGCAGACGGACCTTTCCGCGGACCTGCGGCGGTTGGAGCAGCGTATCAGCGAGGTGACAGAGGGAGACCCTGCGATCGCAGATCGAGAGGATGTTGCCCGCCGGCTCATGACGATTCCGGGAATTGGCACTCGGAGCCACGGCCGGCGGCCGGCGGCAGCGGGCGCCAGTTCCAGAAGGCTCGCTAATTGCCCGCATGGCTGGCCTTAACCCGCGGGAACACTCGACCGGGGCAAGCCGAAGCTCCTCGGTATGATCAAGCAACGGGAACCGCTATGTTCGCAAACTTCTCGTTCATGGCGCGCGATCGTGCTTCCGTCATCTGGATCGAACACCGGGATCGGCTGAATGCTGGCTTGATGGTCTTCAGAGCCGGATGCACCCGAACAAGGCCGTTGTTGCCTTTGCCGCCAAGACGGTGCGTATCGTCAGAACGCAGGGACCCTGCTTTCACCTAACGCTTGCGGTTGATTGCAAGGCTCGGGAATAGTCATGGACCCAGCCGGAGCCGTGGATCAGCATGCCATAAGCCCTGTGAAAAAAACGGGCTCGTGCCCGAACCATTTCTGGGAACGGCGTGCGCGGCTGCAACAGCAGTCCACTCGCGAGAGGATACATTTATGCGACTGGAATCGTCGTCGACGATGTCACGAACCCTTGCATCAGCGGGGCAGACCATACATCCTTTCCCATAAGATCCTTCAATGAGGCATGGTCGAACATGGCGAAGCCGCTTCAGCCGCGCATCCTGCGGAGCTCGAGCATCCATCCACCGAAGCGGGCCTTTCAGTTGTAAATCGAGGCGTCGCTGACCACGTGCTTGGCGGCGCACAGATCGGCAACCGACACCCGGCCTTATGTTCCTTCAAAACTCTGATGATGTGCTCTTCAGACAAGCGGCTGCGCTCCTTGCCCTGATCCTCCCGGATGGCCAGAGCGAATTTCAACCCGGATTAGATCAGAGGGGCAAGGTCACAGGCCCAAGACCCTCAAAGGCCCCACGACCTGCGAGTTCATCTGCAAGGAATGAGTTTCCCGGCCGGATGTCCGAAGGGCCTTTGACTAGGGGCATCCTATGAAGCAGTTGATGACTTCACTGTCGGCAAAAACAGTGGGCCGCTGTCGGCAGCCCCTCAGGTCCACCAGAGAACAAGATCAGGCCGCGCAAATCCGAAAAAGCAATTCAGCAGCACGCGACGCTTTCCGTTGCCCGGTTGACCGGTAACCCCGTGAACGAAGCCGCCATCGATCAGGGCGATATCGCCGGCCTTGAGCTGGATCTCGCGGCAAGGAACGGCTTCAAGATAGGCTGCCGAATAGGGATATCCTGTTGTCTCCACATCCTGCGACTTTCGGTCGGCGACGTTCGGCTTATGGCTCCAGAGGCGAAGATTGCCACCTTCCTCGGGCATACTGGGATAAAAGTTGAGCGCTGCGACGGTATTGTGCGCCACCGCAGAAAGCTCGTAATCGTTACCAGCCCATAGGACTTGAGCGACATCGTCGTGGGGGGCCAAAGAAAACATGCCTGTGCCAGTCCAACTGAGGGCGCGACAGACATTGGCCTTGCCGCGTTCCGAACGGGCGAGCCGCAATTCGATACCCTGGCTGTGAAGCTCGCGCTTCAACGCGCCGAATACGGCTCGGACTGGGTCAACCAAATTCCCAAAAAGGGCGTTGACGTAAGGTCGCGCAGCTTCCGCATCTGCAAAATAAGTGGCTGCATCCTTCCTGTAGTGTGATGCGCCGACATATTGTCCGGGCACCCCATCGTTACGCTCCTTGAGACCGGCACTACCAACAAAGTTCGTGGTGATCTTCTCGGCTACTTCGGTGCTGAAAGCTTGCTTGATGTGCAGAGCGGTGAGCTCACCTTTCAGGACCGAGATGATCTCCGCAGTGTTGATCGAGCCAATCCGTTCTCTGATCGAAACCGGGGAGATGGCTGGCACTTGAGATATCTGACTAGGCATTGTCCTGCTCCTGTAGTGCGTGGTCAAGGATGGTGATGCCACGATCGAGTTCGGCATCGGTGATGGTTATCGGCGGGAGGACTTTGATAACGTCGCGATTTGGCCCCGAGGATTCGATAAGAAGGCCATTTTCGAATGCGACATCGTGCACGCGGCCGACAAGTGCCGGTGAACGGCATTTCAAGCCGGCCATCAGACCGCGGCCGCGCTTCTGTTCGATGTATCTTGGAAATTTCGCAACCAAGCGATCGAGGTGCGTTTGCAGCCTGAGGGCTGTCCGCTCGACACCTGCAGTAAATTTCCTATCCGACCACATCTTGCACATGGCTCCTGCCGTCACGAAGGCGAAATTGTTGCCTCTGAAGGTCCCGCTATGCTCTCCGGGCTTCCATATGTCCAAGTCGGGTCGAATCAGAACGATGGACAACGGACTACCTGAACCGCTTAGCGACTTAGAAAGACACACAATATCCGGTTCGATTTTCGCGGACTCGAATGAGAAGAAATCGCCAGTTCGGCCCGCACCCGCCTGAATGTCGTCGACGATAAAAACAATGCCGTGCGTGCGGCAAATTCGCTGAATTTCCGTGAGCCAAGCCGTGGATGCGGCGTTCATGCCGCCTTCTGCCTGGATGATCTCCAGAATGATTGCGGCAGGCTTTTCTATGCCGCTCCCCGGGTCACTCAAAATGCAGTCGATGTAGCTGACGGAATCGAATGCTTGGCTCGGATAACCGTCATAGGGAACACGGATCACATCGTGGCGAGCAACGCCTCCCTGTTCCCTGGTTGAGGCCGAACCCGACACCGCCAGAGAGCCGAGCGACATCCCGTGAAACGCATTCGTAAAGGCCATGACGCTCGAGCGGCCGGTGCATTTTCGCGCCAGCGCGAGCGCCGCTTCGTTGGCGTTCGTGCCGGTCGGCCCAGGAAACTGAATCTTGTACGAAAGGCCTCTGGGTTTCAGGATCCAATCGACGAACCCTTCAATGAAGTCACGCTTTGCCGCCGTATGCATATCAAGCGACAGAAGAATGTTCTCACCGACGAGATATTCAATCGCTGGCGCCATAATATCCGGATTGTTGTGCCCGTAATTGAGTGCGCCGGAACCCACCAGGAAATCGATAAAGGGCTTACCCGTCTCGTCCCAGATCGTCGCCCCAAGGGCCTTCGTAAAGACGGTGGGGAACGCCCGGCAATAACGACGAACGTTAGATTCATGAGCCGTGAAAGCGTCGCCGTTCATATTAAGTCCTCTGCACATAGTCGTTCAAAGAAGAGAGCTGTTTAATGGCTAGTGGTTTGCGGCAGATGTTCGCCGTTTAACATTGAAGCAGAATACCGAAGCTTTCGTTGGTCTGGTGATGCCGGGATCCTCATCGAATATTGTTGGGTTGCGTTGCCCTCCATTCGGATGCCTTCAGAGAATGTGCTCCAACAAGATGGCTTCTATAGCTTCCGCGAAAGCACCGATACTATGGCATCAGGTAGTTGACGTACCCACCCATCGCTACCCATAGCGCCTCCGGACAATGAATGAGTCCAAGGACGATTAGCAGGGTCGCGTCGCCAGAGGTTGTGTAGCTCGGCGGTAGCGAAGCCGCTCGCGAGCGCGCCCCCTCAATAGCGCCGTAGCGAGCGAGCGGCTTCGCGGCGGTCATCAATATTCGCCGTTCAACCTCGGGCTGCGGACACCAACCTGATTCAAGAAACTATTTGATGACCGATGACACAGCGAAAGCCACGCTCTCTTTGAGAAGAATGCGGATTCCGATCTCTTGCGCGATGACTGGCCCGAGCCGCCGGATCAAGAGGGCGGGGCCGCCGTGGACCCCCTTGACGGAAAGCCCGTTCGTAGGCCAGGCGGAAGCAACCGGGAGACGCGCTGGCGAAGGGCCGCATCGGTTTCGAGAACGTCCACTACCGCGACGGCAACCATCCCCGGCCGCAGCTGGGCTGCTGCCTTCAGGCGAGTCGAAAAGGAGATCGTCCGGGAGGGTGAAGGCGTTGACGAGGTGAGCCGTGAGTAAGCAATCAAGCTCTGATCGGGATCGACTAACACTGTTTCCATCCGACCGATGGTTGACCTGTGATCGGCGTTACCTCAAGCTAGGCAGGCCGACAAGCTCGGTTGGAAGGCGAAGACCTTTCGATGAGCTCGTCTCCGAAATGCTCGAGACCCACTGCCGCGCCTACAGGAACATACTGGCGTAACGTGAAAACACGATGGCGTCGCGGGCAGGTGCATCTGTCGTGGGGCCATCCGCACTGCCAGGCACGCCCTCTCGGCCGGCATGCACTCAGGTCCGGTCGTTTGGGTCGGCGAATTCACACATCCTGCAAAGCAGAAAACCATCTGCTCCATTCATGCGGTCGACGATTTCGCGAAAAACTGGCTTTTCAAACAGAGCGGAGTAACCCTCATATAGAAGGTTGCCCAATACGTGACGCCGTTCAAAATCCATAGAGCACAGGGTAACGTCGCCGTTTGGAAGAAGAACATTCCGATACTGTCGTGCGTCCACGCAGGTTAGGGCTCCGACCACTGGCTGACGTGGTGCAACGATCTTAGGGTCGACGCTTCCACCCCTACTGCTCACCGGCCGCGCTTTTATCAGGGCTTCGGTAGGAATAATGTCGGCTATATCTGGGTGGGGCTCGCCCAAGGCCACGAATCGGATCAAGGGGATGTCCGCGTCGACGAGTTGACGAACCAGATCGCGATACTTGTCTCCGACCAGGCGGCTGTTCATGTAGGTGCCGTCATCGAAAACATGGACCACGAATACGCCCAAGCGCAAGGCTTGCAATCGTTGCAGGTCCTGCCCGTTCATTCCCACCAGCGTCGTAAAAATCCTGATGCCATGGCCTTTGGCGAAGGCGTGCTCCACCATTTCGGTACAGTCCGGATTGAGCCAAGGTTCGGAGTATCCCGCAAAACCAATGTCGACGGAAGTCGGTACGCGGGCCAGACACCGCTTGAAATCTTCAAGATCCAGATGACTCGCATGAGACACTTTTCTTTGCCGGACCGCGAACTTGTCCTGGGGACAATATGAACATCCTACGACGCATCCCGTGGTCGTCGTTATCTCCAAAACCCTGCCGGCTGTGTTTGCTGAGCGAAGTTCCGGTAAAATCACTGGTGATTACTCCCATCTACTTCCTGCGAAGCGCCACGATGGTGTGCGTGTGCCTTTGGCTTTCTGATACCGCCTGCTGATCTACCGAGGCAACGCAGACATCTACCCTTTTTGGCAGCCTAAGCCGCCCGGTTCACCGACTTGCCGGGCCGACCTTCACAAACTTCCAGCGCGTCGGACCAGAGACAGCATTGCATCTTTCGAGGCATCACTCGCTCCGGAGATGTAGCCTCAACCGTTGGTCGCTGGCCCGTCGCCGAGATGCGCGCGCAGCACCCTCGAACCCGCCGGAGAGAAGCTTTCTGGATGCCGTCGATCATCCTTCATCGAGCGAGTTCCGTGTTCTCATGCGGGTCAGCCCTCACACTATATTGCCGCACATCGACCAGCAAAGGCCGAGCTAGTGCGCCTGGCGCGCAGTTACTGCGAGATAGGCTTCGAAAAGCCCGACAGAGCTAAGACGCTCCGCTGTATTGAACCCGACATGTTTTCTGACAGCTGTCAGATTTTGGACACACATCACTCATCGTCAGTCGCTTAATACGGATGGTAGTTTCTTCCAGGAATCGGTGACATTGAACACCACCCTGTCATGACCGCCCAATCTCAGCGAAGCGAACTCAGCATCGCCACCAGGACCAAGCCTGAAGATAAATCCGCCATAGCAGCGTCAACGACATTTTGCTTTCGAAGCCGGATGGATTGCACGAGGTGATTCGCGCCGTGATGCAGGAGGTGCTCGAGGCCGAGATGGACGAGGCGCTGGGTGCTTCGAAGAGCGAGCGCACGCCGGAGCGTCTCGGCTATCACGCGCGCTACTACGGGCGGAGAACTAGCTGCGCACCTACGGCGGTTCGATAATCCCAAGGTTCAAAGCTTTTACAACAGCTACCGTTCTGCTGGTCGCATCCAACTTCCGCATTACATTTTTTAAATGGAAATCTATCGTATTTCGTGATCTGCCTAAAATAGTTCCTATTTCCCAAGATGATTTTCCTTGTGACACCAAATCAATGCACTCTATTTCTCTCGGAGACAGGTTATGAGCTCGTTCCGACGCAGTCGTAGTGTCGAACTTCGTAACCATCCGATGAAACCGCAGCGCGGCCATTTGCAGGTAGGTGATCGCTCTATTCTGCAATTCGCAGTCCGAGGATTGAGCAAAACTCACAAACCTAAAGCTGCCACCAGGGCCATGTAATGGGACGGTAACGCCTGACCTCAAGCCGAATGTTGCTGCTTCGTCCAAGACGCGGCGTCCATCTTCAGTTATGTTTTCATCAGTATACACCTCGCTCCATCGAAAGGGTCCCGCCTCCTTTCGACCTTTCTTGATGAGGGGGTCTATTTTGGCATAGCCCATTCTCGAGTAGCGCTCCTGCCATTCAGCGGGATAATTCCACATCACCACAGAACCCTCTCGGTTCGGCTTGAAAGCCCTCTCTGATGCGAGCGGCCCATAGGCAATCCACGGGCAATCGAAATTCAGCGCAAACGCAGACAACAGTTCGAACAACTGTTCGGATTGAGCGACATCATCAGTCATCTTGAGGAATAGGTCTAACTCCACCGCAATCCGCCGGAGTTCCATGATGTCTCCTTCATTGCGTTCTCATTGGTGCACAGTTTGCTCCAACCCAGCCTCGCAACATCCGAAGTCAACGGGACTCGAGCCGGAGTTCCTTCCGCCACCTGGAGTACCCTCAAGAGTCGTGCCAGCTTGCGAGCGAAGCTTCTCCTTCAGGTCGTCAATCGACGGGGGAGGTACCCAGGAGGCGAACCGACAGCACTGTGTCGGGGAGCGCACAATCCGACAGTCGAGCATTCGATTGACGGAATATGGGCAGGAAAGTATTCGCGGCGCGCTTTTGAAATCAGCACCTAAGTGCCGGGCCTGAGAAAGCTGCATTGCAACTGTACTTATTTGATCGAGGCAAGAACAAGCTCAAAATTCAATCGATACATCGACCTTCTTTTCCAATCTCCCGAGTTGAGCAGCCGTAGCAATCGTATTCGACTGGATGGCGGCTGACTTTCTCCAGGCTCGGTAACCTGCTGAATTTGTCCTTCGGATGTTCCCGCTCAGTTGGCACGACTTTTGAACTCACCGTCGTGAGGCGGCAAGAGCTGCCCGCCAAAATTGATGCTGTTATGGGGGAGGTCGAAATTCCAGTTTTGTCTTTTATCGTCTTTGGGACCGAGCGTGTTGATGCGCCCGCTTGGAAACTATGAGACGTTTCCCCGTCCATGGGCGCGGCGCCACTTGTCGCGACGTTTTCGCCTTCACTGTTCGCCTCTGGAACAGGCAGCCGGCCCGGCTCGCGATCATCATGACCGCGATGCTCGCCTCCACGCTGGCTGACGTGTTGATGCCGCTCTATTCTGGCCGACTCATCGACGCTGTTTCTCGTGCTGCTAATGCGGCAGCACCAGCTTCGGATTCAGCTGTTGCAGCATTCTCTGTACCGATTGCATTGGCACTCGGTTCCATTGCCATGCGCCACGTCGCCTTAATTGGCCTGAACGACCTGGTGTTGAAAATGATTTCCGATGTCGCGACCGAAGCGTTCCATCATGTGCAGCGTTTTTCGACAGACTGGCATGCAAACAGCTTCGCCGGCTCGACAGTGCGCAAGATAACGCGCGGCATGTGGGCGCTCGACCTCCTCAACAGCACGATACTCGTCACGCTGCTCCCGTCGTTTGTCATCTTGATCGGCTCGACGGTGCTGCTCGGCTGGCACTGGCCGGTCATGGGCGTGATCTTTGCTTGCGGCTCTCTCGTCTACCTTGCGTTTTCGATTTCGCTGTCGCTCGGCTATGTCGCGCCAGCGGCGAGCCTTGCCAACCGATGGGACACAAGGCTCAGCGGCGCGCTTGCGGACGCGGTCAGTTGCAACGCTGTGGTCAAGGGCTTCGGCGCAGAGGTTCGCGAAGACGAGCGGCTTGCAAATATCATGACGAAATGGCGGCACCGCGCGCGCCGGAGCTGGGTGCGCGGAACGATCATCGGCTCAACCCAAGGCGTAACTTTGGTTGCGCTCAGGGTGGCGGTGGTCGGATATGCCCTGCTTCTGTGGTCGCATGGACAGGCAACGCCGGGCGAGATAGCATATGTTCTCACGTCCTTCATCGTCCTGCAGGGCTATCTGCGTGATGCCGGCATGCATGTCCGCAACGTGCAGCACTCGGTTAATGATATGGAAGAACTGGTGGCCATCCACAATCAGAAGGTGGATGTTGCCGATCGTCCAGAGGCCAAGCCGATCCGGATCACGAACGGCCGTATCGATTTCGAGAACGTCCACTTCCGCTACGCCAACCATCCCCTGCCGCTCTATAGCGAATGTTCGCTGTCGATTGAAGCTGGCGAAAGGGTTGGGTTGGTTGGACCCTCCGGTTCCGGCAAGACAACATTCGTGAAGCTGATCCAGAGACTCTACGACCTGAGCGGCGGCCGGATCCTGATAGACGGTCAGGACGTCTCCGAGGTGACCCAAGAGTCCCTTCGTTCGCAGATCGCGATCGTGCAGCAGGAGCCGATCCTGTTTCACAGGTCGCTTGCCGAGAACATCGCCTATGGCCGGCCTGGCGCGAGCCAGGCCGAGATCGAGCAAGCGGCACGGCTGGCAAGTGCCCACGAATTCATCGCGCCCCTGCCGAAGGGCTATGGGACATTGGTCGGCGAAAGGGGTTTGAAGCTCTCCGGCGGCGAGCGCCAGCGCGTGGCGATCGCGCGCGCCTTCCTCGCGAACGCGCCGATCCTGATTCTGGACGAGGCCACATCGAGCCTCGATTCGGAATCCGAGGTGCTCATTCAACAAGCGGTGGATCGGTTGATGGTGGGTCGAACCACACTCGTCATCGCACACCGGCTGTCGACCGTCCGCTCGCTCGATCGGCTGCTCGTCTTCGACCGTGGCCGCATCATGGAGGACGGCGATCATGCCGCCCTGATCAATCTCGATGGTGGCATTTACCGCCGCCTCTTCGAACGGCAGGCGTTGGAACTCGCGAAGGGCCTGGCCTGATCGCTAAACCGGCTTGCGCGATGCGCCGAGCCGTTGCCGGAGAGGGGTGTGGCAGTGACGAGCGGCGGGCGTTAGGCCGGCAAAACAAGCACGGCCGGAACTGTCCGCCAAACGGGCGAGCGGGAATGCACCACGTCTAAGCTTCGGCGAATGCGCGCAGTTACACGCGGGCACCGAATTGTCGCGCCTAACGGCGCACGCACCAAAAGGGCGGGAATGTCGACGGCCCGGGAAGAGTGCGGCCCTCGCCGTTACCCACATTTCGCCAAAGGAAGCGAAGTCAGCACAGGCCGGCTGGGAGCCCTGTCGCTGGCCCAACCTACCGCACGCCGGCCACGTCAACGCTTCAAAGTCCCTTCGGTTCGCACAGTCGTCCCCTTGGAGACCCGGAAGCGCAGGAGCTCCGACCGCAGTCTTCGCTCAACTCTCGCCATCTGCTCCGGGATTGGATTCCGTTCCCTTGCTAGCACTGTGGCAGCTGAGCACGAACTCGCCGGCCTCGTGTCTTTCGATTACGGCCAACGGGCTTAGGAAGAGATTGGATTCGCCGGCCCTCTGCGGAGCGAATGAACAGTTCTACAGATCATCGACGTCCGCGAAAAAGAGCACGCAGCCGAAGTAGTCGGCCTGAAGCAGCAGCGAACAGGCCAGCGTCGTGACGACTGCCACACGGAGCGAATCCAAAGCGAAGTAAACCATCGACGCATTGCTGCACAGGACCAGCCCCACGAGCCGACAAAAAGATGAAGTG
>NZ_SADP02000033.1:0-39247 GCF_004010375.2 Mesorhizobium sp. M2E.F.Ca.ET.209.01.1.1 | reverse complement strand
GTCGGCCTGAAGCAGCAGCGAACAGGCCAGCGTCGTGACGACTGCCACACGGAGCGAATCCAAAGCGAAGTAAACCATCGACGCATTGCTGCACAGGACCAGCCCCACGAGCCGACAAAAAGATGAAGTGCAACGCCGTTCTCCTGGTTTTCGCCAGATCATGTTGCGAGCTCGTCGGCCGCAACATGCGTCTGGCAGTTCTTGGGGCAGACGCGGCCGCAGGCTCCGCAGCCGATGCAGCGGCCGGCATCATCGACAACCATGATCATGCGATTGAGCTTGCCGTCGAAATCGTCGTCCTCGTCATCGCAGGGGCCGAGGATTTCACCCGCATCATCAACGCCGTGAAGATGCATGACATCGCGCGAGCAGACCTTGAAACAACGGCAGCAGCCGATGCAGGTTTGCTATCGATGGAGGTCAGGTACGGCGGCATCCAAATGGAGCCGTCACGGGTGGTGAATGTGCGCATCATCCTAAATTCTTCATTGAAGCGAGTTCTCTCTTGGCAACATCCAACTCGGCATAAACGGCTTGGGTTTTCTCGGCGACTTCCTGTATGTCGGCCCACTTGCCCGGCAGACCCTCGACAAGGTCCTGCAATGCCATCTTGGCAATAGCTGCACGCAACTGGAGCTTTCGGACTTTCTTCCTCATCTTATCTAGGTCTGACATAGATCCTTCCTGGAACAATGGTTTTGTTGATGCGCTCCATCTCGGGCTAGGCTTCAATGGCTGCAGTCGCATCGTCGACCAGTTTCGTACCGGCCTCAGCAAGTTTGCGGAAAGTCTCGAAGCCGAACCGGTGGACGTCTCGACAGAACGCCCAACCGCTGGAAGCCCCCACGGGTTTCATTTCTATTGTCGGCGACGTCGACACGCCGGAGCGCTCCTCGATCGCAAGCGCTACGGCGGTGTAAAACATGTCGAGCCTCCACAGCGCGTCAGGATCGGGATCGCCGCCAAAGGGTACCGCACGTTGCTGTTGCTTGGTGATGATGAACTCGGCCAGCAGCTCGGCATCCGAATGGCCTTCCCATAAGCCGAAGGAATCCTGAGTACGAATGAGCCGCAGGAGGCATTTGACGAACGGGGAAGCAAGGGCCTCGTCGTCCTTGTGGACAGCAGGGCCAACCGGAGGAATTTCGTTGTTCGTCATTTCAGTCTTCGTCTTCGAGGTACGATTTCCTTTTCCTGCGATGCCCACTCCGGGTCGGCTTGCGTGGCCGACGAATGGCTTGGGCGGGCCAACCCCAAGAGTGCCCCGTGGCCGACCTCGACATGTCCACGAGTGCGAGACCTGCGGCGCGAATTCGCGGCGCACATTGTCTGCGCCGCGATCCGACCGGTGGTCAACGCAATTGAAATCCAACCTGCCGCAAGCCGCCGCCCTGCTGCATCGACATACTTGCTGCGAAGAGAGCTTCGATGGGCGGATTGGCCAGTGTTCAATTCCAATTGTCAGTCCCTTCGCGATTCTTGCTCAGGAAGTGACTGCGTTTTGAGTTTCGGGTGCCTTCTTTTGCGGAGCCACACAAAGATCCGCGTGACAGGCAGGCTCACCCGTGTAGTTGGCCAGTGCTTCGAGCAATGGGGTAAGATAGTACTGTTTGGTGTGGTCCGGAATTGGCCCCAGCCGGTCCACCGATTTCAGTGCCACCTCGATCAACTCGATTGCGCGATCTTTGTTGCCGCTCTCGTAATAATACTGAGCTACCGGGAGGTACCGGCGGTATTTAAACGGGCCATCGCCGTTCGGGGGATTGAGTGCCAGTATCTGTTCCGAGAGCTCGTTGCCCATCGCAAAGCGCTCCGCGCGCGGAAGATGGGAATTGTCCATCGTGGGATCGAAGAGTTGGTTGAGGGCCAAGGCCATCCACGACACCGCGTCGGACGTTTTGTCGATCGCGTCCTCGACCAATTCTCGCATGACCGGCATGCCGGTCTTGATGTCGCGCAGCTTGTGAAGCAGAAGATCCGCATGAATCTGCCGAAAATCAAAAGAGTCTGGCATCAAGGCGAGGCCTTCTTCGATGGCCAAGAGCGCCGCCGTCCAATTCTCGGCCTGCATCGCCGGCTCAAGTTTGGCGTATATCGGCCCGGTAAGCGACATTTCGCGCGCTGCAAGTTGGTTATGCGCGATGCGCTTTGCATCGGCGGCTTTCGCTTCATAGCTGCTGCGCCAGCTGCCGTTAAGGACTTTCGGCAAAACGTCATCGAGTTCCGCCGGGTGGCCGATAAAAGCGATGTGGCCGTCGCGGTCGACCACGAACGAGGTGGGAATCCCAATCGAAGAGCTGGGATCCATCCAGAGCTTGTTCATTTCGCCAATGTAATCGAACCCGATACGATAATTCAGATTCGGGAACTTCTCGGTCAGCCAGGCATCCACGTTGGTCCGCGCCTCGTCTGCGGTAGGACCCTGTTCGCAGGCGGCAACTCCGACCGCCTCAAATCCGCTGCCTTCATATTTCTCCTGCAGTTCGATCAAATGGGGCATGGCGTCGACACATGGTCCGCACCAAGTCGCCCAAAACTCAACGAGGTAGACCTTGCCGGGCCGAAAGTTCGTGAGGGGCTCGCCACGCAGCCAGTTCTCCACTTTGATCGCAGGAGCCGGGGACCCCATACGCAGTTCCATCTTGGTGTCCAAAGTCATTCCACACCTTTCGTCTCTTTTGTCGCGGAATATTTTCCCGTCAAAATCGGACACGGTCTCGAGGGCATCGCTCCCTCTGGCTTGCTTCAGCGAAGCTCTCACCGTGTTGCCGCACATCAAGCTGCAACGGAGGTGCCAATTCCCTCAGCTCCGGTAAGCGGCGGGAAATGCTTTGAAATTCTCCACGAGGCTAAATGCGGCCGATTGTCGTGAACCCGACATGTCTTCTGCCGCTGTCGGGTTTCGCCCTATCTCTTGAGAGCTTGGACGGCTCGCCTGTGATTAGACTGGCCTCGGTCCTCGAGCAGTGGCAGTTTGGCGCCAGTTCGAAAGCGCGAACTCGCCGGCTTGGTCCTCGTGCCGCCACCGCCGCGTGTGGATTCTTGCCCCGGAGTCAAAATTCGCCTCGCGGTTGCCAACGGCGGCATGCGCTCAATGCGCGTGGCGTTGAGCCCCGACAGCACGTAATGGTACCAATTAGTGGATGCCCGTCGCTGCCTCCACTTCTCCAGCCAAGCGCTCGAACGACGCTACCTACCCACGTTCGAGCGCGACCGCGGAATCGCAGACTGCCGAACGTCAGCCGTTGCGAAAGGTGTAGCCGTACCCGTTGATCGCCGGCGCGCCGCCTAGATGTGCGTAGAGGACCCTCGATCCCTGTGGAAAGAAGCCCCTCTGGACGAGGTCGATCATCCCTTGCATCGATTTGCCCTCGTAAACGGGGTCCGTAATCATGCCCTCGAGCCGCGCGCACAAACGGATTGCCTCTTTGGTTTCCTCCGATGGAACGCCATAACCCGGGTACGCGTAGTCCATGAACAACACCACGTCTGCCTCGACAATTTCCGCTCCGAGGTGGACGAGCTTCGCTGTATTTTGGGCGATGCCGAGCACCTGCGCCTTGGTCTTGGCGGGCATGGCGGAGGCATCGATACCGATCACGTTGCGCTGTCGACCATCCTTGGCGAACCCGACGAGCATGCCGCCGTGGGTTGAACCAGTCACCGTACAGACGACGATATAGTCGAAGGCAAACCCAAGCTGCTCTTCCTGGGCACGCACCTCCTCAGCGAACCCCACATAGCCCAGGCCGCCGTATTTGTGGACAGAGGCGCCGGCAGGTATCGCATATGGCCTGCCGCCCCTTGCCTTGACTTCATAAAGTGCCTTTTCCCAGCTGCGGCGGATGCCGATGTCAAAGCCCTCGTCAACCAGGCGCACCTCTGCCCCCATGATGCGGCTCAAGAGGATATTGCCGACCCGGTCGTAGACAGCATCATCATGTGGGACCCAGCTCTCCTGGACCAGGAGGCATTTCATGCCGATCTTGGCGGCGACCGCAGCGACCATGCGCGTATGGTTGGACTGCACGCCACCGATTGTGACGAGCGTATCGGCATCTGACGCGATCGCGTCGGGCACAATGTATTCGAGCTTGCGCAGCTTGTTTCCGCCGAACGCGAGACCGGAGTTGCAGTCCTCGCGTTTGACGTAGATTTCCACCTTGTCGCCCAGATGCTTGCCGAGGCGGTCGAGCCTCTCGATCGGCGTGGGTCCAAAGGTGAGCGGATAACGTTCGAATTTTTCCAGCATGCTATCTCCAGCAAAAAAGTACCTGAACCGGCTACGCACCGGTCAGCCCAGGGGTATGGTCGCGTGTTAGCCGAACACAGATTCCCTATACGATCAGCTCAGTCATCAGAGGGTGACCAAAATTGGTGTGGGTCTGAGCACTGATCCTGTCATCCGCGCATCAAAGCAGCAGCACATGCTGGGCATTCGACCAAGCCGGGACACAGCTGAAAATTGCATTCCGCAGTTGATCAGAGTCAGACGACTGGTACCCGAGCTTTCCTGTAACCATCGGCATGCTGGCCCCTGTGGCGAGTTCCACGAGCGCGGCTAGAGGACTGCCAGATCAGAAAGAGCACGCGGCCGAAGGAGCCGGCCTGAAGCAGCAGCGAACAGGCCAGCGTCGTGACGACTGCCACACGGAGCGAATCCAAAGCGAAGTAAACCATCGACGCATTGCTGCACAGGACCAGCCCCACGAGCCGACAAAAAGATGAAGTGCACGCCGCTCCCCTGGTTTTCGCCAGATCATGTTGCGAGCTCGTCGGCCGCAACATGCGTCTGGCAGTTCTTGGGGCAGACGCGGCCGCAGGCTCCGCAGCCGATGCAGCGGCCGGCATCATCGACAACCATGATCATGCGATTGAGCTTGCCGTCGAAATCGTCGTCCTCGTCATCGCAGGGGCCGAGGATTTCACCCGCATCATCAACGCCGTGAAGATGCATGACATCGCGCGAGCAGACCTTGAAACAACGGCAGCAGCCGATGCAGGTTTGCTATCGATGGAGGTCAGGTACGGCGGCATCCAAATGGAGCCGTCACGGGTGGTGAATGTGCGCATCATCCTAAATTCTTCATTGAAGCGAGTTCTCTCTTGGCAACATCCAACTCGGCATAAACGGCTTGGGTTTTCTCGGCGACTTCCTGTATGTCGGCCCACTTGCCCGGCAGACCCTCGACAAGGTCCTGCAATGCCATCTTGGCAATAGCTGCACGCAACTGGAGCTTTCGGACTTTCTTCCTCATCTTATCTAGGTCTGACATAGATCCTTCCTGGAACAATGGTTTTGTTGATGCGCTCCATCTCGGGCTAGGCTTCAATGGCTGCAGTCGCATCGTCGACCAGTTTCGTACCGGCCTCAGCAAGTTTGCGGAAAGTCTCGAAGCCGAACCGGTGGACGTCTCGACAGAACGCCCAACCGCCGGAAGCCCCCACGGGTTTCATTTCTATTGTCGGCGACGTCGACACGCCGGAGCGCTCCTCGATCGCAAGCGCTACGGCGGTGTAAAACATGTCGAGCCTCCACAGCGCGTCAGGATCGGGATCGCCGCCAAAGGGTACCGCACGTTGCTGTTGCTTGGTGATGATGAACTCGGCCAGCAGCTCGGCATCCGAATGGCCTTCCCATAAGCCGAAGGAATCCTGAGTACGAATGAGCCGCAGGAGGCATTTGACGAACGGGGAAGCAAGGGCCTCGCCGTCCCCGTGGACAGCAGGGCCAACCGGTTCATGAGGAATTTCGCTTTTCCCCAATTTCAGTACTCCTCTTGAAGGACGATCTCTTTTTCTGCGATGTGTGGTTCGGGCGCTTGCGTGGGCGGGGAATGGCTTGGGCGAGCCGATCCCACGCAACAGTGTCCCGTGGCCGACCTCGAGCACGTCCACCAATGCGAGACCTTTCACCGCGGCGCGAACGCCTGCGCCGCGGTTCGACCCGAGGTAAACGCAATGGAAATTCCACCTGCCGCAAGCCGCGCACTTTTGCGGCATCGACGTTATTGCTGCGAAGTGCGCCTGGGCGGGCGGATTTGCCGGTGTTCAATTCCAATTGTCATGCCCTTCGCGATCCTTGCTCAGGAAGTGACAGCGTTTTGAGTTTCGGAAGTCTTGTTTTGCGGAGCCACACAGAGACCCGCGTGACAGGCAGGCTCACCCGTGTAGTTGGCCAGGGCTTGGAGCAACGAGGTGAGGTAGCGCTGTTTGGTTTGGTCCGGCACTGGCTCCGAATGGTCCAGCGATTTGATTGCCACCTCGATCAACTCGATCGCCCGGTCCTTGTTGCCGCTCTCGTAATAATACTGAGCGACCGGAAAGTAACACCCGAATTTAAAGTCTCCATCGCCTTGCGGAGGATTAAGTTCCAGGATCTGTTCGGAGAGCTCCTTGCCCATCGCAAAGCGATCATCATGCGGAAGATGGGAGTTGTCGATCGTGGGATGGAAGAGTTGGTTCAGCGCCATCACCACCCAAGACATCGCTTCGAACTTTTTGTTGATCGCGTCCTCGACCAATTCGCGCATAAGCGGCAAGCCGGTTTTGATGTCGCGCAGCTTGTGAAGCAGAATATCCGCATGAACCCGCCGAAAATCAAAAGAGTCTGGCATCACGGCGAGGCCTTCTTCGATGGCCAATAGTGCCGCTGCCCAATCCTCGTCCTGCATCGCCGGCCCAAGTTTGGCGTATATCGGCTGACTCAGCGACGATTCGCGCACACGCGAGATTCGCTTTGCATCGACGGCTTTCGCTTCATAGCTGCTGCGCCAGCTGCCGTTAAGGACTTTCGGCAAAACGTCATCGAGAGGTGCCGGGTGGCCGATATAAGCGATGTGGCCGTCGCGGTCGACCACGAACGAGGTGGGAATCCCGAACGAAGAGCTGGGTTCCAGCCAGAGCTTTTTCATTTCGCCAGTGCAATCGAACGCTGTCCGATAATTCAGATTCGGGAACTTCTCGGTCAGCCAGGCATCCACGTTGGTCCGCGCTTCGTCCGCGGTTGCAGCCTTTTCGCAAGCTGCGACTCCGATAATCTCAAATCCGCTGTCTTTATATTTCTCCTGCAGTTCGATCAAATGGGGCATGGCGTGGACACATGGTCGGCACCAAGTCGCCCAAAATTCAACGAGGTAGACCTTGCCGGGCCGAAGGCTCGTGAGGGGCTCGCCACGCAGCCAGTTCTCCACTTTCAGCGCAGGAGCCGGGGACCCCATACGCAGTTCCATCTTGGTGTCCAAAGTCATTCCACACCTTTCGTCTCTTTTGTCGCGGAATATTTTCCAGTCAAAATCGGACACGGTCTCGAGGGCATTGCTCCCTCTCGCTTGCTTCAGCGGAGCTCTCACCGTGTTGCCGCACATCAAGCACGGCAAAGGGCATGCCAACCCTTCTTAGCTTCGGCAAGCGCCGGTACCGCCTTGAATAAGCGAGCCCTAACACGGCCAGCTGACGTTAACCTGAATGTCGGCTTTCGACGGCTCACCTTAGCGGCTGCCGTTTAGGAAGGTGAGAGTTTGGCTGGCCCGCTGGCGATAAGACCGGCTTCGGCGTCCTGGAGTAGTCGCACTTCGGCGATGGGGTCGAAAGTGCGGGAGAGGCTCGGTACCCTTGCAGCCACCGCCGCATGTGGCCCGGCGTCATAATTCGCGTCGCGGTTGCCAACGGCGGCGTTGGGCTCGATCCACGTGGCGTTGAGCCCGACAGCACGTAAAGCTGCATCGTGATTGAATGCCCTTTGCTGTTTCACGCCAAGCAGGAGTCGCGCGACGCTACCTTGCTCAAGCGCGAGCAGAGCGATCTGACGCCGTAGGAATATTGCTCGTCCCGCTTTTGCCGCCAGAGGCGGAAATCTTTCCTGAATGCCACCGCCGATCATCAATATCGACGAATCATATCCCGCTGCCCATTTGTTCGACTCCGAGGTCGGGCCAGCACTCCGTCAAGGGACGGTTGATGAACCCTAGATGCTCGGGATTGGCGCATGGCGCGCGCCGCAGAAGGCTGTCAAGGATGCGGCGCGCTCGCCAGGCCAGCAGCCCAAAGTTCGGATCAGCCAGCCCGCGCTGTCCAAGGCAGGCGTTCTGAACGAAAAGGCGTCGGTCTCGCGGTCCGTCCCAGTACACCGAAAAATCCTCGCCGATGGCGAGCTCATTGCCGATCTGTTCGAGGCGATCTGCGATCGGTTCTAGGAAACCCGGCAGCGGTTTCTCGTACCCGGTGGCCAGGATGACGATATCGGCGGTTACTTCTCCGATGTTGTCCAAGCCGCGTTGCAGCGTGAGCCTGTGCCCTGCTCCGGCATTGATGCAGCGCGACACGTTGCAACTTGGCCGCAATGTGATCTCGCATTGGTGTGGCTCGAGAAAGGCGTGGTGGTAGAGCGCCTGATAGACCGCGCGCAACTTGCTTTCTGAAATGCCCTCGGAGGCAAGCGCGAAACGCCGCAGGAACAGCTGTCGATGCACCTCGCTCATCGCAGCAAAACGATCCGAGAAGCATGGCGTGAACAGCCCGTTTGTGAACGCGTGGTCGTCGAAAGGCATCTCGCGCGTCAAGACCCATGTGATCGCCGCGGGCCGCCGTTCTTTCGGCCGGCCGACAAGGTGCAGTAGCAGCTCGGCTCCCGACTGTCCGCCGCCAACAACGCAGACATGCTTTTTTTGCACCTCAGGATTGATGTGGGCCAACTCAGATGAGTGGAACAGGTTGGGTCCAGTCCAGCCATGAAACTGAGGCGGAATTTGCGCCTGCTTGCCTATGTCGATGACGAGGTTTCTTGCATCAAGGACCGCGTTGTCCGTCCGCACGCGAAACTCGCCGTCAAAGCGGATTTCGCGAACGGCCTCGCCGCCACGGACAAGCGGATTCTTCTGGAACGCCCAGTTGAGATATTGGGCGAACTCGGCTCTAAGCACCCCGTGAAATTGCGCATTGAGGAAATTGTAAAGACGCCCGTTCTCGTGGAGGTAGTTTACGAATGTGTAGGCTGATCGCGGATTGACCAGAGTAACCAGATCCTGGAAGTGGCCGACCTGGAGCTCCGCGCAATCGAAAGCGCTGCCTGGATGTCCTCGGAAATCGACCTCCCGGTCCAGGAACAGTGCCCCTTGCGCAATCTCTTCCTGTATCTGACACGCAAGGCTCAAATTAGATGGTCCAGCACCCACACCAATACAAAAGAGGTCCACTTATCCTTACTCCTCTAGGAGTGTTTTCCAACTCAGCGGCATGTTGACGTCGATTGCCGGGCATTGAGCAATGCGAACCTCACAGGCATGCTTGAGCCGCGGTCCCGACTGAGAGGACAGCAAAAGCGTGTGCCGCCTTCCAGGTCTTGGGCTCAATGTCGGCGGCATCGACAGCGGCGCGGCGTGATCCGAACCCAAGAGCAGAAGGAAAGTGTGTGATGCTGTCGCGCGGCTCTTCCGGATCTTACGGCGGCTTCTAGCGCCGGCCTCCACCCCAGGAGTGGCTGTTTCCCTGCCACGACGGAAGCGGCTCTTTCTTTCGAGGGGCGTAACCATGGATAACGGCTCTTAATGCTTTCGGAGACTCCCATGCATGCGGCGTGCCGGATAAAGACCTGTCAAACCAACGAGTTCGCGCAGTTCCAGCTCGTCTGGAATCCGACATTGTCGCACGCCCGACGATCGGGCAGGGGAAGCTCCGCGGCAGCGGCCCTTGCACACCGCAGGCTGACAGGGACAGCCGCCGATTTGACGCGCGTCCGGGTACTGATAAGGGGCCTTCCAACAGGGTTCGCGCACGAGGCGGGGTCTCCTGGTACACCCGCCCTGTGGCTTGGCTGCGGTCTGCTGCAGCCGTTCGTCTTTACTGCCCGTTGCGGACGATCTCGCACGAGTTGGTTCACGAGAGCGTCGTGAAGCAGTCGAGGCGTCCGGTTTGGCTCTGACAAGCGTCGCAAGATGTTCGCGGATCCAGCCATGTCTCCGCAATCCGACCGGTAACCGACGACGACTTCGGACTGGTTGGCGGTCCTACGACCTGATCGGTGTTCCTACGGAGCTGATCAGCGAGCCAAAAACAGCGGCAATGTGGTCTTCCCAAAGCTCCAGCTCGGCGGACCGCCGAAAATCCGCTCACGCAGCCCACGGCTGCCATAAGCACCCATAACCATCATGTCAGCACAGATGTCGTTCGCGTGCTGGGTCAGCACTGTGCCCGCCGATTTGCCGGCGCTCTTAAGCAGGTCAACGGAGACCCGAGCACCGTGCCGAGTAAGATAGGCAGCGATGTCAGCTCCAGACTGCGCGCCTTTCCCGTTGTTTTGCGCCTTTGGATCGACCATAGCGACACAGACTTCCTTGGCAGCGGATAGGATACTAAGAGCTTCCCGAACCGCACGCGAGGCCTCTACACGCGAATCCCAGCCGACCAGCACGCGTCGAGGCGACAGCGTCGCCTTAACGCCCTTCGGCACGATGAGCACCGGCTTTCCGCTATCGAACAAGCAGCCGTTGACAACAGGAGGTCCGAGAGTCTCATCGTTGAGGAGGTCTCCTCCAACGATCGTCAGGTCAGCGCAGAGCGCCCGCTGTCGTGCCACTTCACCGAGGCTAGCCGGATCGCAATAGTCGGTGTCAACGTCACAGGAAAGCGACATAGCTTTCAGCCTTTTGAGGATATCCGCGGACCGTCTTTCCATTCTGGTCACGTCCTGTGAAAATTTCTCGATTTGCTGAAATCGATAGTTCGGTACTGCAATTGCCTGTGCACGTCCTGTATTCCATTCGGGGGGCGGAGACAACATCAAGAGCAATGGAGGCGGTATAATGAGTACCGATAGGTGCGCGCCGACCTCGGCACACAGTCCGGCAGCTGTTGTGGGGTCCTCATCAGAATGATCAGCACCCGTCACACTGAATATGCTTTTAAATTCCATTTGCCTGCTTCTCCTGGTCTTCGTTAGGAGCGCCTCAAAGCGGCAACACCGCTCTCAGGAGGAAGAGAGAGCGGCACCACGTTCGATCACCGATTTCAGTCGTCCGGCTTCTCGAGCGAGTAGCCGGCCGACCTGACGGTGCGAATGACGCTGCCGGGCAAGGCCGTTTTCAGCGCCCTCCTGATTCGGCTGATATGGACATCGACGGTGCGTGCACCGACATGAATGTTGGGCAGCCAGGCCGCCCCGATAAGCTCGTCCCGGCTGAAGACCTTGCCGGGGGCCTCAATCATAAGCCGCAGCACGTTGAAATCGATCCGTCCGAGATGGATGTCGTGGCCATTACCGCGAACCCGATGGGCATCGAGCTTCATCTCCAGGCCTCCACAACAAATCCAACTGTCGTTTTCAACCCCGTTCGGACCACGCTTGGTCAGCCCGAGCCTCGCCCGCAGGCAGTCGAGCAGCTTGGCCGGAGCCACCGGCCGCACAAAGCTCTCAACGCCTGCCTTCAAGAGATCGAGGTGCTGGTGCTCGGCGCCAGGCGCGATCAGGGCGATGATAGGCAGGTCGGTGGTGCGCGGTTCCCGCTTGAGGTGGGCGCAAATTGCGGACCCGTTTATGCTGGCTGGGTCGCAATCCAGCACTACGGCCTGAAGCTCCCGTTGTTCGGCCAAGGCCAGCGCAGCCTTCGCGCCGTCTGCCGTCTCACTGCTGAAACCGTCAACCTCCAGTATGTGGCTGTAGAGCAGATAGAACTCGGCATCTTGCGAGCAGATCAGGACCAGCGGCTTCTTCATCGGCGATACCCCAACAACCTGGTCGGCCTCGAGTCCCTGGATCGAGGGGACTGGCCAACATAGTTTCTCGGGTCCGTCATGATGGCCTTTCTCGAAAATCGCGCCCATCATGCCAGCGCCACGTGGGGAAAGGTTTCGATGACTGAAATCGCATCGTCGACCAGCTTCGTACCGGCCGTGGCGAGCTTCAGGAGCGTCTCGAAGCCAAACCGGTGGACATCGCGCAGCGTTTTGGACAAAACGACCAGCCGTCCGGTCGTGAAAAGCACCCGACCAAAACCCTCATGGCTCACCTGGATCATCGGCGATGCCATAAGGCCGCAGCGCTCCTCGATCGCAAGCCCGATGGCGGCGTAGTACTTGTCGAGCCTCCACAGCACGTCGGGATCGGGATCTCCGATGATTGGGATCCCTCGGCGCTGTTCCTTGGTAATGATGAAGTCGCCCAGCAGCTCAGCGTCCGCTTTGCGTTCCCACGAGCCATAGGAATCCTGAGAACGGATCAGCCGCACGAGGCATTTGACGAACGGGGTGCAAAGAGCCGCCTCGTCTTCGGCGACAGCTGGGGGGATTGCGGGGTCAGGCATTGGCGTCCTCCTCTTTTCAGTCCTCGTCCTCGAAGGACGGTTTCTTTTCGGCAATGCCCGCTCGCGCCAGCACCTTGCGCAGCCAAGGCGGAGGACACGTCCTGAGCATCATCTGCGTGCGCAAGAGCACCTGTGGGATCGATTGGGGCTCCGCCACTTTGATCGGGTGGATTTTTGCCGCGACAAGCTTGGCTGCCGAAGGGCCGCCAATTGCCAGACAAAACAGGATCTGACAGCCCTTGAGCGCATCCACCTTTGGCGTGATGCGATCATCGCGCTCGGCCCGATGCTCCCCGCTTTCATCGGACACGTCATCGAAGGCCACGGCTTCTACGAGATTCCATTCCTCGCGCGTCACGTCGTAGACAGCAAAGCGCCTGGCCGACCCGAAATGGGCGTTGAGGTCCTGCATGTCCTGAGTGGCGATCGCAACGCGCAATGCGCCCTTACGTCGTTCAGGCATCGGGGCGAAAACCTCACTACTGACCAGCGAGAGGCGGCGAACAGCGTTCATCGTGATATTTCTCGATTACGGAGTGGATCAAGCGCCTCAGGAGTGGGCGCGTGTTGGTTGGCCTGGAAGATGCTGGCGACCTCGAAGATCATGTCGCGGGTGCCCTGATAGAGAATTGCGAGCTTGTGCTGGCTGCCTAGTCGATCGAAGACCGGGAACCCGATGCGCATGAGCGGAATTCGGAGCCGCTCCGATGCTTGGCGCCCGTGCGAATGCGTGACAAGCAGGTCAGCACCGACGGCAAGACTTTCCAGATCGCCGAGATCGCCGATCTGAACCGAAACCGCCGGGACTTTCTCGAGAATTTTAGACCTGTCGGTCGTTGTGACGGCCGCGGCTATCTCGGAGCCGAGGCCAGCAAAGAAGGTCGCAAGTTGGAACAGCTGGTCTGGTTCGGCAGCGATGGCAATTTTCTTGCCGCCGAAATGGAAATGTCCGTCGAGCATCGCGTCCTGCAATTGCGCCCGGCGCCGGCGCACGCGGGCCGGTACCGCCGCGCCCGAAATCGCAGACAGCAGCGACACGAAGCGGTCCGTGTCCTGCAGCCCAGTCAGTGACTGGAACAACACGTAAGGCACGCCGGTCAACCCGTGCAGCGCTTTCGCCGGGCGGCGCATGTGCTCACCGATGGCGATGCATTGCATGGCCGTGCCCAACTCGCGAATGTCTTCGACGCTGGTGCCGCCGTATGTGGTCGCTACCCAGCGGTCAGGAACCGTACCGTCGAGCGAGCCTGAAATGTCGGGCAGAATAACCGGCTTGAGCCCAAAGCTTTCAACCATGTCCCGCATATGCTCGATGTCGGCGATAGAGAGGTTGCATCCGGGCAGGATTGCGATCTTCTTCGGGTGCCGCGCCCGTTCGCCCGAGCGCGTAATCCCTTCGATCATTGCGGTGACTGCCTTGGCCCAGCCCTCTTCGATCGCGCCGTCAAAATCCGGCGTGTTGGCCAGCACGACCTCCGTACCCGCAAGCTGTTGCGTGTGCTTCCGCATGATGTTGGCAATATCACCCGCGCAATCTTCGCCACGCGTCTCCACCAGCGCGGTCGTGCACACCCCGATCAGCGTTGGCTTCGTGCGGTTCTTGAGGTTGAGGATCGCCTCTTCCAGATGGTCGGCTGCGCCGAGGATGGTCGCCACCTCATCCATCGCCGTAGTCTGCAAGGGAATCGCTTCTTTAAAGTGCCGCACGAAGAGAACGAGCGCAAAGCTTGTGCAGCCTTGGCTGCCGTGGAACAGCGGCATCGCACCGTCGACGCCAAGAAAGGCAAAGGCGGCACCCAGCGGCTGCGACGACTTCAGCGGGTTGACTGCCGCCGATTTGCTCTGGGGAAGGATGCGGGCCATCGGTCGCCTCAACAC
Organism: Mesorhizobium sp. M2E.F.Ca.ET.209.01.1.1; assembly: GCF_004010375.2. Lineage (NCBI taxonomy): Bacteria > Pseudomonadati > Pseudomonadota > Alphaproteobacteria > Hyphomicrobiales > Phyllobacteriaceae > Mesorhizobium > Mesorhizobium sp. M2E.F.Ca.ET.209.01.1.1. Next base: position 25,073 of record NZ_SADP02000033.1, on the reverse strand, counting down.
TCGTGTGCCGTCGCGCAGGCGAATTCATCAAACAGGTACGCGGTCTCGTTCCTCGTGCACGGCAATTCGCCTATCAGCTCAGGCTGGCAATCCCACGGGGCCGGCTGGCGCACCTGAGACCAGATCGGATTGTGAATGGCGAGGTCGATCTGGCGTACGAGTTCCACCATGCCGTCATAGCCGGCATAAGGATGCTGGCGCTCCTGGTTGATATCGAGCCAGGGCGTCTTGGCCTTGAGCGCAATGAATTGCGTGCGACCGCCCGACAGCATGATATCGGCCCTGTGTTCAGAGAGCATGGCGTACAGCTCGCTCGCAGCCATGGATTCGAACATGTGCTTGTCGTGCTTGAGAACTTGTTTGATGCGCTCCTTGTCCTGCACCGTAGATTTCTTGATCGAGGTGCCGACGATCTCGATTCCGATCTCCATCAGCGCATGGACAACCGACCAGGACTTCACACCGCCTGTGTTGAGCAGCACGCGCTTGCCTTGGAGCCTTTGCCGGTAGGATTCGAGTTTCTTCCACGCGATCGCCTCCTGCTGCGCGATCAGCGTCTCTGTGCGCTCGAGGATCTCCGGATCGGCGCCCTTCCTCACCAGCAGCCTGACAAGGTTTCGAAGAGCTTGCGATGTGTCGGAGATGCCATAGAAGGAGCCCTCGAAGAACGGGATGTCCCAGCGCTCCTCCATCTTGCGGGCAAGACTGATCAGCGCGGTCGAGCACACCATCATTGCCGCCCGGGCGCGGTGCGCGGAAGCAATGTCGCGGTAACGCGCATCGCCGGGAATGCAGGCGCGCACCCGGATCCCGAGCCGATCGAGGAGCGGCTTTACAAGCCAGAATTCGCCCGAGAGGTTGAATTCGCCAAGGATGTTGATGTCGTAGGGTCCGGGGTCGTCGGGTTCGACCGTGCCGATGACATGATCGAGCAACGCCTCGGCGGCGAGCTTATTGCCGAGGTTCTTGGAGCCTGCCAGGCCAGGCGCATTGATCGGCACCACGGCCAAACCGAACTTTTCCGTGGCGCGTTTGCACACGGCCTCGATGTCGTCACCGATCAGCGCCGTTACGCAAGTCGAGTAGACGAAGATCGCCGGCGGCGCGTATGTGTGCTTGATCTCGCGGATCGCCTTGAAGAGTTTCCGCTCGCCCTGCCCCATCACAAGGTCGAGTTCGGTGAGGTCGGTCGTGAAGCTTGTCCGCCACAAGGTCGGCCCTGACGAAACCGCACCACGGTTGTCCCAAGAATTGCCCTCGCAGGCGAGCGGCGCATGGACCAGATGCGCAACGTCGGTGATCGGCTGCAGGACGATCTTGGCTCCGTCAAAGGCGCAGCCGCCGGCTGCCGCCCCTGGTGTCAGCGACTTCGAGCAGCCCTCCTTGCGCGCCTTGGCATCTTTGCCACGGTTCTTATCGCAGGCGGGCTCATCGAAGGCGTCCTTGATTTTGGCGCTGAGGGAGGACATTGCTCAGCCTCCCCAGTCCATTGGGCAAGGAATGGCCTCGGCGAAAAGCCGGCCACGGCTCTTAGCGCGTGAGGTCATAGGAATAATCCGTCACACCCGTCTCGCTCGTCTCGCGATCGAGTTTGTCGAAGATCTTGTCGAGGATCGTCGTCAGCACGCGCAACGCTCCCTGGTAGCCAAAGAGCGCAAAGCGGTGATGATGGTGCCGATCGAAGATCGGAAACATCAGCCGGATCAGCGGTGTTCCGGTGTCGCGCTCCAGGTACTTGCCGTAGGAATTGCCGATCAAAAGGTCCACCGGCTCGGTAAAGAGCAGTGAGCGCAGCGCCCACAGGTCCTTGCCCGCCCAAACCTGGGCAGCCTTGCCGAAAGGCGAGGATGCTAGCAGCTTCTTCAAATCGGCTTCCCATGCCGAGGTGCCATTGGTGGCGAGGCAATGGGTTGGCTCGCCGCCGGTCTCCATGACAAAGCGGGCCATTGCGTGAACGAAGTCGGGATCACCGTAGATGGCGTATTTCTTACCATGCAACCAGGATTGGCTGTCCGCCATGGCGTCTACCAGTCGGCCGCGCTCGAGGCGAATTGCCTCGGGAATCTCCTTGCCGGAAATCGCCGCGACCTCCATCAGGAATTCGTCCGTCGCCTGAACGCCGAGCGGATAGTGGAACGAGGCCGTCGCCTGCCCGACCTCCTCGCAATAGCCCAGTGTCTTTCGGGTGTTGTGATGCTGCAGCGAAAGCGTTGCCTCGGCGTTGAGGGCCTTCTTCACCTCGTTGATCTTCGTGCCCCCGTCATACATGCGGTATTCACCGTCCGAAGGCGTATCGAACTGGTCAGAGGCATCCTGGATCAATGTATAGGACACGCCCATTACATCGAGCAGGCGCTTGAGCTCCCGGTTGTTGCCGACGCAGAAGCCGTCGAAGCCCGGAATGATGTTGATGGTTCCTTCGATTTGCGTACGCTCCTGACCTTTCCAGAAGTGCTCCAAAATGCCTTTGACCATGTTGTCATAGCCGTCGACATGACTGCCAACGAAGGCCGGGGTGTGGGCAAAGGGCACGTCGAAGTCGCGCGGGACTGAATCTTCGTCCTTGGCGTTCTGGATGAAGCTGTGCAGGTCGTCGCCAATGACCTCTGCCATACAGGTCGTCGACACGGCAATCATCTTGGGGTCGTAGAGCTGGTAGGTGTTGGCGAGCCCGTCGACCATGTTCTTCAGGCCGCCAAACACCGCCGCATCCTCGGTCATTGAGGAGGAGACCGCCGCGGCAGGCTCCTTGAAATGGCGCGACAGGTGCGAGCGGTAATAGGCGACGCAACCTTGGCTGCCGTGGACGAAGGACATGGTTCGCTCGAAGCCGGCGGCAGCGAATACCGCACCCAGCGGCTGGCAGGCCTTGGCCGGGTTCACGACAAGCGCTTTGCGGGCGAGGTTCTTTTCGCGGTATTCCCACGTCTGGGTGAAATCGCGCTGATCGGAAATGATTTCATCGGGGTGCGGACATTCGAAGTTTAGCTTCTTCTCAGCGAGCATCTTTCTGTATTCCGGCTCGCGGAACAGGGGAGCGTGATCGAGAATTTTTTCAGCCGACTGCGGCATGATGATTACCTCTTTTGCATCTGGCTGCGCGGGACGGCAGCTCAGGACGTCAAGACGTTCCAGGCTCCGGCGGATCAGAGGCCGCGGGAGTTCACCGTCTCAGTGGGAGACTGGGGCTGAAGCAAATGTTTATTCGGCAGCCATCGCCCGCTCATCGCCCCGGCTTCTTTTCCAAGGCGCGTGGAATAGGTCCCAGACCGGGTTGTTAATGGCGAGATCCACATCACGTGCGAAAATGGCAAAGCCATCGTAGCCGTGATACGGGCCTGAATAATCCCAGGAATGCATCTGGCGGAACGGTATGCCCATCTTCTGCACCGGGTATTTTTCTTTGATTCCCGAGCCGACCAGATTTGGGCGAATCCCTTCGATGAATTTCTCCAACTCATAGCCGGTCACGTCATCGTAGATCAGCGTGCCGTTCTTCACGTAGTGGCCGGTGCGCTGATAGTCGTCGCTGTGGGCGAATTCATAGCCGGTGCCCACGATGACCATGCCGAGGTCCTCGTAGGCCGTGACGACGTGGCGGGGGCGCAGGCCGCCCACATAGAGCATCACGGTATTTCCTTCCAGGCGCGACAGGTACTTGGCGATGACCGCATCAACAAGCGGCCTGTACTTGGCAATGACCTTTTCGGTCTTCTCCTCGATTTCCGGCCCAAAATGCTTGGCTATGTTGCGCAGAGAGGCTTCGATCTGGGAGGGACCGAAGAAATTGTACTCCATCCAGGCGACGCCATACTTTTCCTCCATATGCCGACAGATGTAATTCATCGACCGGTAGCAGTGGATAAGATTGAGCTTAGCCTTCGGGGCGCGCTCGATCTCTGCGAGTGTGGCGTCACCCGACCAGTTGCCAACCACGCGCAGCCCTATCTCCTCAAGCAGTATGCGCGAGGCCCAGGCATCGCCGCCGATATTGTAGTCGCCGATGACGTTGACGTCGTAGGGGCCGGCCTCGAACTTGACATCCTTTTTGTCGAAGACCCAATCCCGGATTGCATCATTGGCGATGTGGTGGCCAAGCGACTGCGAGACGCCGCGGAAGCCCTCGCAGCGTACCGGCACGATCGTCTTGTCATACTCCTTGGTCTTTTTGCGAGAAACGGCCTCGGTGTCATCGCCAATCAGGCCGATAGGGCATTCGGACTGCACGGTGATGCCGTTGTTGAGCGGAAACAAGACTTCAATCTCGTCAATGATCTGTTCCAGCTTCTTGTCGCCGCCGAAGACGATGTCCTTCTCCTGGAAATCGGAGGTGAACTGCATTGTCCCGAACGTGTCGACGCCCGTTGTACCGACGTAGTAGTTGCGGCGCTGCGACCAAGAATATTGGCCGCAGCCGACCGGGCCGTGCGAGATATGGACCATATCCTTGACTGGCCCCCACACCACGCCTTTCGAACCAGCATATGCACAGCCGCGAATCGTCATCACCCCGGGAATGGACTTGATGTTCGATTTGACGTCGCATTCGGAAAGGACCTCGCTTTCCCCGCCAGCCTCGTTGCCGCTCTTTGCGACGTTGAGGTGCTTCTTGCGGCGCTTCGCCGCCTTGTCGGGATAATGCGACAGCACCTCTTCGATAAGCTTCGCATGAAGAGCACCGTCATTCTCGTATTCCCGGCTCATGAGTCCCCCTTTCAAGGTTGGGTGACGCCTCAAAGAATAGGCGCCGTTCTCTGCAAGGCGCGCCGATTCATGGCAGCGCTAATGTCACTACTGGGCCGCCGCCTTCGCCGCTTCCTTGGAGTGAAGCTCGGCAAGCATCTGCTCGTCGGTCTTCATGATGCCGAAGTCGAGCAGCATCTCCTCCAGCTCCTCCATGGTGATCGGCGTCGGGATCGTACCCTGGCCCGAATTGGCGTGGATCTTCTCGGCCAGAGCGCGGTATTCCCCTGCCTGCTTTGAGTCCGGCGCGTACTGGATCACCGACATCTTCCTGAGTTCGGCATGTTGGACGATGTTGTCGCGGGGCACGAAGTGGATGAGCTTGGAATTCAATCGGCCAGCCAGTGCTTCGGCCAGATCGAGTTCGCGGTCGGTTTGACGTTCATTGCAGATCAGCCCGCCCAGCCGCACACCGCCCGAATGGGCATATTTGAGGATGCCCTTGGCGATGTTGTTGGCGGCATAGAGCGCCATCATCTCGCCGGACATGACGATATAGATCTCCTGGGCCTTGCCTTCGCGGATCGGCATGGCGAAGCCGCCGCATACCACGTCGCCGAGGACGTCATAGGAGACATAATCGACATCGTCATAAGCGCCATTCTCCTCGAGGAAATTGATCGAGGTGATGACGCCGCGGCCGGCGCAACCGACACCCGGCTCGGGGCCGCCGGACTCCACGCACTTGATGCCTCTGTAGCCCACCTTGAGCACGTCCTGGAGTTCGAGGTCTTCCACCGAACCTTCCTGTGCGGCGAGATCCAGGACGGTATCCTGAGCTTTCGAATTCAGGATCAAGCGTGTGGAATCGGCTTTGGGGTCGCATCCTACGATGAGGATTCTCTGCCCGAGGTCGACAAGGGCAGCGAGCGTATTTTGGGACGTGGTGGACTTGCCGATGCCGCCTTTTCCGTAAAAGGCGATCTGACGCAGACCTGACATAATAGCTTTCCTTCCTTCGTTCTAATCATCGCGACTGCCCGCGACACAAGTGCCGATAGGCAGCTCGTGCCGCCTCACACCAAGCATCGCAAAAAGCGTACCAGCGTGATCGGCCGATCCCAGAAAAAACTTTGTCATTAAATTCCAGCCGCTTAGACGGCGGCAAAACGCGCGAACGGGCCTTTCAGGCGTCTGTCACGGACACGACAAAGCCGACACAGATTGTCGTGCGCCATCCAAACCGCCGTGTGTCGAGCTCGAAGCGGGAGAATGGGGAAGTTAGCCCAAAGCTGATGGCGAGACCATCGGAAGACATCGGCTCTTGTCTTTCCAGCCTGCCATTGATCGGGCGGTCGCTGGATGAGCAGGAGCCTGGGGCTTGACCGCGGCGCGGGTAGTTCAGGCAGGCTTACAGAGCGGGAACGCCGGCGGCCGATAGACATCCGCGCTTAACCTTTCATAGCCCGTCTACAAGTTGGTTCCGCCGACGCGCTATATGGAAGCCAAATAATTCAGTAGCTTAGCCGAGAGCATTGATTTTTTCAGAAAGATACGTGTTATACGCGTACGAACCGCCGAACCCATGGTCGGCGCCCTCATGCGCGTGAGACCCCGTTGTGGGCGAGGCTCGCGACTGGCTGCACGATCCTAGCCGGCCTGCTTGCCATTGAGTTTGGTCCCGCCGCGGTAGGCTGCGGCATCAAGGGCAACATCAGCTACAACACTGGCAAGAAGATTATCACGTTCTTGGACAGGAATCTTACTGGGAGACACGCATCAACAGGCGGGCGGGCGGGCTTCGAGAGGTTAGTGTCGCGGCAGCTTGCAGATCTGCCCACGGGGCCGCCACGATCGCAAAGTGTGTACAAAAGCGCCCTCTCTGCCGAACTGAACAGTGCTCACGGCCATAGCCTCGGATGAGCCCGACTGGCTTGACCTCTGCATGATGAGAGCAGCTTTTACACCAGGTGCGCAGCACATGTCTTTAACGAACGCATCGTCTTCAAGAATATAGAGAGCAATTCGGAAAACCGAGTAGTTGGCGGCGAAGCTAGGAGAAGGTATACACCACCCTCTTGTTACCCCAGAGTAGAACGTGCAGCTGCGGCAAGACGCGGGCTTCGAACCACCTGTCGCTGGTCACCTTTTCTACCAGCGATTCCATGCGCATCATATTCCGTCGGACTCGACAGAGACGTCTTCATTACCACGGCGGGGCGGCGTGTGATTGCCGGGTTGCAGACAAACCTCGCCGCGACGTCTTTGGGACGAGTGGTGTCGGCACCGAATCCCTATCATTTAGACTAGCCAGCTTGGGGAGCGCCGTCAGACCGCCAGACCGGAAGAGGAGGCTTCGCGCCAACTTGTGCCAAGAATGTTGGACCGTGCGGAACCGCTGGGGCGGCGCTCAACTCTGGCGCAGGATGAAGCGTCGATTGGGTGAATGAATAGGGCGCGCGTTCGACGGGTAGAGGGAGGCAAATCGCTGGATGTCTGCCGGATCAACGTCAACCGGTTCCATCGCCACCATCCACTCGACGTTTTCGGTGCACGGCGGCGTCGTCAGTGAGCCCTCATAAGTCCAATAGCCAAGCGAGGCTGGCAGAAGCCAGTTGGGATTCACCTCGTCGATCGTCACCTCCCCATTCGGCAGTTCGGGAAAGGCCGCAGCAAGGGCAGCAAAGCTGGCATTTGTCGCGCCGGGCGTTAAAAAGACGCCCAGCACGCCCAGAGTACCACTTTGCGTGTCCTTGTGAACGAAATGCACCTCCATCGGGAAGCTCTTGCCCGCCACGTGATGTTCGCTTGGCGCATGGAAATGGAACTGTACCAGTTCGTAGACACGATCGCTGCGGGTCAGCGTGCTGCCTTGTGGCATATTGATTTGAATGGTGTGGCCGTTGTTCACCATATTGCCGCCGCCCTTGTGCCAGCCGATGGCGATATGCGGGATATCCGCCTTGACCGCGCTGTTGATATTGATCGGCGATTGCTGCGTGCCGGCAGAGCATACGAAATTTTCCTTATCCAGATCAGCCCAGTGCTCCGGTCCGACCGGACCGGTGTACCCCCAATGGGCACTGGTCGCTTGGGCGGCTTGAACGCAAATCCGGCATGCGCCGAGCGCAACCAACCCTTTGATCAGGTGACGACGATACATATTACTTTTGCTCCTCTTGCGAACTGATGTTGGTGGCTGCCCTAATGGACGCGTGATGGCCAATCGGCGCGGCCAGTATTGTCCTTTGCAACTGATAGATGCCCGCATGCCTTGGCGTGCTTTCATAAGTGCGGCTGCCGTTTCTCGGCTGGCCGGCTTCTGCAGCCCGCAACGGGAGCAGTTTCAACCAGCTAAACGATAAAAAATTTGAGCAGACCAGCGCTTGACCCCCGCCGCAAAGGCACAGGCGAAGGTGATCACTGCGCGGCTGCCGTTCGCGCCGGAGGCCGCATCGCTATACTTTACACTCGCTGCCCAAGGAGACGCAGGCGACCCTAATACGTTTTCATCGCTACTCCCGACGCAGCCGACCCACGCCACGAAAACGTTGCTATATTTCACGTTGGGCCAGTGAGGAAATCGATCTTCTTTATGGAAGGCATTTGCGCAATGGATGCATTCCCATGCTGACAGTCGTGCGTCAGGCCGGACAATGAGATACATCGATAAGAGCTGGACAAGGATGAGGGGATGACGTGCTTGCGACGGAGCAGGTGGGGCGAGAAGGCCAGTTCTTGCGGATTTCAACTTTGCGTGACGACAGCTCATCGGAGTCAAGGTGACACACGCCGGCAGCGGGGTGTCCGGGCGGTTTCCAGCCGCACAATCGCGAGACCGCTGACGCGAACAAAGCTCGGCTGTACTCGGCACGCGAAGAGAGCCTGCCAAGCCGTTGGAGCCCGGCCTTCCGGTGCGACGCAAGCCGCAGACTAGACCGCCCTCTTGTTACCCCAAAGCAGAACGTGCAGCTGCGGCAACACGCGGGCTTCGAACCACCTGTCGCTAGTCACCCTTTCGACAAGCCATTCCATTCGCATCATTATTCCGTCCAAGTCGACAGAGGCGTCTTCACTGCCAGGGCGCGGCGGCGTGTGATTGCCGGGTTGCAGATAGATCGGAAGGTGCGGATATCTCGCCGCGACTTCTTTGGCGTAGGCATAGTCACTCTCGTCGAAAACGACGAGCTTGAGCACGATTTGCGGCTTCTCTTGCGCCGCTTCGAGGCATGCATCAAACGCAGCCCAACGGGTGGTCATCTCGCTGGACGGCGGCTTTGGGCTAAGGGTCAGCACGTCAAGATCCGCAAACCACTCCCTCACCACGGAACCCTGCGTTTCCAGTGCAAAACGATAGCCCTCGCGATGGCCGCGTTCTATGAGGGGACCGAACGGCTGAATGGCCGGGTTGCCGCCTGACAAGGAGACCATAACCGGCCTGCCGCCGGAAAGCGCATGGACGGTTTGCCACACGGCATCGATCGGCATCGGTAGCCATTCATGGCGATACTGATTGTCCACCGCGTGAAGGCTGTCGCACCATGAACAGCGATAATCACATCCGCCGGTTCTGATGAACACCGTCGGCAAGCCGATGAGCACGCCCTCGCCCTGGATAGTCGGCCCGAATATCTCGCTCACACGGATTGCGGGATGCATGTCGGTCACGGACGGTATTCCGCCCAAGTTTTCGGTGTTTCGCTAACGCGCACGGCCGCGGTCTGCGGCAGACGTGCCTTGCACCATTCATAGAAATGTCTGGCCAGGCATTCCGCCGTGACCTTCTCATGTCCCAGCACGTCGTTGAGGTGCCGATGGTCGAAGCTCTCGTCAATGTAGCGTTTGAGCGGCGCCAGATCGTGATAGTCGCGCACGAAGCCGTGGGCGTCCAGTTCCTTGGCCGACAGCTCCACTACGACGACATAGTTATGCCCGTGCAGGCGCGCGCATTGATGGTTGGGAGGCAAGGAGGTGAGCTGATGCGAGGCCGAGAAGTGGAATTCCTTGGTGATGTGGAACATTACGCGCGCCTCCTGCGCAGCGCCTCAAGCCAGAAATCGGCGTCCTCGTAGTCGGTGGGATCAGCGTGCCCGGCGAGATGGAACGCTTCGCGCCGCTCGACGCAGGTCCCGCATCGTCCGCAGTGACGCACGCCGCCCTTGTAACAGGACCAGGTCTCAGCAAACGGGGTGCCGTATCTTGCGCCATCCGCAACAATGTCAGCTTTTCCGAGATTCACATACGGTGCATAGAGGCGTATCTGCGCATAGCCGTCGAGCGCGCGGTCTTGCATTGTCTGGAAAGCTTCAATGAAGGCCGGACGGCAATCGGGATAGATGAAATGGTCCCCACCATGCACGGCCGCCGCCACCGCTTCGGCGCTGTGGGCGGCGGCGAGACCGAAGGCGATTGCCAACATGATGGCATTGCGGTTCGGCACCACCGTAATCTTCATCGTGTCTTCGGCGTAGTGGCCGTCCGGCACGTCGATACTGCTAGTCAGCGCTGAGCCGGAAAGGCCACGGCCAATTTCGCCGATGTCGATGATCTGGTGCGGGACCTTCAGTCGCTGCGCGCAAAGAGCGGCGAAGCCCAATTCCTTCCTGTGCCGTTGGCCATAGTCGAAAGATAGAAGGCCGGTGAGTTCGTGCTCCGCTGCCACCATGTGAGCAAGGGAAACGGAGTCCAATCCGCCAGAGCAGACGGCGAGAGTCTTCATCATTGGTATCCTTGTTTTGACCGGGTAAGGCTGCGACCGGAGATTTCTCTGCGCCCCCACTACTCCAGCGACTCAGTTTTGTGAACCGGGAGAATTTGCGCTCAGCCCGATTGGAACGGGAGTGCGTCGCGTCCAACACGCGTGATCAATAAAAGTTGAGCGCTTCAGCAGTTTGTTTCGCATCGCGCCAACTTTCGCAATCTGCTGTCGGATCGTCGACTTCGAGACAAGGTGATGTTCGGCCGACATCGGCTGACTCTTAATTAAGCCGCAGAACACATGTTGGCTTTCTGGCCTTCGCTTGTGCGGTTGGCACGACAATTGACATTCTAATTGTGGGGCGGCACACCCCGCCAGCCGAAAGTGGCAGTGAGCTCCTTCAGGCGCAGGTTGATGTGCTGATTATTCGGCGATTTTCCGATCTCGAACCAGAAAGCGAGGGCGACATGGATGCCAGCAAATTTGACATTGGCGACATCCGCCTGGAGAACCCTGCGCGGCGCGATTGAGGCCGCAGGCGAGCCTGCTCTACCTGCCGCCCTACAGTCCCGACTTCAATCCGATTGAGAACGCCTTCGCCCAACCTAAGGCGCTGCTGCGAGCAAAGGCCGACCATCAAGGCTCTATGGGACTGACGTTGCCCCAGCAGTTTTGAGTTCGTTTCCGGCGTGGGTTGTGCCCTGCTGGGCGGGTGAAGCGACGGGCGCTGGCGCGGAGCCTTTGGCATAGCGCAGCGCGAGCGACCGTCGCGGATTGAAGGTGCTGGCGAACTTGGCCGGGGTCTGCCAGGCGATTTGGGAGTGCGGCCGCGCGGTGTTGTAGTCGGCGTGCCACAGGGCGATGGCTACGCGCGCCTGAGCCAGCGAGGTGAACAGCGTCTCGTTGAGCAGTTCATCGCGCAGTCGGCCGTTGAAGCTCTCGATGAAGCCATTCTGCATCGGCTTGCCGGGCGCAATGTAATGCCATTCGACGCGGTTCTGATCCGCCCAGGAGAGGATGGCGTTCGAGGTGAACTCGCTGCCATTGTCGCTGACGATCATCCTGGGCCGGCCGCGCTAGTGATGAGCCGGTCCAATTCGCGGGCAACCCGCATGCCCGAGAGAGACGTATCAACGATGAGTGCCAGGCACTGTCTCGTGCAGTCGTCGACGACGGCCAGGATGCGGAAGCGGCGCCCGTCGGTGAGCTGGTCCGATACGAAGTCGAGCGACCAGCACTCGTCGGGCCTCAGCGGCACCAGCATTGGCGCCCTGGTCCCGATCGCCCGCTTGCGGCCGCCACGGCGGCGAACGGCGAGCTTCTCCTCCCGATAGAGCCGGAACAGCTTCTTGTGGTTCACGACCAGGCCCTCCCGCCTCAGCATCACGAGAAGACGCCGGTAGCCGAACCGGCGACGCTCCTGCGCGATCGCCTTCATCCGCTCGCGAACCTCCCGGTCGTCCGGCCTGCTGGTCTGGTAGCGAACCGTCATGCGGCAACAGCCGATGGCTTTACACGCCCGCCGTTTGCTCATCCCGAAGCCTTCCTTCAGGCGAGCGACAGCTTTCCGCTTGGCGGCGGGCGTCACCATTTCTTTCCCACAAGGTCCTTCAACGCGGCATTGTCGAGCATGGCGTCGGCCAGAAGCCGCTTCAGGCGCGTGTTCTCGTCCTCCAGCCCTTCAGGTCGCCGAGCCTCGGTGACATCCATCCCGCCGAAGCGGGCCTTCCAATTGTAGATCGAGGCGTCGCTGACCCCGTGCTTGCGGCACAGATCGCCAACCGATACCCCGGCCTCGTGTTTCTTCAAAATTCCGATGATCTGCTCTTCAGAGAAGCGGCTGCGTTTCATGTCCTGATCCTCTGGATGGGCCAGAACGAACTTCAAACCGGATTAGATCAGAGGGGCAAGGCCTCGGCGCGGTCGTCGACCTCTTCACCCCAGCCGAATGTGCCAACTACTTCAAAGCCGCAGGATATGACCTGGATCAGATAGGACGTGCTCCAATGGTTTACACCTGACAGGAGTCCGGCCCCCACAACCGTTTCGCAATGAGGAGCAGCGCTGCCGCTGCTCCTCCAATCACACGACGGATTCACGATGCGGCAACTCGAGCCATGATTTCGGATCGAATGGCCGATGCGGTGTATAGTGAGGCATCCAGCGGCAAATCCCCAAATGCCAGTTGACACAGAAGATAATTAGCACCTGCCTCTTCCAGCTGATCAAGGAGAGCTTTTCGGACAGAATCTGCCGTTCCCACGACGCACAATTCACTTTCAATTGCTGCATCGAAGTTCAAAGGCAAGTTTGGTGGAGTGGAAATGGCATTTAGTTCGTATAGAAATTTGAAGCTATTGAGCCATCGTTCATAGGCAGGTGCTGCGAGCAAATACGCATCTGTTTCAGAACGCCCTATCACCACCATTCGGAGCAATCCAAGAAATGGCGCTTGCTGGCCAATGTCAGCATCGTGAATTCGGGCGGCGCGGAACGCGTCGGTAACGCTGCGAACAGAAGTGGAAGGTCCGACGCAGGCGATGTTTGCCCCATTCGCAGCGGCCCAGCTAGCCGGCTCGGGTCGATTGGTGGCGATCCATGTCGGCGGATGGGGATATTGGTGAGGTCTCAACGTCAGCGGAACATCTTTCAACTCAAAGTGGCGGCCCTGATAAGAAAGCGTCCCGCCTTTCATCGCATTGATGAGAATCTCACTGGCCTCCGCATACTGTTCTGGTGCTGCTTCTACAGCAACCCCGAAGTATCCCAATTCAGTGGGAGCAGAGCCGCGCCCTATGCCGAGTTCAAGCCTGCCGCCGCTCAACTGATCAAGCATGCAGATCTCCTCGAAGGCACGCAGCGGATGATAGAGCGCAAGTAGCATTACCATGGGACCAACACGAAGACTGCGGGTTCGCTGGGCGACGCTCGCTAAGAACAAATTCGGTGATGGACCTCTGCCATGCGGCGTACAGTGGTGCTCGGCGAGATGATACGCATAAAAGCCATAGCCATCGCACGCTTCTGCTAGGCTCAGCCGATCTGCATATTGTTGTGCGATGTCATCGCCGTTTTCGTCCAGATGATCGAAGATGCCGAAGGTCAGGCCCGAAGCGGAAATTTTCTTCAATTAATTGTTCTCCAAATTACCTATTATTTATTCGCTAATCATCATAGCTGGCGACATATCAGCACCTATTACTTGGCGCTTAATGTGAATTGACTTAATGCTTGTGCACACCGCGATTCTTCTTAAAGCTCATACAGACGCGTTTGGCGGCAGCAAGGAATTTGTCCATCTGCTCTGTGGTGCCAATGCTGACGCGAATACAGTTCTTCAAATCTACGTCAGGAAAGCTGGCGATGAGGATCGCCTGCTCTTTCAACGCGGCTTGCCAGCATGAGCCCTCCTGTCCCGCCGGCACACGGGCCAGCAAAAAGTTTGCGTGGGAGGGTGTTACGGAAAAGCCAAGTTGCAACAGCGCCAGGGTCACTCGCTGTCGTTCATGCTTGATGTGCCTGTGGTTCTCTTCGTAGGCGTGGCGATGCGCAAGAATGCTTTTCCCGACCGCCTGCCCGATCACGTTCATGTTGAAGACATTCTGGATGTTGCGCAGCCTGCCAATGATTTCTGGGTGACCGAAACCGAAGCCGACTCGCACGCCAGCAGCAGCATAGCTCTTTGAAAAAGTCCTCAAGATCAAAAGATTCGGATGTCTATTGACGAGGCGCAGGGCATTGTCGGGTGCGAAGTCAACGTAGGCCTCATCCAAGACGACCAAGCGATCTGCTTGCTCCACAAGGCGTTCGATTTCGGCCACCGGCACGAATGTTCCGGTCGGATTGTTCGGATTAGCCAACAGAATGAACTTCGCGTCTTTTGCGGGGCCGGACAGCAGTTTTTCTATCGGCAGGGGATGAGCTTCGCTCGATGCGATTTCGAGAAACTCGGCACCCTGCAACATGGCAAGTTTACGGTTGAACGAAAATCCGGGCGACAGCATCGCCACTCTATCTCCTGGGGCGAGGAAAGCTCTGTAGATGAGTCCGAGCAGCTCCGACGAACCGTTGCCGGCAATCACCTGATCTTTGGAAAATCCGTAAGCATCGGAGGCAGCTGCCCTTAAGCTGAGATTGTCGTCTTCCGGATAAAGATACTGGTGTTCGATCGCAGCAATTGCACTTTGCATTACGCTCTTCGGCAACGGAAACGGGTTCTCGTTCGTATTTAGCTTAACGCAATTTGCATCCGTCGCTGGTCCGTTGGACGAGAGAGCATCTAATTTGCTGGCCACCGGCGAAAAAAGCGAAAGCACGGTCTTCAGTTTTGCATCGCACATGTTCTTCTCCGTTTTTCAGTCCCGCAGGGCATGTGACATGAGGCAATAGTTGATCGTGACTTGATCGACGTTCGGCTATATCAGCGCTGCCTTCCCACCCTGGTGGGGATCGCCGACCACGGTTTGGATTTGACACCGGCAAGCTGTCGAGAACCTGATGACGACCCAACGTGTGGCCGACGGCCGATTCGGCGCAACAGACGGTGTTTCAACATCGCATCGTCCTCAAAGCCGCATGCAGGGCCTGCACGACAGCCCGTCTCCAGCGCCCGCAGATAGGTGGAAGCCGAAGTCTTGCCGAACCTCAGTTGCTCTGCCACCTGGCCCACCGGACTGCCCTGTTTATGGGTCAGGCGCAGGATATCTCTGACGCTCGTTCGTCTTGCTTGCTTCCGTCTTGGCATGGGCTCTCTCGGTTTGCTGATGAGAGAGCCAAATACCGGCTCATCTGAGCATGAGACGCAGGCCTGACGATATGGAGCGTCGCTGTGGCGCGCGTAGCCAAGAGGGTTCGCCTCGGTGGCGGGGCATGCAAGACGGCGCACCTCCTTAGCCATCCTGTCCCATCGTCTCAGATCGTGAGGCGCACCTTATAGTCGGTGAGGAGATCTTGCAGGGTCAGGTTACGCCCTAGCGCTTAAGGTTGTTGGTCGCACCGAGCAAGCGCGGGACCTGTCGACGGACAACAGCGGTGCCACTGCCGGCACTAGGTCGTCCAGCATCGCAGTGAACCGCGTACGTAGTATTTTGTCGTAGGCGGCATTCTGGATAGCCGGATACGGGCTCTTCACCCGCTGCACCACCGATTGCGGGATGATGTCGCGAGAAACATTCACGGATTTCGTGAAAAAAGTGTACCCGCCGAAGAGCCCCACTCGCGGGGGCGGTGCAGCACCACCTCGGTGTCACTGCTCGTGTTCATGCGATGGACTAGGCCGGCCAGCTGTTGACGCAGCTCGCGGTAGTTGTAAGTCTCACCCGTGTAGACGAGCACCAAGTCAGGTCGGCCATCCTCCTGGAGCATCCTCGGCTGACGGCCGCCCTGGATATCGATGATTGCCAGGCGGTGGTGTCCCAGCGCCGCAGGCCCGCCGATCCAAGTCCCCTCGTCGTCCGGACCGTGGTTCGCTATGGTGGCCGTCATATCGGCAAGCTCCCTTCGCGCATCGGGACCTCCGAGGTCTCGATTGAAGTCGATCCATTCACAGATGCCGCACAGGTTATGTCGCCGCATTTGGGGCGAAGCAGATATAAGGCCAGTGGGAAACCATCGAGGCAAAGTGACGGATCTAGCCCAGCTACGATCCGCATCCGACATTGTCGGACATCGGACAGCACCGCGATTCGCTGCATAGGAAGCCTGGAGTCGCGATTTCCCTTGGGGGAATCAGCGCATGAAAGGAGAGCTGGGTCGTGTCTGCCGAAATGAGAAATTGCTCCCCCTTATTGCCTCACCGAGGAATGTTACCCAGCGCGATAGACGGACATGCCCTACCTCCCCCCGTTGCAGCTGAGGGAGATAGGGGCCAGCTCTTCATTCAACCCTCATGGAGGATGATCAGCCCAGCCATTTCCATGCGCCGGCCTTCACAAGCCGTGCACCATTCAGGTTCTTTTCCTTGAAGCGCGACGATCCTTGTCAGACGTCGCAACACTTGCTGCCGAGAGCACGAGCTCTTCCTCGAGCATGCCTTGATCTGCGCCTCGAACGGCTCGCACATGCTGGGTTTCAACGACTTCGCAGAGGTTGATATTCTGCAGTGACTTCGTCTCGCTGCTGCACGGCATTGACGCTGGGAGCCATGCTCGCGTGGCGCAATTGTGCTGAAGCCGGTGCCCACGGCAACGTTTCTTAACCCGCCCCAGATCCTGGCGTTTGGCTATTTCCGACATTCGTGTCCGGCTTCGGACAAAGGCCGGGTTTGCCGAACGGAGTCGCACCCAATTTCCAGTGCTGCTTGAGCAATAATATCGACCGGCATTACTGCACAACACGAAAGTTGCTGCAAAAACCGAAGTGAACCCAAGGCATCGGGTCAATTGGCATGGCGCTTGCGACTCGGTCGATAGAACGCAGTCAAAATCACGGTTGCAGACCATGCCTACCTCTCAAAGCTCGATAAAGCACGCGAGCGAAATTCCCCGTCTCCGCGGAAGCTCGTCGCCTTTAAACGTGCCTGCTCGGGGGCGGTCTTGCACAAGACCGGTCCGAGGCAACCACGCCAAGGCGCGAGGCTGCCGGAACTGTCGACCGAAGTCGATGCCGCTTCAGTTTAACCGAAAAATGCACCGTACCACTTTGGCCTGGGAGCAAATCAATGACCGACAGAAAGAACGTTCCTCTCGTGACCTTTCGCACGCGTGTTCGCGATGAGTCGATCGGGGGGCCAAATCCTTATCGGTGGGAGAACAAGACCTCCGACGATTATTTCGGGGGCAAGCGCGTCATCCTGTTCTCGCTGCCTGGCGCCTTCACCCCGACCTGCTCGACCTTCCAACTGCCCGATTTCGAAAAACTCTATGATCAATTTCTGGAACTGCGAATTGACGCGATCTACTGCGTCTCGGTCAACGATGCTTTCGTCATGAATGCGTGGGGAAAGTCCTTGGGGCTGCAGAAGATCGAGCTGATCCCAGACGGGTCGGGCGAGTTCACGCGCAAAATGGGCATGCTGGTCGCGAAGGACAATCTGGGCTTTGGCATGCGCTCCTGGCGATACGCCGCTCTGATCGACGATGGCGTGGTGGAGCAGTGGTTCGAGGAGGAAGGCTTCTGTGACAACTGCGAGACGGACCCCTATGGCGTTTCATCCCCGCAAAACGTTCTCGACAAACTGAAGGCGGCGGCATGACCCAGAAGTGGCAAGTCTCACACAACCCAAGCACACACTAGAGCATCCTCGGCAGATTACGGTTCAACATGCATCTCTCAGCAAGCCTGCTTCAACGCCAGAAGCAACGTATGGTCTTATCGCCTCAAGCCATTGAAGCTATTCGCTTGCTGCGATTGACGCATACTGAACTCCATCAGCTCGTGCAGCAGGCACTCGAGAGGAACCCCGTTTTGAAGCCTGACCCGTTTGACGACGATTCGCCGCTGTCAGGGGTGGATCAGCGGAGCAGTCAAAGCAGAAGCGAAATCGGCGAATCGCCCATTGGCGGGCCGTCTGGCGGGCGCGGGCAATGGAAGTCGCAACGCAGTAGCGGCAACGATCGACCTGCCGTCGAGGAGTTTACCGCCCACACCGAAACATTGCACGACCATGTCGCCCGCCAGGTCGCCCTCACCCCGTTCACCCCCCAGGAGCGGCTGATTGCCGGACAGCTCGCCGCCCATCTGGAGGACACTGGCTATCTTCAGGTAAACCTTTTCGATCTGGCCAGGAGGTTAAACGTTCGGCAAGCTGATGTGGAACGGGTCATCGGAATCTTGCAGCAATTTGATCCGCCGGGGATTTTTGCGCGAACTCTCAGCGAATGCCTGGAGATTCAGCTGCGCCAGCAAGACCGGTTCGACCCGGCTATGGCAGCTTTGGTCGCCAATCTCGAGATGCTTGCACGGGGGGATTTTCAGGGATTGAAGCAGCGTTGCGGAGTCGACGAGGAGGATCTCCTCGACATGAGGAACGAAATCCGCGCGCTCGATCCCAAGCCTGGAGACCGGTTCCAGTCCGGGACGCCGGAAACCATCGTACCGGACGTCTGGGTAATGCCCAAGTCCGAAGGTGGATGGCGGGTGGAGCTTGATCCGGCCACGCTGCCCAAAGTGTTGATCAACCACACCTATGTCGCCGAAATCTCGCAGCTGACCAATCAAAATCCGGAAGGCAAAGCGTTTCTCGACCATTGCCAGGAAAAAGGGAACTGGCTGATCAGCTGCCTCGAGCAGCGCGCTAAGACGATCCTTAAGGTTGCGACCGAAATCGTGCGCCAGCAGGATGCCTTTTTTACACACGGCGTCGCCCATCTGCGGCCTCTCTGTCTCAAAAATGTCGCTGACGGGATCAAAATGCACCAGTCGACGGTAAGCCGGGTGGCTTCGAACAGGTACATGTTAACTCCGCGCGGGGTGTTCGAGCTGAAGTATTTTTTCACAGCGACAATCGCATCCTGCGAGGGCGGCGACGCGCACTCCGCCAAATCTGTCCGCCATCGGATCAAGGCAATCATCGCCGAAGAATCGCTCGACAAGGTACTTTCCGACGAAGACATCGTTGCTCAGCTCAAGCAGACCGGCATCAATGTCGCTCGCCGTACCGTCACCAAATATCGCGAGGCGATGAACATCCCTTCCTCCATACTACGGCGCCGCGATAAGCGTTTGTCCGCAGCTGCGATCAAGCGAAGTGACTAACCGGCATTCCTGGTCGGCGAGAGGCGACTCTCAACTTCCTCCGGGCCGAAGCAGCTTTCGAAGTCCTGGCATTCCCGACAACTGGGTGCAGTGCATGACGAAAAGCCTTCGGCCTCACACAGCTTGCGGTAAAAGTACTTTTTCCATTTCATGTTTTCTGTGTTGCCTGCCGCCAGCGCGGGAAAATGTCTGGCAAGCAGGCGGCTGAGCTCAGCGCGATTTGAGAGGCCAAGATCCCGCCAAAGATGGTCCGTGCGCATCGCACGCCGGGCGATGATCTTGGCCAAGCGGCCGCTCGCCGGGTCGGCCGGCGCAGCATGCGCTAGCAGCAGCCGGCGTAGCAGCTCCTCTTCCAGTTCCGGCTCGGGCTCGCTCAACTCCTCCAAAGCGAATACGCTGCTGGAGGTAGACGGGAAAGTTGCGGCCAAGACATCACGCAATTCGACAGACGAAAGGCCTGTCCCCTCCGTCGCCAACACCTCGCCCGCCTGGACCTCCTCAAGCGAACGTGAATGTACGCAGGGCAGCACATGCTGATCGAAGCTCCTCCCTAGCTCGGACCCACGCCATTGCGCGCTGGATAGGCAGCCATCATCGTAACGGCCGGCTTCAGCTTCCGGCATGACAAAGCGCCTTGTTGACCGCAGGGATGATCTTGTCGCCCCAGAGCTCGATCTGGCGCAGCATCGTCTTTTGGTCGAAGTCGCCCAATTGAGTCTGAACTGCGATCTGGTCCGGTTTCAAGATATCGATCTCTTCCAGCAGGCGATCAATCACGCGATTTACGCTGCCAATCGGCAAATTTTTGCGCATGGTCTCGAAGGACAGATCCTGCTGGGTCGGTGTCTCCTGCAGCAGGTAGCCATCGTGGCTCTGTTGGCGGCGCTGATGCAGGGCTTCAGAAAGCCGGCGCTGGAAGCGGGCATTGTCGAGATAGCTGTTGATCTCCAACTCGTCGTGGCTGGCATAGCAGCAGCGCAGCAGCGATATCTTGACGTCGGTGACGTTCTTTTCCTCGGATGCCGCCGCCCTCTCGACTGATTCACGCAGTGTGGTCAAAGTCTCTAAGCCGTCGTGGAAGGCTGTGACAAAAAAATTGTGCCCCTCGCGGTAGGCCCGAGCCATCCGTGCGGCTCCGCCAGCGATCCAGATAGGCGGCGTCGGCTGCTGGACTGTGCGGACCGAAATCGCTGTTGGGGGGATCTTCTCATACTGGCCGTCGTGTTCGAAGACGTTTTGGTTGAGGCCCTTGAGAATGATGTCCAGGTATTCCGAAAAGACGGCCGGCGCCTCATCGATGTCCACGCCGAACCGTTCGAACTCGAACTGCTGGTATCCCAAGCCTACGCCGAGCTCGAGACGGCCGTTCGCAACGATGTCGGCGAAGCCGATCTCGGACAGCAGGCGCTGCGGTTGGTAAAGCGGCAGCACGCAGACGGCAGTGCCCAGGCGAATCGTGCTTGTCAAGCCGGCGCAGTGCGCCACCATCATCAGCGGGGATGGTATGAGGCTGTAATTGTTGAAGTGGTGCTCAGCAAACCACGCGGTGTTGAACCCAGCCTGCTCCGAAGCGACGGCCTGTTCGATGGAGTTGCGGATGACGCTTTCTGAGGATTGGTGATAGCCACGCTGGGCGGCCAGAATGAAAGTGGCAAATTCCATGATTTCTCCTCGTTATAGACACGTCAGCCGACCGGGAATGTGCTCGGCATGCACATGCTTGGATCTCAAGCACCTCAGGTGCGTCGTGGAGCCGAGGCTTCATAATGCTCGGCCGGTCGCCCTGCGAAGGCCTGGCAATTAACCTGCGGCCTCCGCAAAACATTCGTCATAGAGTTCGCTGGCGTTTCCCGCATCACCGAACGAGGTCCAGCCGCCGTCCACGTAGAGGATCGAGCCGTTGATGTATGAGGCGTCAGACGAAGCAAGGAAGAACGATGCATCTGCGACGTCTTCTGGCCGTCCCATCCTGCCCATGGGGATGCGTCGTCCGATTGCTGTCAGGTCGATGCGGCCGGCTTTGGCCAACTGAGCAAGTGCGGGCGTGCGGATGTGGCCAGGAGCGACGGTGGCTGTCCGAATTCCGACCGGCCCGAGTTCGGCCGCCATGCAACGGGTCAGCATATCCATCCCCGCCTTGGAGGCGCCGTAGGCATGGCGCGGCGCGAACGGCAGAAAGCTGTCGATCGACCCGAGATTGAGGATCACGCCGCCCGGGCGCATAGCCTTGATCGCTTCGCGCGCGCAGGTGAAGGCGCCGGTAAGGTTGACATCCAGGACGTGTTCGAGCTGTTTCGACAGTTGCTCGATCGCAGGCACAATCCTGTCGGCGGTATCAGCACTATTGACCAGAACATCGATATACCCGAAGCGTCCCCTCAGTTCTTCGAACATCGACACCACATCGCTCTCGACGGCCACGTCCAGCGATTTCGCCAGATGCTTGCCGGGGAGCGATGTAGCCAGCTCTGCCGCTGCAGTGCCATCTTTATCAGCAATCACGACGGTGTCGCCGTTCGCGGCAAAGCGGCGAGCGACGGCCGCGCCAATGCTTTTTGCGCCACCGGTGACGAGCACGATTCGCGCATCTGTGCATTCGGCCGGACAGGAGAGCTCGGCTTGGAGCGCACCATCCACCGGCGGGTGAGCATCCCCCGGCTGGTTGAATGACATCCAGCCTCCGTCGACTGCCAGCACCGAGCCGGTGATGTAGCGCGCCTGCGTGCTGCTCAGAAAACGCACGACCCTGGCGATCTCGTCGGGGCGAGCCAAGCGCCCCATCGGCACGCGGCGGCGTATCGCCGCGAGGTCCATTTTGCCAGCGCGTGCCAGTTCTGTGACCATTGGGGTGCGGACGGAGCCCGGCGCCACCGCCGTGACGCGGATTCCTCGCATAGCCCACTCGCATGCAAGGGACTTTGTCAACGAGATCACGCCAGCTTTCGAGGCTGCGTAGGCGTTGCGCCTGGGATTGCCGACCACGCCCGCCATCGAAGCCACATTGACGATCGCACCGCCCGGCTTCATGCGCCGCGCCGCTTCCCGGGCCATAACGAATGGCCCAATAAGGTTCACTGTCACGCCGCGTCGGAAGGTATCGACAGCGGTGTCGATGATCCTATCCATCGTGGGTCCAACCGCCGCATTGTTGATGAGGACATCGATTTGCGCGAACCGTGCTTCGACCTGGCCGAAAAGTGAGAGCATGTCCTTCTCTCGCGACACATCGCACTCCAGACCGACGTGCGGCGACCCGAGATCCCGAGCCAGTTCAACCACACCACTGCCCGGAAGGTCCACCGCAACTACAGTGTCTCCGTCCGCGGCAAGGATATCGACCAGGGCACGGCCGATCCCGCCCGCAGCGCCTGTGATGATTACGGTGCGTGCTGCCAGTTTCACGAGAGCTTCTCCACGATGACCGCTTGTGATCTCAGCCCATCAACCTTGGGCGGAATGAAGGGCCGAGCCAAATCGTTGCAGTGACCGCCAGTTGCGGCCCCACACAGATGTCGTTCCCGTAGGGCGCTCATCCTCCATTTCTACCCACTTATGCAGCTCCCAGTTGGGGACCCTCGACGCCATCTTGGTCGGTGGGGATGTGACCCTTGAGCAACTGGTAGATGGGATCGTCTGGATGTTGTGCTCCAATCGGCTGTCGCCGGCCGAACCTATCTGCCTCAAGAATCGCTGGCGGGATTTGCTCCTCAACCCAATCGTAGACGACTGTCCGTTCCGCAATTCGCCACTCGTCCTGCCTCTTCTGAAACAGATCGCAGTAACGGCCGCAAAGCAGCGTCTGACGTATTTCTTGGTCTGTATCCGGTCCGCGTTGCAGCGCGGTGAAATAGCTCTCGACCGCGGCCTCTGCTGAACTGATGAAGTCGATCAGGCTGTTCGTGATTTGATGGATGTTACGGTGCCCCGGCAGACCGAGAGCAAATTGGATGAAGTCCTCTGCCGGTCCGCAATAGGGACCGTGCCTGTCATACGCTTCGGGCCAGTATGCGCTACGCAGCGCCGCCTCATCGGCGCGGTCTATCCCGCGGCAGTACCGATACAGGCAGTTGCGGATCGCCTCTCGGTCACGCAGTTCGGTAATTTTCGCGTGGTCGACAGGGTCTGTCGCGAATTGTATGATTGTTTTATCCTTCCCGATGCCAGTCTGCACTTTGCGTGTGTCTCTCTCTACAACTGAGTTAGCGGGGGGCTCGTCAACTTCCAGAGCTTGTTCGGGGCAGGCTCGTACCCCTTTTGAGGCAAGCAGTTGCTCCCCATCGGCAACATCAATATCACCGGGCAAGATGTAGCCGGCGTCATCAAGCTTGAAGACTCTCGGCGCCCGCGCCCAGCAGCGCGCATGACCCTGGCATCTGGCTTTATGTACGACGACACGCATAGCGAACTCCAATGTCGTTGGCTGAAACTTCAGGACCAGTCCAGGATCAGATTCTCGATCCCGAACACATGGCCGCCGAAGGTGATAGGTTCAGTCCCTGTCTTGATCCGAAAGGCTGGGATGCGCGCCAGCCACTCCTCCAGGCCAATGACAATCTCCCGCCGGGCAAGGTGTGAGCCAAGACAACGATGGGGACCATAGCCAAAGGCAGCGTGCCGGTTGTCCTCGCGCGCCAGATCGATCTCATTCGGGCATTCGAATTCCGCCGGGTCACGATTGGCAATCATCGTGGCACAGGAAACATAGTCTCCCTTGCGGATCGGCGCGCCTTTGAAGTCGACATCCTTCGTTGCCACTCGGATCATCTGAATGGTCGAATAGGCGCGCAGCAATTCTTCCGCAGCGACGGCAATCCGGTCCGGTTCGCTTCGTAGCAATTCCTGATCTTTGGGGTTGCGCGCGAGATGGGCCAAGTCGAAGCATATGGCTGCTGAGACCGTGTCGAGTCCCGCGACGAACACAAGCACGCCGATGCCACGGACTTCTTCGTCACTGAGCAGACGACCCTCGACCTTTGCCTTCACGATGAAGGTCATGAAATCATCGACCGGCTCCTTGCGGCGCTCGGTGGCAAGTTCGTCGATGAAGGCCACGATCGTCCGGGCTGCGGGTGGTCGTTGCTCCTTATCGCCGTGGAGCAGATCTCTAGCCCAGCCGACAAATGTTTCTAGTCCGTTGTCCGAAAGCCCAATAAAGCGAAGGAAGATATTGACCGCGAACGGAACTGCAAAATCCTTCATGATGTCGCAGCTCGTGCCTGATGCGGCGATCCTGTCGATCAGCTTGATCGCTCGTTCCCGGACAGCCGGCTCCAATGCCATTACCCGCTTTGGCGAAAGCAGCGGATTGAGCAGTGAGCGAAAAACACCGTGGAATGGCGGATCGAGCTCAAGCGGGATCATCGGCCAGCTCTCGCCGAGCACAGAGGCGAAGATGCTGCGATGGCT
This sequence comes from Mesorhizobium sp. M2E.F.Ca.ET.209.01.1.1, assembly GCF_004010375.2. NCBI lineage: Bacteria > Pseudomonadati > Pseudomonadota > Alphaproteobacteria > Hyphomicrobiales > Phyllobacteriaceae > Mesorhizobium > Mesorhizobium sp. M2E.F.Ca.ET.209.01.1.1. The sequence continues at coordinate 592 of NZ_SADP02000033.1, read as the reverse complement.
GGAAAACGTTTCGGTGTCCTGCAGCACCCGGCGCTGGTCGCTCGCGCGAGTGATGACCCAGGTACCCCGACCGTCGCGCGTGTTGCTGGTTGAATAAAAGATCGGAGGCCCGGCATGAACGCAAGCAACCGCTGCATGCGGATCCCCGTTAGCGGTCGGCAACATGCCGGGCGACGTAAACAGGCTGAAGTCCCTCACCATTTCGGGCGGGACATGATCTGGAACCGGCCGCGATTTAACCGCGCCAGAATCGAGAGACCGTTCATGAGATGCTGTCGGCATTTGCATGCAATCGTTGGTGCAAGCTCCGTGCCGAATTCGTCTTTCGATAATCCTTGCCGTTTGCTGGGCAACAGGTGGCGCCTGCGCTGACTTGCTGGTCGGGATTGCAACATTCTTGTCCAGCGTCGGACACAGAATGTAGAAAGCTAGACACCGACTTGGAGCAACTCAACTGGTGGGATCGCTAGCTGTGGAGCCTCAACAGGTTGTCCTCGGTTAGAGCGAGGCGACTGATAGGTGTTTTGGACTTTAGGCTCCCGTGGGGACGGTGCCAATTGTATCTGTGCAGCCAGACCGGCAACTCTGCGGC
>NZ_SADP02000336.1:0-389 GCF_004010375.2 Mesorhizobium sp. M2E.F.Ca.ET.209.01.1.1 | reverse complement strand
GCCAGGTCCGACGCTGCCTCGCGGGGAAGAAACCGCAATGATCTCAGGGCTTGACGTAGGGTCTTCGAACGGAGGCTGAACAAACAGCCTGAACCGGGTACCCATTCCCCACCTCTCGGTTATATTAGTAACATACCATAATAACCGTGAGATCGCGAGGGCGTTGGTTTGTCAGGTTAATTCTTCCTGAAGGACGGTTCTTGATTGTAGGCAACAAAATTGCACCAAGAACAATGCGCATCGCTACTGCAGGAGCTGGAGCAACTTCTGGTAGCGGGGATGACTGTGAACAGAGGCGAAATCGGAATCGTTCCTGAACCAGAGTCTCATCTCGGCGCCAGCCTGCGGCAGCCACACTTCCAAAAGGTCGATCGAACGTTCGAATTCCC
>NZ_SADP02000335.1:0-389 GCF_004010375.2 Mesorhizobium sp. M2E.F.Ca.ET.209.01.1.1 | reverse complement strand
CTCGATCACCATCCTGGTGTAGTTCATGGCAGTTCCCCCTCAAAGCACCTGTCCGGTTCATCCAAGCCACAAAAACATGAAGCCTGCCAAGGCGATTTCGCCGGCAGGCTTCCGTTCCAGTCGTCCTAAATATTGGCTCAGGACTGAATTGCTCAGGCCGAAACCTTGGCCTTCCGGCCTTTGCCCTTGACGGGCGCCGGGGCGACGGCCTTGCGGCCGAGGCCGATCGACTTCGCCAGTTCGGAGCGCGAAGCCGCATAGTTGGGAGCAACCATCGGATAGTCAGACGGCAAGCCCCATTGGGCGCGGTAGGCATACGGCGTCAGGCCGAAATGCACGCCGAGGTGACGCTTCAGCGATTTGAATTTCTTGCCGTCCTCGAGGCAGAT
>NZ_SADP02000334.1:0-389 GCF_004010375.2 Mesorhizobium sp. M2E.F.Ca.ET.209.01.1.1 | reverse complement strand
GGAACAAACACCGATATGGCTTGGTCCGCAGCTTTCATCTCTTGGGTGATGAGGAAGTCCGGAGCGGCGAGCCGGTTCAGGTACTCCACCCTACACTCAGTTTATATCTATCAGGCTATACGGGACAGGTTGAGCGGCTCCGACGCTGGGTTTTGGGCGTATAGGCTGAATGAATACAAGCCAGTAGTAGGAGATCTTATTTGCTGGGCACGTCAATCGGATATCGATTATGACAGCCAAGCATCGGGGAACTATCGCGGTCATTGCGACATCGTGGTGGCGGTTGAAGCTGACAAGGTTTGGGTGATCGGCGGAAAAGTTGGCAACTCGGTAACGAAGAGGTCGGAGGCATGAAGCCGCTTGCTGCACGTGCCACCGGCCTCTTCGTT
>NZ_SADP02000333.1:0-390 GCF_004010375.2 Mesorhizobium sp. M2E.F.Ca.ET.209.01.1.1 | reverse complement strand
CGGATGCCGTCCTCTTAGTGCACGACGAAATTGTTTACGCCCTGCTGCATGATCACCGACAGGTTGCGATGGCCGTATTGCTGGCCGATCGCGGTGTTGAAGCGGCCATCCTGGTGGAAATGGACGCGATTACGGTAGCCGTGCTGGGCGCCGCCTGCGGAATTGCGCCAGCCATATTGTTCGAGGTTGACGTCGTTGCCCATGGCGGGCGCGACGGCGGTGACACCGACGAGGGCGGCAAAGGCCGTGGCGATGATCGATGTGCGGGTCATAGGACTTCTCCTTCGATGCGGCAGGGGACCGCGGGTTGAACGGCCCCTTTGTAGGGAAGTCGCTCGGAACGGAGGCTGAAGGCTCCATTCAGCGAAAGTTCATGACCGCTTCGTTCAG
>NZ_SADP02000332.1:0-390 GCF_004010375.2 Mesorhizobium sp. M2E.F.Ca.ET.209.01.1.1 | reverse complement strand
CTCGCGCAAGGCCACGATGCGTTCATGCGTCTTGGCATTTGGCGGCTTTGCTTCCAGGTCGGCGATCTGCTGGGCGAGAGCTTCCACCTCCGCCCGTTTCGGACGTCTCAACGCGATACGTCGCCCGTGGCTGTTTCGCATCGTGCGCCCGACATTGATGTTGGTCGGCGCGCCGCTGGCCGCGAAACCCGCCCGCTTCGGCTTGAAGCTGAGGATCTGCTTCAGGCTGAGCTTGACCAGATCGGGGAGTTCGAGGTCTTCGAAGAAGAGTTCCAGCACCTCCTCGCGCGACAGCACGAAGCGGAAATCGTCCTCGGATTCAGTCGTTCCGGGAGCCGATGCGCCTGCGCCCCCACCGCCGCTTGGCTTGGGGACTAGGTCACCCGCGTT
>NZ_SADP02000331.1:0-391 GCF_004010375.2 Mesorhizobium sp. M2E.F.Ca.ET.209.01.1.1 | reverse complement strand
ATATCGTCCTCGACGGCGAAGTCGGGGAAGATGCCGAGCCCGATGCCGGCCAGCACACAGGCCAGCACCGCCGGGGTCTTGTCGCAGACCATGACCGGATTGAGCTCAGGCAACACCGTTTCGCCGTCCTTCGAGAACAGCCACTGACCGGTGCCGCGCAGTTGCGCGTTGCCGACCCATGGCAGGGATTTTGCGAGCTTCGGGCTCACATCTTTCGGAAAGCCACCCGCGAGCTTCGGGGTCGCTACTACGAATTGCTGCAAGGTCCCCAGGCGCCGCGCCTGGCTGGAGGAATCGGCGAGCCAGCCGATGCGGATGCCAAGGTCGATCTGCTCGTCGACCAGATTGCTGATCGCATCGTCGAAGATCGCCTCGACCTTCATCTTCGGAT
>NZ_SADP02000330.1:0-391 GCF_004010375.2 Mesorhizobium sp. M2E.F.Ca.ET.209.01.1.1 | reverse complement strand
CAACGGAGGGGCAGGCCCGATGCCGGTCCTGGCCTTCACCCTGGCCGCTGGCGTCGTCATAGCGTTGCTTGGCCGTTTTAAGGAAAAGGAATTCTCACGCTCGATCTAGGCGGCTCGGCGCCGGGGGCATCGAGAGGAGGCGGCGCCGAGCCTAACCGGTGGGACACAAGGTTGTGATGATATGAGCATCCCGCCGGCTACGGGCGGTTATGCTCTTCCTGAAATAGATCCGAAGCATCCGAACGAACGAAAATAAGAGGCATCCTTGCGCGACCACGAACTGACCGAGCGGCCCGGCAAGGGCTGGACGCTGCCCGGCCGCGCCATGGCGTCCATGACTGCCCGAAACACGGTCTGTGCGTTGAAGACCGGATCGGCGAAGCCGCCGTTG
>NZ_SADP02000329.1:0-391 GCF_004010375.2 Mesorhizobium sp. M2E.F.Ca.ET.209.01.1.1 | reverse complement strand
ATGACGCTGGCCGAGCGCTCGGCGAAGGTCAGCGGATGCACCACTTCCTTCTTCTGCGCCACCGGCGTGAAGCCGAGCTTCTGGTAAAGCGGAAGAGCCGCCGGATGGTCGAGCGTGCAGGTCTGCACGGTGACGCGCCGTGGCCCATGCGCCCAGGCCGCCGAGATCGCTGCGCCGAGGAACCAGCGGCCGATGCCCTGGCCGTGCGCATGCTCCATCATACCGAAATAGGCGAGCTCGACTTCGTCCGGCAGATGCGGCTTGAGGTCGAAGAAGCCGGCCGGCGCGCCGTCGAGATAGAGCACCCTGATGTCGCGAGGCGTCGACATCGCTCGCCGCACCGTCGCGAAATACCGCGAAGGCATGAACATCCCATCGTCAGTGCAGCGGC
>NZ_SADP02000328.1:0-391 GCF_004010375.2 Mesorhizobium sp. M2E.F.Ca.ET.209.01.1.1 | reverse complement strand
CGATCGTCCGCGCCGATTCGCTGAGCGGCCGCCACAGGACGCAGGATCTGCAGCGCCTCGCGGATGCAGACCTGGCGCTGCTTGCGATCCGCGACCTGCCGGAAGCCTCGAAGGCCGCGCTGCGGCGGCACGAACGCCATGTGCGCGACAAATATCGGCTGCGCAATTTCCTCGACGTGAAGGCCGAGCGGGGCCTGGCTTCGGCCGCGGCCTATGCGTTCGCAAGCCAATCCAACTTCTTTCCCATCGTCCAGGGCGTGGCATCCGACAAACTCGAGGCGCTGTTTCGCAGCGTTGGCCTCGTGTCCAGGAACAAACACGTGCCGCCGCTGCGTTTCCTGATGGCCGGAACCAGCACGGGCAAGGCACGGTAAGGTGCGGGAGCGTTGGC
>NZ_SADP02000327.1:0-391 GCF_004010375.2 Mesorhizobium sp. M2E.F.Ca.ET.209.01.1.1 | reverse complement strand
GACGCCGGCAACCATCGGCCTCGCCTCTTTCATGCTGGTGGATTGGGATTCGGCCCGCGGGCCGGAAATGAGACCGAGCCGTGCGCCGATCGCCAGCAGCTTTGAGCCGAGATCGGCAAGGCGCTGCCTCTGCCGAATTGTCCATTCGAGACGGTCGCGCAGGATGGTCCGAGCGACATTCATGAGATCGAGGCCGCGCGTTTCGGCAAAGCGAAGTGCGGCGCGATAGGAGGGTGCCCGCTGATAGTCGAGTGTCGTTTCCTTCGACCCGTCACGCGACAGACGCTCCGTCATCCTGGAGAGCGCAAGCTTCCTGACGTCGACGACCTTCCACTCGTGGCGCTTTACTTTGCTTCCGTCGGGTAGGCGGACTTCCTGGGAGCCCTGATGG
>NZ_SADP02000032.1:10535-64186 GCF_004010375.2 Mesorhizobium sp. M2E.F.Ca.ET.209.01.1.1 | reverse complement strand
TACATCGACTATTACAACCACCGCCGCATCAAATTGAAACTGAAAGGGCTGAGCCCTGTGCAATACAGGACCCAGCCCTTAAACCTACCCAGCTCAATGAACCGTCCAACTTTATGGGGTCAGTTCAAGAACGCCGGGGCTTTCGACAATTGAAGCTCATCTGGCGCAGGCGAGGCCCGCGCCTGGATGATCAGGCGGCGGCCGAAACGGCAGCGGTCGAAACCTCCGAGATCGTCTTCAGGATCTGCGAAGCGATCTGGTAGGGGTCGCCCTGCGAGTTCGGGCGACGGTCTTCCAGATAGCCCTTGTAGTCGTTCTTGACGAAGGAGTGCGGCACGCGGATCGAGGCGCCGCGGTCGGCGACGCCGTAGGAGAACTTGTTCCACGGCGCGGTCTCGTGCTTGCCGGTCAGGCGCTTGTCGTTGTCCGGGCCATACACGGCGATGTGGTCCATCAGGTTCTTGTCGAACTGGGCCATCAGCGCCTCGAAATAGGCCTTGCCGCCGACTTCGCGCATATAGGCGGTCGAGAAGTTGGCGTGCATGCCCGAGCCGTTCCAGTCCGTGTCGCCCAGCGGCTTGCAGTGGAACTCGATGTCGATGCCGTATTTCTCGGTCAGGCGCAGCAGCAGGTAGCGGGCCATCCACATCTGGTCGGCGGCCTTCTTGGAGCCCTTGCCGAAGATCTGGAATTCCCACTGGCCCTTGGCCACTTCGGCGTTGATGCCTTCATGGTTGATGCCGGCGGCGAGGCAAAGGTCGAGATGCTCCTCGACGATCTTGCGTGCGACATCGCCGACATTCTTGTAGCCGACGCCGGTGTAGTACGGGCCCTGCGGTGCCGGATAGCCGCTCTCGGGGAAGCCCAGCGGACGGCCGTCCTTATAGAAGAAATACTCCTGCTCGAAGCCGAACCAGGCGCCCTCGTCGTCGAGGATGGTGGCGCGCTTGTTGGAGACGTGCGGCGTCACGCCATCGGGCATCATGACTTCGCACATGACCAGCACGCCGTCGGTGCGGGCCGGATCCGGATAGACGGCGACGGGCTTCAGCACGCAGTCGGAGCTGTGGCCTTCCGCCTGGTTGGTGGACGAGCCATCGAAGCCCCACAGCGGCAGCTGCTCCAGCGTCGGGAACTCGGCGAACTCCTTGATCTGGGTCTTGCCGCGCAGGCTGGGGGTCGGGACATATCCGTCGAGCCAGATATACTCGAGCTTGTATTTGGTCATTCCAGTGCCTCTCGTTGCTAGGACGCCACCATGGCGGCATCGATGCATGGCCGGATCAAGCCGGCCTGCCGATGGTTAAAAAGCAATTCGTATGCCACTCCGCCGTCGGCGGGTGCGGCAAAATGGTCATGGCAACACGTTGATTTTGCTCGGTCGCCTCAATACTGCGCTCGGATCGCTCAATCGATATTTCTGCACAAATAATTGGCAAATAATGATCTTTTTGTAGGCATATTGCCTAAACGAATCGCAGAACCTATCTTGCTTGCTAAGTTGAATCGGCAAGTCTCTAGACAAGCAAGGAGGTCGCCAATGCAAGTCATGCAACCGCGTCCGTCGGCAAAAATCCTGATGTTCCCACTGGCAGGACGCAAGTCTGCCTCAAATTTAGGCGCCAAGGCGAAATTCGCGGCAGAGCTTGCGACGCTTCGCGGCGAGCACGCCGACTTTGACGGCTGGTACCACGAGGCCGCTGTCGAGGAAGAAAATCAGCGCAAGAGCTGATCCATCGCCCCTTAGTTTTCATGGACGAAAAAGCCCGGCGCGATCGCTCGCCCCGGGCTTTCGTTTGCAGTGGATCGATCGGTGGCTATTTGGCGTGCAGATCGGTGCCGAGCGTATCCCTGACGAAGATCATGCCGATGATCAGCGACATCGCCGCGATGATCACCGGGTACCAGAGACCGTAGTAGATGTCGCCCTTATAGGCGCTGAGCGCGAACACCGTCGCCGGCAGCAGGCCGCCAAACCAACCATTGCCGATGTGGTAAGGCAGCGACATGCCGGTGTAGCGGATGCGGGTCGGGAACATTTCGACCAGGATCGCGGCGATCGGCCCATAGACCATGGTGACGAACAGCACCAGGATGAACAGGATACCGATCGTCATCGGCCAGTTGATGGCCGCCGGATCGGCGAACATGGCAAACGCGCCGCCGCCCGGTATGGTGTAGACCGTGACTTCCGTCGCGCCGGCCGCCTCATCCTTGGTCAGGATCTTGTCGGCGATCGCCTGCTCGGTCGGGACCGTCGTCTTCTCGCCGCCGCGGATGGCCGCAGCGTCGAGCTTCAGTTCCGGATTGGCCGCGATGAAGGCGTCGAGCTTCTGGTCCGCCACCTTGGCCGCCGCGCGCTTCAGCGGATAGCCGCCGTCTTTCAGCGCCATGTTCACCGCCTTCTGGAAGACCGCCTCCTTGGCCTTGGCCTGATCGCCGGCGGCAACGGCATCATAAGACTCCACCGTCTCGTTGCCGATCTTGACCGTGGCCGCAGTTCCAGGCGCGGCCGTCGTGACAACGTCATATGGGACTGAGTTCTTGGTCAGGAACGAGGTCGCGATATCGCAGGATGTCGTGAACTTCGCCGTGCCGACCGGGTTGAACTGGAACCTGCAGTCGCCGGGCGCTGCCGTCACCGTCGCGCGGGTGTTCTGCTGGGCGGTGGCCAGAGCCGGGTTGGCGGCCGAAGTCAACGCCTTGAACAGCGGGAAGGTGCAGACGATGCCGAGCGCAAGGCCGGCCATGATGATCGGCTTGCGGCCGATCTTGTCGGACAGCCAGCCGAACAGGACGAAGAAGATAGAGCCGATCGCAAGCGCGATGGCGATCATAATGTTGACCGACTGCGCGTCGACCTTCAGCACGTTGGTGAGGAAGAACAGAGCGTAGAACTGGCCGTTGTACCAGATCACGGCTTGGCCGGCGGTGAGGCCGAGCAGCGCCAGAAGGGCGATCTTGGCGTTTTTCCACTGGCCGAAAGCCTCCGTCAGCGGCGCCTTGGAGCCCTTGCCCTCGTCCTTCATACGCTGGAAGGTTGGCGATTCCGACAGCGACAGCCGAATCCAGACCGAAACGGCGAGCAGCAGGAAGGAGACGATGAAGGGAATGCGCCAGCCCCAGCTTGCATAGGTTTCCTTGCTGAGCGAGGCCTGCACGATGAGAATGACGATGAGCGATAGGAACAGGCCGAGCGTCGCCGTGGTCTGGATCCATGACGTGTAGTAACCACGGCGATCGTCGGGCGCATGCTCGGCAACATAGGTCGCGGCGCCGCCATACTCGCCGCCGAGCGCCAGGCCCTGCAGCATTCGCAGCCCGATCAGGATCACCGGAGCCGCGATGCCCCAACTGGCATAGCCGGGCAGCAGGCCGACCAGGAAGGTGGATAGGCCCATGATCGTCATGGTGACGAGGAAGGTGTATTTGCGGCCGACGAGATCGCCGATGCGGCCGAACACGAGCGCACCGAACGGGCGCACGAGGAAGCCGGCGGCAAAGGCCAGCAGCGCAAAGATGTTGCGCGTCGCCTCCGGGATCGCCGGGCTGAAGAAAGTCGAGCCGATGAAAGCTGCCAGCGAGCCGTAAAGATAGAAATCATACCACTCGAAAACGGTGCCAAGCGATGAGGCGAAGATGACTTTCTTCTCCTCCCGCGTCATGCCGCGGCTGGTTCCGCCGGCGGCCGATGCCATTGCCATTTGAATATCCTCCCGTGAGATCCCGTCTGTCCTTTATTGGCTGCGCGCCACCGTTCGCGTTCCTCCGGAAGCGGACTCAAAACGCAACCAACGAAGCGAAAAATGACAGAAAGGGCGGGCGAAAGGCACCGCGACAATGGGATTATGACTTTGGTATTAGGTGCGCTGCGAAAGCGGCGTGCGCGTGGAGTGGCTCAGCTCCAGCGGGTCGCCTGTCCACTCCAGGTTTGTTTGTTTGCGCACTTCCGAACGGAAGGCTGCCGCGAAGTCGCCGAACCCAACCGCTTCGCACTTTCCTTGATTTGCTCTGTTTGTTTACGCAATTCCGGACGGAGAACCGCTTCGCACTTTTCCTGGAATTGCTTTTAGCCTTGCAGTGCCTCGAGCAGGCTGACCGACGCCATCATGTCGCGTTTGCGGGCCGAGCGGCGCGCGACAGCCTCCGCGTCCTGGCCCCAATGCTCGATCTGCCAGTCCTCGTCGACATGGGCCGCTGCCCAGGCTTCCTCGGCGTCCAACTCGCCGAAATCCACTGCCAAGGCCAGCAGCGCCGAACCGGTGAGAGCCGTCATCACATGGATCGCGGCCAGCCGCATCGGCTCGGCACGCTGGCCGAGATGCGCGCCGAGGATGGCGATGGCTTCGCGCGGCTGCTCGACATGGATGATGCCTTCGGCAAGGTTGAAGCGCGCGCTAAGGCTGCCGCGTGCCCAGTCCAGCACCGGATCCCACAGCTTGTTCTGACGATCGACCAGGCCTTGCGGACCGTCGGCGCGGTAGCAAAGCAGATCGGACGAGGCGAAGCGCAGCACATCTTCCAGCACCGCCTGCGGGTCGGAGGCGACGCCGTCGATGGCGGTGTTGACGAGGCGCATGACCGGCATCGTCACGGGGTCGATGATCTCGCGCTGCGCGCTGAATTCGTCGGCAACCAGCGCAGCGGCCTTTTCGGTCGGCAGCACCATCACGGCCTTGCCCGGCGTGCGCACCGGCCTGCCGTCGAGATGCACGGCAAAGCCGTTTTCCACCGGGACAACCGAAACCGCCTTGTAGAAACGCTTCGGCAGCGGCGTCTTCATCTGGATCTGGGCGCGGCGCACGGGATCGGGGTCGGAAAGCAGTTTTCCGGCTTCGAGGTCTTCGAGGATGTCGCGCATGTCGAACTCCCTAAACTGTCGGCTGCCTGCGCGCCGGCCGGTTGACGATGATAAGGCCGGCGGCGATCAGGGCCAGAGCCAGGAATATCCTGGTCGTCGGCGCTTCACCAAGGACCACCGCGCCGCACAAGACGCCGAACACCGGCGACAGGAAGGCGAAGCTCGACAGACCAGACGCGGGGTAGCGCCGAAGCAGCCAGAACCACAATACATAGGTGAAGGCGACGATATAGAAAGACTGGAAGAGCAGCGCCAGCGTCGGCAAGGTTGCAACCGCGCGAATGGGCGGACCAGCCAAGGGCATCACCAGGACACCGACTATCGCCGCGCCGGCCAGTTGGTAGAGCAGCAGTTTCTCGGCGCTGGTCGCGACCAGTTTAGAGCGCTTGATGACGATGCTGGTCGCAGCCCACAGGACTCCGGAACCCAGGCTGAGCAGATCGCCCAGAAGTGTCGTGTCGCGGCCTGCGACAATGCCGTCCGAGAACACGGCCACCAGGCCGCAGAAGGCCAGGACAAGCCCACTGAGCTTGCGCGCGTTGATGTGCTCGCCGAGCAGGAAATGACCGCTGATCAGCACCCAGAACGGCATGGTGTTGACCAGCAGCGTGTTGCGGGCGACGGTCGTGTGTTCGAGGCCGATATAGAGGCACAGGAACTCGACGCCGAAAAGCACGCCGACGACGATGCCTGCGGCCAGCGTTCCATCCGCTTCGAACAGCTTGATGCCGCGCAGCCGGCACCAGCCGAGCACGCAAGCTCCCCCGATTAGCGACCGTGCGATCGAGACGAAGACGGGGTCGTAGCCTGCGTAGGAGATCTTGGCGGCGACGTAGTTCAGTCCCCACGAGAAGGTCAGCCCGACCATGATGGCCGCTGCCGCCATGTCGACCGCGTCACGGCGATCCAGTGCGGGCGCAACGCTCAATCTCAGTCCTCCGCGCTCTGTTCGTCGAAGCCGAGCAGGTTCCAGCTCTGGCGCATATGCGGCGGCATCGGCGCCGTCACGTCGATGACGCCCTGGTCCGGATGCGGGATGACGATGCGGCGGGCATGGAGGTGCAGACGGTTCTGGATGCCGCCCGGAAACTCCCAGTTGGTATCGGCCTCGAAATATTTCGGGTCGCCGATGATCGGGCAGCCGATATGGGCGGCGTGGACGCGCAGCTGATGCGTGCGGCCGGTATAGGGCTCCATCTCCAGCCAGGACAGCGACTGCGCCGCCTGCTCGACCACACGATAATAGGAAACGGCATGGTCGGCGCCCTTCTCGCCATGCTTGGCGATGCGCACGCGGTCGCCGTCCGGCGTCGCCTCCTTGACCAGCCAGGTCGAGATCTTGTCCTCGCGCTTCGGCGGAACGCCCTTGACCAGCGCCCAGTAGGTTTTCTTCGTCTCGCGCGCCCGGAACGCTTCCGAGAGCTTCATCGCGGCAAGACGCGTGCGGGCAACCACCAGCACGCCCGACGTGTCGCGGTCGAGGCGGTGGACAAGCCGGGGCTTCTCGCCCTTCTGGTTGCGCCAGGCCTCCAGCATGTCGTCGACATTGCGGGTGACGCCCGAGCCGCCCTGCACCGCCAGGCCGGCCGGCTTGTTGAAGACGAAGACCTTCGGGTCCTCGTGCAGGAGCATCTTGGCGAGCACGTCGGCATCGCCCTGGTTACGGATCGAGTGGCCGGTGAGCGAGGCCTCGCCCTTCTTGTCGACGTCGAGCGGCGGAACCCGGACGGACTGGCCGGGCTCGACGCGCGTGTCGGCCTTCACCCGTCCGCCGTCGACGCGAACCTGGCCCGAACGCAACAGCTTTTGCAGGTGGCCAAAGCCGAGGCCCGGGTAATGGACCTTGAACCAGCGGTCGAGCCGCATGCCCGCCTCGCCGGCTTCCACCGTGATCTGTTCAACACCTGCCATGACTTCGCTTTTCCAATTCGAAAGCGGCGCCATAGCACTAAGGCGAAGCGGTTGCGAGCCAAAGACCCAACAAAGCCCGACGATTACCCCAATCGAGGCGCTGACGGCGGGCTGGTTCCGTTCACTCAGTCGGTGGAAGATGGCGGCGACACCGCGCAAACCGTCGAGCGCGTCAGGAACCGCTTCTCGCGGCCATTGTCGAGCGAGAACATGCCGCCCCTGCCCGGCACGACATCGATGATGAGATCGGTGTGCTTCCAAACTTCATATTGCGAGGCGCTGATATAGACCGGCGTGTCGCCGATCTTGCCCAGCTTGACGTCGCTGTCGCCGACGATGAAATCGCCGCGCGGGTAGCACATCGGCGAAGAACCGTCGCAACAGCCGCCGGATTGGTGGAACAGAACCGGGCCGTGGTCGGCTATGATCTCGGCAAGAAGGGCCTCTGCCTCCGGCGTGGCCGAGACCTTGTCCAAGGATATCTTGTCCATCAGTTCCTCCTTCAAGAGCGGGAGGGCACGACAGGCGCGCCCTCCCCCTACGGCCCGGGAGGATCAGAAGAAGCCGAGCTTCTTCGGGCTGTAGCTGACCAGCATGTTCTTGGTTTGCTGGTAGTGGTCGAGCATCATCTTGTGCGTCTCGCGGCCGATGCCGGACTGCTTGTAGCCGCCGAAGGCGGCATGCGCCGGATAGGCGTGATAGCAGTTGGTCCAGACGCGGCCCGCCTGGATGGCGCGGCCGAAGCGGTAGCAGCGGTTCGCGTCGCGGCTCCAGATACCGGCGCCGAGGCCGTACAGCGTGTCATTGGCGATCGACAGCGCCTCGTCGTCGTCCTTGAAGGTCGTCACCGACACCACCGGCCCGAAGATCTCCTCCTGGAAGATGCGCATCTTGTTGTGGCCCCTGAAGACGGTCGGCTTCACGTAGTAGCCGCCGGCAAGGTCGCCCGGCAGGTGGTTCTGCTCGCCGCCAGTCAGCACCTGGGCTCCTTCCTGGCGACCGATGTCGAAGTAGGAGAGGATCTTCGCCAACTGCTCGCTCGAAGCCTGCGCGCCGATCATGGTGGCCGGATCGAGCGGATCGCCCTGCACGATCGCCTCGACGCGCTTCAGCGCGCGCTCCATGAACCTGTCGTAGATCTTCTCATGCACCAGCGCGCGGCTCGGGCACGTGCAGACCTCGCCCTGGTTGAGCGCGAACATGACGAAGCCCTCGATCGCCTTGTCGAAGAAGTCGTCGTCCTCGGCGACGACATCCTGGAAGAAGATGTTGGGCGACTTGCCGCCGAGCTCCAGCGTCACGGGGATGAGATTCTGCGAGGCATACTGCATGATCAGGCGGCCGGTCGTCGTCTCGCCGGTGAAGGCGATCTTGGCGATGCGGTTCGACGATGCCAGCGGCTTGCCGGCCTCGAGGCCGAAGCCGTTGACGATGTTGAGCACGCCTTCCGGCAAAAGGTCGCCGATAAGGTCGGCCCACAGCATGATGGTGGCGGGCGTCTGCTCGGCTGGCTTCAGCACCACGCAATTGCCGGCGGCGAGCGCGGGCGCCAGCTTCCAGCAGGCCATCAGCAACGGGAAGTTCCAAGGGATGATCTGGCCGACGACACCCAGCGGCTCGTGGAAATGATAGGCGACCGTGTCGTGGTCGATCTCGGAAAGGCTGCCCTCCTGGCTGCGAAGGACGCCGGCGAAATAGCGGAAGTGGTCGATGGCCAGAGGCAGGTCCGCCGCCGTCGTCTCGCGGATCGGCTTGCCGTTGTCCCAGGTCTCGGCGAGCGCCAGCAGATCGAGATTGTCTTCCATGCGGTCGGCAATGCGATTGAGGATCAAGGCGCGGGCCGCCGGGCTGGTCTTGCCCCAGGCGTCCTTCGCCTTATGCGCGGCGTCGAGCGCGGCTTCGACGTCCTGCGCGTCGGACCTTGCGATTTCGCAAAGCGGCCGGCCGGTCACCGGCGAGATGTTGTCGAAGTATTTTCCGGCATGCGGAGCGACCCAGCGGCCGCCGATGAAGTTGTCATAGCGCTTGGCGAAGGGGACCTTGGCCGTGCGTGAGAACTCAACCTTGTTCATTGTCTGCCTCCCAGCAAAACGGCGTCACGGAATGTGGCGCGTCGCTGGAAACACTTGCCGATGCTCTTTAGCGTGTCATCCCCAGGAGAACGGATCGTGGCCGCCGAGTGTCGCAGAACTGCGACAGGTCACGTCGAGAAATCAATGCGGGCGGCGGATTTCGAAACGGGCGAGCTTGCGATGCAGCGTCGCGCGCGAAATACCGAGATTTTGGGCGGCCGCCGAGACATTGCCGCCGGCTCGCGCCATTGCCCGTTGCAGCGCGCCGCGCTCGGCGTTGTCGAGGTCTTCCTTTACCTTCGCATGGTCGCCGAGGATGTCGGCAGCCAGCAAACCCCGGGCCAGGGCTTCGCCCGTTATGCCAAGCGCGAGGCGCGCAGACCGCGTCGCGCCGATCACCAGATCATCCTGATCGACGGCGATCAGTGCGCCGGCGCTGCGCTCGGCAACCGGTGCAAGCAGGATGCGGGCATTGGAATAGACTATACGGAAATTCTCGGCCTCGATACGGCGCGCGGCGTCGCCCACCGCGACCGAGATAAGCTGGACGAAGCCTTCCGTCAGGTCAGAGCGGCAGGACGATACGTCGAGCGCGGCTGCCAGGTTGCCTTCATGGTCGAAGACCGGCGCCGTGGTGCAGCTCATGAGCGTGTTGCGCGAGAAGAAATGCTGGTCGCGATGGATGGTCAGCGCCCGCTGCTCGGCAAGGCAGGTGCCGATGCCGTTGGTGCCTTCACTGTCTTCGCTCCAGACCGTGCCGGTCCACAGGCCCCATTCGTCGAAGGTCTCGTCGTCGGCGACCGCGCCCCGGCGCTCGACCGGGATGCCCTCGCGATCGGCCAGCATCACGCAGCAACCCACACCGCCGACTGCCTGATAGAGCCGGTTGAGGCTCGTCTCGGCGGCGCGGATCATTCGCTCCATGCGCTGCCGGGCTTCTCTCAACTCACCTTCGGTCAGCCGCTTGGGCGCCTTGCGCTCGGCCGGATCGAGATGGTGCAGTTGCAGCGAACGCCGCCATGAGGCCACCAATGCCGAATGGGCCGCGTCGCTCTTTGCGATCGAAGCCTGGACCAAATCCGCATGCACGGCGGTGTGCCGTCCGATCAACCCTATCCTCCCGGTGAGCGGAACCTCCTTCCGCTCCGTCGCCATGCCCGCAAGAACATAGCCGACAATCCAAAGCGGTTCGGCCTTGGATACAATTGCCGACCGCACACGTATTTGATTTCAAGCAAATCCACGCAGAAAATCGCTACGCATCGCCTGGAATTGCTCAGGAGTTCTAAAGGCCGCGGCGCGTCAGCGCTATAGGACGTTGGTTTAACGGGCGGGAACCCCGGAGTTTTGCCGCGATCAGTTGGCGGTGGCCTTCGGCTTGGACGAGCCGATCATCTTCCAGTTCTTGTAGAAGACGGAATTGATGCGCTCCACGCTGACCGAGACGACTGAGAGAAGGCGCGCGATCAGTTTTGGGAACGGGGACGGGCGGATGATGTCGACGAAGACGCAGTAGCGGCGGCCGTCATATTCGTTGACCGAGCGGTGGAACAGCGTGTCGTCGAAGATGAATAAGGGATTGTCGTACCAGTAGTTCTTCTTGCTGCCGCACTGGACGAAGATCTCCGCCTGCACCGGGATCAGATTGTAGAGGATGCGCAGGCTGAGCCGCAGCGGACCGAAATGCCAGGACGTGGATTCGCGCTTGCTGAAAACGGATACGGCGATCGTCTTGATGTATTTGTAGTCCTTGTTGAATTCGGGAACGTTGTCGATCTTGTGCTTGCCGTACCACTGGTAGACGTACATGCCGCGCCGGCCGGCGCCGAAATTGGCGTCGATGTCGGCGATGATCTCGTCCTTGCGGGCCTTGAAGACGCCCAGGACCTCGTTGATCTCGCGCTGATAGTCCTCAGGGAACTGCTCGGGCTTCCAGACGCCGGGGTTGCGGTAGCAGAGAAGGTCGACAATCAGGTTGAACGGCGACAGCAGCCAGGTGAACAGGCCATTGCCGAGAAAGTAGCGGTCGAAAAGCTTCCAGTCCTTCTGATCGTTGCGCATGACGTCGATCAGGCCGCAGACGACCCAGATCGCGGTCAGGATCGGGATGAAGTAGAAGGCGAGCGCGAGAACCGCGACCGCGATGGCGACCTTGCGGAGCGACTTGACGGTTTTCTTTTTCATTGCCTTTCGCGCGGGAGGCGCGATCCTGTTCCATGGACAAAATCACGGCAACCCCCGTCAGCCGTGCGCCTTGATAAGGTTTTTTGCTTCCCGGCACAATGCCGTCGCGCGGACCCGTCAGCCGGCCAACATAAATATTTGGAGTCACAGCTCCAACGCTCAGCCGACAGGTTCCGAGCGCGCCGACCGTAGGGCCGCGCAAATCAGCCGTTCCGTTCGCTGCGCAGCTTCGCCCAGTATTCCAGGCGCTTGCGGATGTCGCGCTCGAACCCGCGTTCCGGCGGGTCGTAGAAAGTATGCCGGCCCATCTTCTCCGGAAAATAGTCCTGGCCTGAAAACGCGTCCGGCTCGTCGTGGTCGTAACGATACCCGGCGCCGTAATCCTCCTGCTTCATCAGCTTGGTCGGCGCATTGAGGATGTGCTTGGGCGGCAGCAGCGAGCCGAACTCCTTGGCCGCCGCGGTCGCAGCCTTGAAGGCGGTGTAGACAGCGTTCGATTTCGGCGCGGTGGCGAGATAGACGGTGGCTTGAGCGAAGGCGAGCTCGCCCTCGGGCGAACCAAGATAGTCATAGGCGTCCTTGGCCGCGTTGGCGACGACAAGCGCCTGCGGATCGGCGAGCCCGATATCCTCCACCGCCATGCGCACCAGCCGGCGGCCGAGATAGAGCGGATCCTCGCCGGCGTCGAACATGCGGGCAAGATAGTAGAGCGCCGCGTCCGGATCGGAGCCGCGCACCGATTTATGCAGCGCCGAGATCAGATTGTAATGGCCGTCCTGGCCCTTGTCGTAGATCGGCGCGCGGCGCTGGATGACGCGCTGCAGGCCTTCCGGACCGAAGACCTCGCCTTTCTTGGCGGCGCGCCAGACTTCCTCGGCCAGCGTCAGCGAGGCGCGGCCGTCGCCGTCCGCCATGCGGATCAGCATCGCGCGCGCCTCATCGTCGAGCGGCAGTGCCCTGCCCTCGGTTTCTTCCGCCCGCACCAGTAGCTTGGCGATGCTTTCCTCGCCCAGCGAACGGAACACCAGCACGCGCGCTCGCGACAGAAGCGCCGCGTTGAGCTCGAAGGACGGGTTCTCCGTGGTGGCGCCGACCAGCACCACGGTGCCGTCTTCCATCACCGGAAGAAATCCGTCCTGCTGGGCGCGGTTGAAACGATGGATCTCGTCGACGAAGAGCAGCGTCTGGCGGCCGTTGGCGCGCCTGAGCTTCGCCGCCTCGAAGACCTTCTTGAGGTCGGCGACGCCGGAAAACACCGCCGAGATCTGCTCGAAGGCAAGGTTGGTCTCGCCGGCCAGCAGCCGCGCCACCGTCGTCTTGCCGGTGCCGGGCGGACCCCAGAAGATCATCGAGCCGAGCGAGCCGGAATCGATCAGCCGGGTCAGCGCGCCGTCCGGACCGGTCAGGTGCTCCTGGCCGACGACCTCGCCGAGGTTTTTGGGGCGCAGCCGATCGGCCAGCGGCCGCCCGGGCGGCGCTTTCTCCGGCTCATCGGAACTGAACAGATCGGCCATGCAAGTCTTTTGGTTGAAACGCGATCCGGCTCTTTTGAGAGCATGATCCTGTCCGAACACCGGTTCCCGTTTTCTGCCAAGCGGCCTTCGGTTCGGGATCATGCTCTAAATGGGCAGACCGCCTCAATAACGCAACACCTGGCGCAGTATCTGCCCGCCGCGCTCGACGGTAAAGCGCCACCAGCGCGTGTCCTGTTGGGCAATCTGCGCCAGCGTTGCCGCGGTGTCGATGCTGGTTCCGTTCACCTCGCGCACGATATCGCCGGGTTGGAAGCCGAAATCGGCGGCCGGCGAATCGCGGCTGATATCGATGACGGTGACGCCCTTGAGATCGGTGCGAAGGCCAAGCCGCTGGGCAAGCCTGGGCGACAGCTCCGCGACCTTGGCGCCCGCAAATGGACTGCGGCCGCGCAAGGTCACCTCGCTGGGCTTGGCGCCTTCCGGCGCGCGCTCCAGCGGAATTTCCAGCGTCGCCTGCTGGCCCTTGCTCAGCACGACGAAGGTCGCCTTGGTGCCGATCGAGAGCGTGGCCATGCGATAGTCGAGCGCCTCGATGCTTTCGACCGGGGTGTTGTTGAGCGACAGGATAACGTCGCCGGGCTTCAGGCCGGCCTTGCCGGCCGGGCCGGCGCCCTCGACCGATGAGACCAATGCGCCGGTCGGCTTTTCCATGCCGAGCGATTCGGCGATCTGCGGCGTCACCAGTTCGAACTCGGCGCCGATATAGGGCCGCTCGAAGAAATCGAGCCCGGCCTTGGCGGCGTCGGCGAAGGCGCGCACCATGTTCGAGGGAATGGCGAAGCCGATGCCGATCGAGCCGCCGCTGCGGCTGTAGATCGCCGTGTTGATGCCGACCAGCTGGCCGCCCATGTTGATCAGCGCGCCGCCGGAATTGCCGGGGTTGATGGCGGCGTCGGTCTGGATGAAGTAGCCCGAATCCGAAACGCCGATATGGCTGCGGGCGAGCGCCGAGACAATGCCGCTGGTGGTGGTCTGGCCGACACCGAACGGATTGCCGATGGCCAGCACGAGGTCACCGACCTCCAGCGCGTCGGAATCGCCGATGGCGATCACCGGGAACGGCTTGTCGGCCGAAATCTTGAGCACGGCGAGATCGAGCGTCTCGTCCTTGAGCATGACCTTGGAGGTGAACTCGCGCCCATCCGCTGTCGCGACCTTCACCTCATCGGCGTCCTTGATGACGTGGAAGTTGGTCACGATGACGCCGCTCGGATCGACCAGCACGCCCGAGCCCAGCGAAGACTGCGCGCGCGGCTGGGCGCGGCCGAAGAACTCCTCGAAGAAGGGATCGCCCTCGAAAGGTGACGTCACCTTGGCGGTCTGCGAGGCGTAGACATTGACGACGGCAGGCGCCGTCTGCTTGACCAGCGGCGCGAAGGAAAGCTGCACCTCCTCGCGGCCGAACGGCACACGCTTGTCGGGTCCGGACGTGCCGTTCTCGCCTTCCACACCGTGCAAGAGATCGGTCAGCACATCGGAAAGGCCCGGATCGGCCGGCTTGGCGGCGTCCTCAGCAAAAGCCTGTCTTGCGGCCGGTGCCACGGCGAAGACGGCCAGCGCGGCAACAAGAAACAGTCGTTTGAGGTGCATTTTCGAATCCCTCCAGATCGGGCGCCATTGTCCCGACGATTGTGCAGAATGAAAGGCTAATGCACACAAATGCGACACTTGTCGCGCAAAAGCTTGGGCCTGGACGTGAAATATCCGCTCACTCGACTCAACCTGCTCCAAATGCAAAAGGGGCCCGAAGGCCCCTTGAAGTCATTGAGGAAAACCCAGTCCTCAGGCGGCCGCGGCTTCCTCATTGGTGCCTTCCCCCTCGAGGCGGGCGCGGTCGGCGGCGCCCTTGGCCGAGGTGTCGCGGTCAACGAATTCGATGACCGCCATGGCGGCGTTGTCGCCTTTGCGGAAGCCCGCCTTCATGATGCGCAGATAGCCGCCGTTGCGGGTTGCGTAGCGCGGAGCGAGGGTCTCGAACAGGCGCTTGACGACGCCTTCATTGCCGATCTGGGCGATGACCTGACGACGGGCGTGCAGGTCGCCGCGCTTGCCGAGCGTGACGAGCTTCTCGACGATCGGACGCAGGTCCTTCGCCTTCGGCAGGGTGGTGACGATCTGCTCGTGCTCGATCAGAGACACGGCGAGGTTGGCGAACATCGACTTGCGATGGCTGATGCTGCGGGCGAAACGACGGCCTTTGAAACCGTGGCGCATGGCTCTTTTCCTTCTTCAGTTGTTCAAGAGGCCACGGCCTCTGATGGTTTTCTGCATGACCGTCGGATCGAGCGGCTCGCGCCGCCGATCCTTGGAATTCATGCTCAATATTGGTCTTCGTAACGCTTTGCGAGGTCTTCGATGTTTTCCGGCGGCCAGTCCGGCACTTCCATGCCGAGATGGAGACCCATGGCCGCCAGCACTTCCTTGATCTCGTTCAGCGACTTGCGGCCGAAGTTCGGGGTGCGCAGCATCTCGGCTTCGGTTTTCTGGATCAGGTCGCCGATATAGACGATGTTGTCGTTCTTCAGGCAGTTGGCCGAACGCACCGAAAGTTCGAGCTCGTCGACCTTCTTGAGCAGCGCCGGGTTGAAGGCGAGCTCGGTGACGGCCTCGGTCGCAACTTCCTTCTGCGGCTCGTCGAAGTTGACGAACAGCGCGAGCTGGTCCTGCAGGATGCGGGCGGCGAAAGCGACCGCGTCCTCGCCCGAGATCGAGCCGTTGGTCTCGATGGTCATGGTCAGCTTGTCATAGTCGAGCACCTGGCCCTCGCGGGTGTTCTCGACCTTGTAGGAGACCTTCTTGACCGGCGAGTAGAGCGAGTCGACCGGGATCAGGCCGATCGGCGCGTCCTCGGCGCGGTTGCGCTCGGCCGGCACATAGCCCTTGCCGGTGTCGACGGTGAACTCCATGCGGATCTCGGCGCCCTCGTCCAGCGTGCAGATGACGTGGTCGGGGTTGAGGATCTCGACGTCGCCCACGGTCTGGATGTCGCCGGCGAGCACGGCGCCCGGGCCCTGCTTGCGCACGACCATGCGCTTGGGGCCATCGCCTTCCATGCGGATGGCGATTTCCTTGATGTTGAGCACGATGTCGGTCACGTCCTCGCGCACGCCGGCGATGGACGAGAATTCATGCAGCACGCCGTCGATCTGCACGGCGGTGACGGCCGCGCCGCGCAGCGAAGACAGAAGCACGCGCCGCAGCGCGTTGCCCAGCGTCAGACCAAAACCGCGTTCGAGCGGCTCGGCCACCAGCGTGGTCAGCGTCTTCTTCTTCGACGAGAACTCGATCTTGTTCGGCTTGATCAGTTCCTGCCAGTTTTTCTGGATCATAAATGTCTTCCTTCCTTTGCCCCGCCACCATCCAATCGTGGCGGGCGACACGGAAAACCGCGGAGGAACGCCGTGGCGTTCGCGCGGCGCTTAAAAATCAGACGCGACGCTTCTTGCGCGGGCGGCAGCCATTGTGCGGGATCGGCGTCACGTCGCGGATCGAGGTGATGGTGAAGCCGGCGGCCTGCAGCGCGCGAAGGGCCGATTCACGGCCGGAGCCGGGTCCGCAGACCTCGACCTCGAGCATGCGCATGCCGTGTTCCTGCGCCTTCTTGGCGACGTCCTCGGCAGCCATCTGGGCGGCGAACGGGGTCGACTTGCGCGAGCCCTTGAAGCCCTGGGCACCGGCCGACGACCAGGCAATCGAATTGCCCTGCGCGTCGGTGATGGTGATCATGGTGTTGTTGAAGGTCGAATTGACGTGGGCAACGCCCGACGAGATGTTCTTGCGTTCGCGACGGCGAACACGAGCGGCTTCCTTGGCCATGGTAGTCCTTTCAGTTGATCTCTACACCGCCGTAATGCCAGCGGCTCCACCTCAGGAAGCGAGTAGGGGGTAGTGAGTAGCGAATAGAGCCCTACTCGCTAATGACTACTCGCTATTCGCTCAATTACTTCTTCTTGCCGGCGATCGCCTTGGCCGGGCCCTTGCGGGTGCGTGCATTGGTATGCGTGCGCTGGCCACGGACCGGCAGCGAGCGGCGGTGACGCAGGCCGCGGTAGCAGCCGAGGTCCATGAGCCGCTTGATGTTCATCGAGACTTCGCGGCGCAGGTCGCCTTCGACCTGGTAGTCGCGGTCGATCGTCTCTCGGATCTGCAGCACTTCCGCGTCGGTCAGCTGGTTGACGCGGCGGTCCGCCGGGATGCCGACCTTGTCGACGATCTCCTGGGCAAACTTCTTGCCGATGCCGTGAATGTACTGAAGCGCGATGACGACGCGCTTGTTGGTCGGAATGTTGACGCCGGCTATACGAGCCATGTTCTTCTCTTTCTCCATGTAGGCCGGACGAGCCGGCGTTCAAGTTACCCCGCGTCCGGTGGAGGCCGGCCCTTGCGGGAGTTTCCTGGTTCAAAGCGGATGCCTTGCCCGCAAGGGCAAGCAAAGTCCATGCCTGATAGGAAGACGGGCCGCCATACCCCAACGGCCTACTTCAGTCAAGCGCAATCTTCAATTGCCGGCGCGAGCTATTTCGCCGCGGCCGCGAGCACCTTACCGATCTCGTCGGTCACGGCATCGATGCTGGCCATGCCGTCGACGGTCTTGAGCTTGCCTTTGGCGTAGTAGTAGCCGGTCAGCGGCGCCGTCTTCTTGTAGTATTCGCGCAGGCGTTCCTCGAACACCGCCGGGTTGTCGTCCTTGCGCACCGGCTGGCCGGCGGCTTGAGCATCCTCGGCGCGTTTGACGATTCGCCCGACCAGCGCCTTGTCGTCCACGACAAGCTCGATGACGGTGTCGAGCGCAATGCCGCGCTCGGCAAGCATCGCCTCGACCGCGTCCGCCTGGACCAGCGTGCGCGGATAGCCGTCGAGGATGAAGCCCTTGGCGCAATCCGGCTGATCGATGCGCTCGGCGACGATGGCGTTGACGATTGCGTCAGAGACCAGTTCGCCGGCATCCATCACCGCCTTGGCGCGCTTGCCGACCTCGGTTCCGGCCTGGACGGCGGCACGCAGCATGTCCCCCGTCGAGAGCTGTGGGATACCGTGTTGTTCTACCAGTCTTTGTGCTTGCGTCCCCTTGCCCGCCCCTGGCGGCCCAAGCAATATCAGCCTCATCTGCTCCTCTTCCCCCCACGCAACTTCGACTTCTTGATCAGGCCCTCATACTGGTGCGCGATCAGGTGACCCTGAATCTGCGCCACCGTGTCGAGCGTGACACTGACCACGATCAGAAGCGATGTGCCACCGAGGTAGAAAGGTACGCCAGTCGCTGAAATCAGGAACTCAGGCAACAGACAGACCAGCACCAGGTAGATGGCGCCGATGACGGTGATACGCGTCAGAACATAGTCGATATATTCGGCTGTGCGCTCGCCCGGACGATAGCCAGGGATGAAGCCGGAATGCTTCTTGAGCTGGTCGGCCGTGTCCTTCGGGTTGAAGACGATCGCCGTGTAGAAGAAGGCGAAGAAGACGATCATGCCCGCATAGAAGATCATGTACAGCGGCTGGCCGTGACCGAGCGAGGCCAGGATGGTGCTTGCCCAGGCCGGCAGGTTCGTCGCCTGCGAGAAGCCCGCGACGGTTGCCGGCAAAAGCAGCAGCGAGGACGCGAAGATCGGCGGGATGACGCCCGAAGTGTTGAGCTTCAGCGGCAAATGCGAGGTATCGCCCTGGAACATGCGGTTGCCGACCTGGCGCTTCGGATACTGGATGAGGAGTCGGCGTTGCGCGCGTTCGAAGAAGACGATGAGCGCGATGACGACGATGGCCAGCACGATGATCGCGAGGATAAGGCCCGTCGACAACGCGCCGGTGCGGCCGAGCTCCAGCGTGCCGGAGATCGCCCGCGGCAGGCCGGCGACGATGCCGGAGAAGATGATCAGCGAAATGCCGTTGCCGATGCCGCGCGCCGTGATCTGCTCGCCGAGCCACATCAGGAACATGGTGCCGCCGACCAGCGTGACGACGGTCGAGATGCGGAAGAACATGCCAGGATCGTTGACGATGCCGTTACCGCCCTCAAGCCCGATCGAAATGCCGTAGGCCTGGATCAGCGCCAGGAGCACGGTGCCGTAGCGCGTGTATTGGTTGATGATCTTGCGGCCCTGCTCGCCTTCCTTCTTCAGCGCTTCCAGCGACGGGATGACCGAGGTCATCAGCTGCATGATGATGGAGGCGGAGATGTAGGGCATGATGCCCAGCGCGAAGATCGCCATGCGCTGCACGGCGCCGCCGGCGAACATGTTGAACATGCCGAGCACGCCCTTGCTCTGCGAGGAGAAGGCCTGGGCGAAAGCGTCGGGATTGATGCCGGGAAGCGGGATGTAGGTGCCGAGGCGGTAAACGAGCAGCGCACCGATGGTGAACCAGATGCGCTTCTTGAGATCCTCGGCCTTGGCGAAGGCCGCGAAATTCAGATTGGAGGCTAGTTGTTCAGCAGCCGAAGCCATGCCTGATTCTCCGCTAGAGCATGATGCCGAAAAGTGTGGAGCGGTTTTCGGACAACAGTCTGCTCTACTTCATTGATTTCCGTGTCACGCTCGACGCCCTCGGCGGCGCATGTCACCGAAGCTCACGAGATAAGCTCCGGACCTTAAACATGCAAGCGGCCGCGTTGACGCGGCCGCCCAATTCATCTGGTCAAAGCGCGGTTCGAGGGAAAATGCGAAGTCATCCCGCCCGGCCGCGCTTCAAATCGCCGTTACTCGGCGGCGGCCGCTTCCGGCAGCTTCACCGAACCGCCGGCCTTCTCGATCTTATCGATCGCGGCCTTGGAGGCGCCGGCGACGTCGAAGGAGAGTTTTGCCTTGAGTTCGCCGTCGGACAACACGCGCACGCCGTCCTTGGCGCGACGGATGACGCCGGCGGCGACCAGGGCCTCGGCTGTCACGGCAGCCTTGGCGTCCAGCTTCTTGGCGTCGACAGCCGCCTGGATCTTGGCCAGCGACACAACCGCGAAGCTCTTGCCGAACAGGTTGTTGAAGCCGCGCTTCGGCAGGCGCCGGTAGAGCGGCATCTGGCCACCCTCGAAGCCGTTGATGGCAACGCCCGAACGGGCCTTCTGACCCTTGACGCCGCGACCGGCGGTCTTGCCCGAGCCGGAGCCGATGCCGCGACCGAGGCGCTTCCTGGAATGCGTGGCGCCGTCCTTGTCACGCAGATCGTTGAGTTTCATCATTCTTCTCCTGCGCTTCCGTTCAGGCCTCGTCCACGACGCGGACGAGGTGCTGGACGGCGGCGATCATGCCGCGCACGGAAGGGGTATCTTCCAGCGTGCGCCGCTTGTGCATCTTGTTCAAGCCGAGGCCGACCAGCGTCGCGCGCTGCTCCTTCGGCCGGCGGATCGGGGAGCCGATCTGCTCGACGGTGATGGTCTTGGTAGCTTTCTTGGCCATGGTCGAAATCCCTGGTCAGCGTCGACTATTCTTCAGCCGCAACGGCGGTGCCGCGGCGGGCCTGAAGGGTCGAGTACTTGATGCCGCGCGCGGCAGCCACATCCTTCGGATGCATCTGGCTCTTCAGCGCATCGAAGGTGGCGCGAACCATGTTGTAGGGGTTCGACGAACCCATCGACTTGGCGACCACGTCATGCATGCCGAGCGTCTCGAAAACGGCGCGCATTGGGCCGCCGGCGATGATGCCGGTACCCTGCTTGGCGGCCCGCAGCAGAACGCGTCCGGCGCCCCAGCGGCCCTCGACGTCGTGATGCAGCGTGCGGCCTGAACGCAGCGGCACGAAGATCATGTCGCGCTTGGCCGATTCGGTCGCCTTGCGGATCGCTTCCGGCACTTCGCGCGCCTTGCCGTGGCCGAAGCCAACGCGGCCCTTCTGGTCGCCGACGACGACGAGAGCGGCAAAGCCGAAACGACGGCCACCCTTCACCACCTTGGCGACGCGGTTGATGTGGACAAGCTTGTCCACCATGCCGTCGTCACGCTCTTCGCGTTCACGCTCGCGGCCGCGGCCGCCTTCTCTACGTTCCTGTGCCATATCCTGTTCCTTGTTCTTTTCCGGAAGCACGGGTTGCTGTTTGCCGACGCCGCATTTCGGTCGCCGACGGTTTAAAATCAGAAGCTGAGACCGCCTTCGCGGGCAGCCTCGGCCAGCGCCTTGACGCGGCCATGATAGATGTACGGGCCGCGATCGAAGACGACTTCCTTGACGCCGGCCTTGGCGGCGCGCTCTGCGATCAGCTTGCCGACGGCGGCGGCGGCAGCGGTGTCGGCGCCGGTCTTGAGCGAACCCTTGAGGTCCTTCTCGAGCGTCGAGGCGGCGGCCAGCGTGTGGCCCTTGGCGTCGTCGATCACCTGGACGTAGATGTTCTTCGATGTGCGATGCACCGACAGACGCGGGCGCTCGCCGGCGACCTTCTTGATCTGGCGGCGGATGCGCTGCGCGCGGCGCTGGGTGGCTTCTTTTGTGCTCATACTATCAGTTCCCTGCCTTCAGAAAACGGGGGCAACCCTGTGCGGTAGGCCAAGCCTCCCGCGGCCGCTCCCCGCGGCGTTACACTTCTTACTTCTTCTTGCCTTCCTTGCGCACGATGCGCTCGTCGGCATAGCGCACGCCTTTGCCCTTGTACGGCTCCGGACCGCGATACTCGCGGATCTCGGCGGCGACTTGGCCGACCTGCTGCTTGTCGATGCCCGAGACCGTGATTTCGGTCGGCTTCGGCACGGTGATGGTGATGCCCTGCGGCGTCTGGTAGATCACGTCATGGCTGAAGCCAAGCGCCAGTTGCAGGTTCTTGCCCTGCAGCGCAGCACGATAGCCGACGCCGGTGATCTCGAGCTTCTTCTCGAAGCCGTCCTTCACGCCCTGCAGAATGTTGACGATCTGCGTGCGCGACATGCCCCACTTGGAGCGGGCGGTCTTGGTCTGGTCGCGCGGCTCGACGGAGATCTCGTTGTTCTCCATCTTCACCAGCACTTCGTCGTTCACCACGAACTTCAGCTCGCCCTTCGGGCCCTTCGCCGTCACGGTCTGGCCGTTGACGGTCGCGGTCACGCCCTGCGGCAGCGAAACGGGTTTCTTTCCGATACGAGACATTTTGTTGTCCTCGTCACTTCTTTGGTTTCAGGTTCCAGTTCCCGGGCGCGATCCCGAGAACCGAAGCCCATTCATCAATCTCTTGGCCGATCAGAAGATCTGGCAGAGGATCTCGCCGCCGACATTCTGCTCACGCGCTTCATGGTCGGCCATGACGCCCTTCGGCGTCGAAAGGATGGCGATGCCGAGGCCGTTGGCGACCTGCGGGATCGACTTGGCCGAGACATAGACGCGGCGGCCGGGCTTCGAGACGCGCTCGATTTCGCGCACGACCGGGGCGCCATCGAAATACTTCAGCTCGATCTCGATTTCCGACTTGCCGTTTTCGAAGTCGGTCTGGCTGTAGTCGCGGATATAGCCTTCCGACTTCAGCACGTCGAGAACGCGGGCGCGCAGACGCGAGGCCGGGGTCGAAACGCTCGACTTCTTGCGGCCATAGGCGTTGCGGATACGGGTCAGCATATCGCCGAGAGGATCGCTCAATGACATCTCAGTGTCTCCTTACCAGCTCGACTTGACCAGGCCCGGGATCTGGCCGGTGTTGCCCAGATCGCGAAGCGCGATACGCGAAAGCTTGAGCTTGCGATAGTAGGCGCGCGGACGGCCCGTGACTTCGCAGCGGTTGCGGATGCGGATCTTGGCCGAGTTGCGCGGCAGCGCCGAAAGCTTCAACTGGGCGCGGAAACGCTCTTCCATCGGCTTGGACTGATCCATGATGATGGCCTTCAGCGCGGCGCGCTTGGCGGCGTACTGACCGGTGAGCTTGCGCCGCCGGTTGTTCTTCTCGACTGAGCTGGTCTTTGCCATTTCAGATTTTTCCTTTTTCGCTGCCGTTACTGGCGGAAGGGGAAGTTGAAGGCCTTGAGCAGAGCCCTGGCCTCGTCATCCGTCTTCGCCGTCGTACAAACGATGACGTCCATGCCCCAGACCTGATCGACCTTGTCGTAGTTGATCTCCGGGAACACGATGTGCTCCTTGATGCCCATGGCGTAGTTGCCACGGCCGTCAAAGCTCTTCGGGTTCAGTCCGCGGAAGTCGCGAACGCGCGGCAGCGCGATGTTCACGAGGCGGTCGAGGAACTCGTACATGCGTTCCTTGCGCAGCGTGACCTTGGCGCCGATGGGCATGTTCTCGCGCACCTTGAAGCCCGCGATCGACTTGCGCGAGCGGGTCACGACGGCCTTCTGGCCGGCGATCAGCGCGAGATCCTCGGCCGCGACCGAGGGCTTCTTGGAATCGGCGGTTGCTTCGCCGACACCCATGTTCAGCACGATCTTGTCGATGCGCGGAACCTGCATGTCGTTGTCGTAGCCGAACTGCTCCTGCAGCGCCTTGCGGATGGTCTCGTTGTAGACCTTCTTGAGGCGCGGCTCGTTCTTGGCAGCCGCCTGCTTGGTTTCAGCCTTAGCCATTGATGACTTCTCCCGAGCGCTTGGCGACGCGCACCTTCTTGCCGTCCTTCTGGATGGTGAAGCCGACGCGGGTCGGCTTGCCGTCCTTGGGGTCGGCCAGCGCGATGTTCGACAGGTGGATCGGCGCTTCCTTGGTGATGATCCCGCCCTCTTGGGACTGGGTCTGCTTCTGGTGACGGCGAATGAGGTTCACGCCGCGGACGACCGCGGTGTCTTCCTTCGGCTGCACCGACAGGACTTCGCCCGAACGGCCCTTGTCCTTGCCGGCAAGCACGACGACCTTGTCGCCTTTTCTGATCTTTTGCATTGGTCCGGCTCCTTACAGCACTTCAGGCGCGAGCGAGATGATCTTCATGTGGTTCTTGGCGCGCAGCTCGCGCGGAACCGGTCCGAAGATACGGGTGCCGATCGGCTCTTTCTTATTGTCGACGAGAACGGCCGCGTTCTTGTCGAAACGGATCACGCTGCCGTCCGGGCGGCGGATGTCCTTGGCCGTGCGAACCACGACCGCCTTCATCACATCGCCCTTCTTAACGCGGCCGCGCGGAATGGCTTCCTTGATCGACACCACGATGATGTCGCCGACGGAGGCGTACTTCCGCTTCGAGCCGCCCAGCACCTTGATGCACATGACACGACGGGCGCCGGAATTGTCCGCGACGTCGAGGTTTGTTTGCATCTGAATCATGACTGGCCGCCTTCTTCTTTTCTAACGGGACAGGCGCGCGACGCCCCTCCCCGGTCTGTCCAAAATTCGTTTGTTTACGCTTGGTCCGAGGTAACCACGACCCAGCGCTTGTCCTTCGAAATCGGCTTCGATTCCTGGATAAACACTTGGTCGCCGACCTTGTGGGCGTTGTTCTCGTCGTGCGCCTTGTACTTCTTGGTCATGCGCACGGTCTTCTTCATCACCGGATGCGTGAAGCGACGCTCGACCTTGACGACAACCGTCTTCTCGTTCTTGTCGCTGACGACGGTGCCCTGCAGGATACGCTTCGGCATGGTCTTAACCCTTCTTGGCCGCGGCTTTTTCCGCGGCGATGGTCTTGATGCGCGCGATGTCCTTGCGGACCTGCTTCACGCGCGCGGTCTTCTCGAGCTGGCCGGTGGCCTTCTGGAAGCGCAGATTGAACTGCTCCTTCTTGAGGGCTGCCAGGTCGTCGGTCAGCTGATCCTGGGTCTTGGTCCGGATGTCTTCGGCTTTCATGATCGGCTGTCCTTATTCTGCGATGCGCTGCACGAAGCGCGTCTTGACCGAGAGCTTGGCGGCGCCGAGACGCAGCGCCTCACGCGCGGTCTCCTCGCTGACGCCATCGATCTCGAACATGATGCGGCCGGGCTTGACGCGCGCCGCCCAGTAGTCGACGGCGCCCTTGCCCTTACCCATGCGGACTTCGGTCGGCTTCGAGGTGACCGGCAGATCCGGGAACACCCGGATCCAGACGCGGCCGGCACGCTTCATCTCGCGGGTGATCGCGCGGCGGGCCGCCTCGATCTCACGCGCGGTGACGCGGTTCGGCTCAAGCGCCTTCAGCCCGAAACCGCCGAAATCCAGGTTGGTGCCGCCCTTGGCGGTACCGTGGATACGGCCCTTGAACTGCTTACGGAACTTTGTGCGCTTTGGCTGCAGCATCGTTCTAACTCCAAATTCTCAAATGTCTCAGGCGTTCTCGCGACGACGGCCGCGTTCGCGCTCGCCACCAGCACCGCCGCCATGCGCGGCATCGCCTTCGGTTGCACGGCGCTCGGAAGCCATCGGGTCATGCTCGAGGATCTCGCCCTTGAACACCCACACCTTGACGCCGCAGATGCCGTAAGCCGTGTTAGCCTCGGCCGTGCCGTAGTCGACATCGGCGCGCAGCGTGTGCAGCGGCACGCGGCCTTCGCGGTACCACTCCATGCGCGCGATTTCGGCGCCGCCGAGACGGCCGGAGCAGTTGATGCGGATGCCTTCGGCGCCAAGACGCATGGCCGACTGAACGGCACGCTTCATGGCGCGGCGGAATGCGATGCGGCGCTCGAGCTGCTGGGCGATCGACTGGGCGATCAGCGTGGCGTCGATCTCAGGCTTGCGCACTTCAACGATGTTGAGGTGCGTCTCGGACTTCGTCATCTCGGTCAGCTTCTTGCGCAGCTTCTCGATGTCGGCGCCCTTCTTGCCGATGATCAGGCCCGGACGCGCGGCGTGGATGGTGACGCGGCACTTCTTGTGCGGACGCTCGATCACGACCTTGGAGATCGCGGCCTGCTTGAGTTCCTTCTCGAGATACTTGCGGATCTTGAGGTCCTCATGCAGCAGCTGGCCGTACTCGCCGGTGTTCGCGAACCAGCGCGAATCCCAGGTACGATTGATGCCGAGACGCAGACCGATCGGATTGACTTTCTGGCCCATTATGCGGCCTCCCCTTTTTCCTCGACTTCACGAACGACGATCGTGAGGTGCGAGAACGGCTTCTCGATACGGCTGGCGCGACCGCGGCCACGAGCGTGGAAACGCTTCATGACGATCGACTTGCCGACATAGGCTTCCGCCACCACCAGCGCATCGACATCGAGGTCGTGATTGTTTTCCGCGTTGGCGATCGCCGATTCCAGCGTCTTCTTGACCGTGCCGGAAATCCGCTTGGCCGAAAATTCGAGGTCGGAAAGCGCGGTCGCGACCTTCTTGCCGCGGATCAGCGCGGCAACCAGGTTGAGCTTCTGCGGGCTGATACGGATCGTGCGCAGAACGGCACGCGCCTCGTTATCAGCAAGCCTGCGCGGAGCTTTGGCCTTGCCCATGATTATTTCCTCTTCGCCTTCTTATCCGCGCCGTGACCGTAATAGGTCCGGGTCGGAGCGAATTCACCGAACTTGTGGCCGACCATGTCCTCGTTCACCGAGACCGGGACGTGCTTCTGGCCGTTGTAGACACCGAAGGTGAAGCCGACGAACTGCGGCAGGATGGTGGAGCGACGGCTCCACATCTTGATCACCTCATTGCGACCGCCTTCACGAACCTTGTCCACCTTCTTGAGAAGGTAGCCGTCGATGAAGGGGCCTTTCCAAATCGAACGAGTCACTTGGCGTTACCTCTTCTTAGCTCTTGCGCTGATGGCGCGAGCGCAGGATGAACTTGTCGGTCGCCTTGTTGGACCGCGTCTTCTTGCCCTTGGTCGGCTTGCCCCAAGGCGAAACCGGATGACGGCCACCCGAGGTGCGGCCTTCGCCGCCGCCATGCGGATGGTCGACTGGGTTCATGGCCACGCCGCGATTGTGCGGACGCTTGCCGCGCCAAACGGTGCGACCGGCCTTGCCGTCATTGATGTTGCCGTGGTCGGGGTTCGACACCGCGCCGACGGTGGCCATGCAGGAGCCGTGCACGACGCGCTGCTCGCCCGAGTTGAGGCGCAGGATCGCCATGCCCTGGTCGCGGCCGACGAGCTGGGCGTAACCGCCAGCCGAACGGGCGACCTGGCCGCCCTTGCCCGGCTTCAGCTCGATGTTGTGGACGATCGTGCCGACCGGCATCGAGGCCAGCGGCATCGCGTTGCCCGGCTTCACGTCGACCGCCTCGCCAGCCACGATCTTGTCGCCGGCAGCAAGGCGCTGCGGGGCCAGGATGTAGGACAGCTCGCCGTCGTCATACTTGATCAGCGCGATGAAGGCGGTGCGGTTCGGATCGTATTCGATACGCTCGACCGTGCCGACGACATCGTACTTCTTACGCTTGAAGTCGATGATGCGATACGAACGCTTGTGACCGCCGCCGATGAAGCGGGCCGTGATGCGGCCGTAGTTGTTGCGGCCGCCCGACTTGGTCAGGCCTTCGGTCAGGCCCTTGACGGGCTTGCCCTTGTAGAGGCCCGAGCGGTCGACGATGACCAGCTGGCGGGTGCTCGGCGTTACCGGGTTGAATTTCTTGAGTGCCATTGTCCTGTCCTCGCGGCCTTGCTCAGAGACCCGTCGCGACGTCGATCGACTGGCCGTCGGCCAGCGTCACAACCGCCTTCTTGACGTCGCCCTGGCGGCCAACCGTGCCGCGGAAGCGCTTGATCTTGCCCTTGCGGACGAGCGTGTTCACAGCCGTCACCTTGACGCCGAAGAGAGCTTCCACGGCAGCCTTGATTTCCGGCTTCGACGCCTTCTTGGCGACGTTGAAGACGACCTGGTTCTGCTCGGAAGCCATGGTCGACTTTTCGGTGATCGCCGGCGAGACGATCACGTCGTAGTGACGGAGGTCGGTCATTTAAAGCGCTCCTCGAGAGCCTCGACGGCGGCCTTGGAAAGGACCAGCGTGCCGCGGCGCAGAATGTCGTAGACGTTGATGCCCTGGATGGGCAGCACGTCGATGTTGGGAATGTTGGTCGCCGCCAGCTTGAAGTTCTGGTCAAGCTCGGCGCCGCCGATCACCAGGGCGTTGGTCAGCCCCAGCGTCTCGAGGTTCGCCGCCAGCGCCTTGGTCTTGGCTTCGGCAAGCTTCAGCTCGTCGACGATGATGAGCGAAGCGCTCTTGGCCTTGGCCGAGAGAGCGTGCTTGAGGCCAAGCGCGCGCACCTTCTTCGGCAGGTCGTGCTCATGGCTGCGCACGACCGGGCCGTGCGCCTTGCCGCCGCCGCGGAACTGCGGAGCGCGAGCCGAATGGTGACGGGCGCGGCCCGTACCCTTCTGCTTGTACATCTTGGCGCCGGTGCGCGCGATTTCGGCGCGGCCCTTGGCCTTGTGCGTGCCCTGCTGCTTCTTGGCGAGCTGCCAGCGCACGACGCGCTGCAGGATGTCCTCGCGCGGGTCAAGGCCGAAAATCTCCTCGGAGAGTTTCACCTTGCCGGCGTCCTTGCCGCCGAGCGTTGTGATCTTGAGGTCCATTATTCCGCTCCCTCAGTGGCCGGGGCTTCGTTCTTGGCGGCAGCGGCAGCACGGATCGCGGCGGGCTTCGGCGCGTTGGCCGGCAGCGCAACCTTGGCGGCGTCGCGAACCAGGATCCAGGCGCCCTTGACGCCGGGAACCGCGCCGCGGATCAGGATCAGGCCGCGATCGGCGTCGGTCGAGACGACTTCGACATTCTGCGTGGTCACGCGGGTGTCACCCATGTGGCCGGCCATCTTCTTGCCCTTGAACACCTTGCCGGGGTCCTGGCGCTGACCGGTCGAGCCGTGCGTGCGGTGCGAGACCGAGTTACCGTGGGTCGCGCGGCCACCACCCATGTTGTGCCGCTTGATCACACCCTGGAAACCCTTACCGGTCGAGGTGCCGGTGACGTCGACCTTCTGGCCGGCGACGAAATGCTCGACGGTCAGCTCGGCGCCGACGTCGATCATGTTGTCGGCGGAGACGCGGAACTCGGCGAGCTTCGCCTTCGGCTCGACGGAGGCGGCGGCGAAATGGCCGCGCAGCGCCTTCGACGTGTTCTTCACCTTGGCAAGGCCAACGCCGAGCTGCACGGCGGTGTAGCCGTTCTTCTCCTGCGTGCGCTGAGCCACGACCTGGCAGTTCTCCATCTGGAGAACGGTGACGGGAACGTGTTCCCCGGCATCGTTATAGATGCGGGTCATTCCCACCTTCTTTGCAATCACACCTGAACGCATCGGTTCAATTCCTTTAGAGTTCCGGGCCAGGGGCAGCGCCCCTTACCGCGCTCTCAATCCCTTAGAGCTTGATCTCGACGTCGACACCGGCGGCCAGATCGAGCTTCATCAAAGCATCGACCGTCTGCGGGGTCGGATCGACGATGTCGAGCAGACGCTTGTGCGTGCGCATCTCGAACTGCTCGCGGCTCTTCTTGTCGACGTGGGGCGACCGGTTGACCGTGAATTTTTCGATCCGCGTCGGCAGCGGAATGGGGCCGCGGACGTTGGCGCCGGTGCGCTTGGCGGTCGACACGATTTCGCGCGTCGAGGCGTCGAGCACCCGGTGGTCAAACGCCTTAAGGCGGATGCGGATATTCTGTCCGTTCATGCGTCAATTCCTTGTTCTGGCGCGGCGCGGGCAGCTCCCGCGCCCGCGACAGATCCGTTTCAGTCCAATTACTCTTTGATGGTGACGACGATGCCGGCACCGACGGTGCGGCCGCCTTCACGGATGGCGAAGCGCAGCTTCTCTTCCATCGCGATCGGCACGATCAGCTCGACGTCGACGGTGATGTTGTCGCCGGGCATCACCATCTCGGTGCCGGCCGGCAGCGTCACGATGCCGGTCACGTCCGTCGTGCGGAAGTAGAACTGCGGACGGTAGTTGGTGAAGAACGGCGTGTGACGGCCACCTTCGTCCTTGGTCAGGATGTAGGCTTCGGCCACGAACTTCTTGTGCGGCTTCACCGAGCCGGGCTTGGCCAGAACCTGGCCGCGCTCGACGCCCTCACGGTCGATGCCGCGCAGCAGCGCGCCGATGTTGTCGCCCGCCTGGCCCTGGTCGAGCAGCTTGCGGAACATTTCCACGCCCGTGCAGGTCGTCTTGGCGGTCGGACGGATGCCGACGATTTCCAGTTCCTCGCCAACCTTGACTACGCCGCGCTCGACGCGGCCGGTCACCACCGTGCCGCGGCCCGAGATCGAGAACACGTCTTCGATCGGCATCAGGAACGGCTTGTCCAGCGGACGGACCGGCGTCGGGATGTAGGCGTCGACCTGAGCCATCAGCTCGCGGATGGCGTCCTCGCCGATGGTCTTGTTGGAGTCTTCAAGAGCGGCCAGCGCCGAGCCCTTGACGATCGGAATGTCGTCGCCGGGGAACTCGTTCTTCGACAAAAGCTCGCGAACCTCGAGCTCGACCAGCTCGAGCAGCTCGGCGTCGTCGACCTGGTCGACCTTGTTGAGGAACACCACGATCGAGGGCACGCCGACCTGACGGGCCAGCAGGATGTGCTCGCGGGTCTGCGGCATCGGGCCGTCGGCGGCCGACACGACCAGGATCGCGCCGTCCATCTGCGCGGCGCCGGTGATCATGTTCTTCACATAGTCGGCGTGGCCGGGGCAGTCGACGTGGGCATAGTGACGGTTGGCCGTCTCATACTCGACATGCGCCGTCGAGATCGTGATGCCGCGCGCCTTCTCTTCCGGGGCCGCGTCGATCTGGTCATAGCGCTTGTATTCGCCAAAATACTTCGTGATCGCCGCCGTCAGCGACGTCTTGCCATGATCGACGTGGCCGATCGTGCCAATGTTCACATGCGGCTTGGTGCGCTCGAATTTACCTTTTGCCATGTGATCTCTCCATTCCTGCCTGCCCGTGCGGGCCTTGAATTAAGGTCTCGTGCAACCCGCTCGAGTTACGCGTATTTCTTCTGAACTTCCTGGGCGACCGCGGTCGGAACCGGCTCGTAGTGGTCGAACTGCATCGTGTACTGGGCGCGGCCCTGCGACATCGAACGCAGATTGTCGACGTACTTGAACATGTTCGCCAGCGGCACCATCGCGTTGATGACGACGGCAACGCCGCGCGCTTCCTGGCCCTGGATCTGGCCACGACGGCCATTGAGGTCGCCGATAACGCCGCCGACATAATCTTCCGGCGTCACGACCTCGACCTTCATGATCGGCTCGAGCAGCTGCACGCCGAGGCGCGGAGCAGCTTCCTTGAAGCAGGCGCGAGAAGCGATTTCGAACGCCAGCACCGAGGAGTCGACGTCGTGGAAGGCGCCGTCGATCAGGGTCGCCTTGACGCCGATCATCGGGAAGCCGGCGAACGGGCCGGAACCCATGACGCTGTTGATGCCCTTCTCGACGCCCGGGATGTATTCCTTCGGAACCGCACCGCCGACGATCTTGGACTCGAACACGAACTCTTCGCTCTCGGTGTTCGGCTCAAACAGGATCTTGACGCGAGCGAACTGGCCGGTACCGCCGGTCTGCTTCTTGTGCGTGTAATCCTGTTCGTGCGTGCGGGTGATCGTCTCACGATAGGCCACCTGCGGCGCGCCGACGTTGGCTTCCACCTTGAACTCGCGGCGCATGCGGTCGACGATGATGTCGAGATGCAGCTCGCCCATGCCGGCGATGATGGTCTGACCGCTTTCCTCGTCGGTCTTGACGCGGAAGGACGGATCCTCAGCCGCCAGGCGATGCAGCGCGAGGCCCATCTTTTCCTGGTCGTTCTTGGTCTTCGGCTCGATGGCGATCTGGATGACCGGATCGGGGAATTCCATGCGCTCGAGGATGACCGGGTGCAGCGGATCGCAGAGCGTGTCGCCGGTGGTCGTATCCTTGAGGCCGGCCAGCGCAACGATGTCGCCGGCGTAAGCCTCTTCGATGTCGGCGCGCGAGTTCGCATGCATCTGCAGCATGCGGCCGATGCGTTCCTTCTTGCCCTTCACCGTGTTGTCGAGCGAGGTGCCCTTGGTGAGCTTGCCCGAATAGATGCGGGCGAAGGTCAGCGAACCGACGAACGGGTCGTTCATGATCTTGAACGCCAGCATCGACAGCGGCTCGTTGTCATCGGCGTGACGCTCGATCTCGGCGTCGGTCTTGGCGTCGACACCCTTGATGGCCGGCACGTCGATCGGCGACGGCAGGTATTCGACGACGGCGTCGAGCAGCGGCTGCACGCCCTTGTTCTTGAAAGCCGAACCGCAGAACATCGGGAAGAACTTGACCGCGATGGTGCCCTTGCGGATCAGCGCGCGGATCTCGTCGTTCGACGGCATGTTGCCTTCGAGGTAGTTCTCGAGCGCGGTCTCGTCCATCTCGACGGCGGCTTCGATCATCTTCTCACGGAACTGAGCGGCCTTTTCCTTGAGGTCGGCCGGGATCTCGACGACGTCCCAGGCGGCGCCCAGGGTTTCATCGCGCCAGACAAGCGCGTTCATCTCGACGAGGTCGACGACGCCCTTGAACTCGGTCTCGGCGCCGATCGGCAGCTGCATGACGACGGCCTGCGCGCCGAGGCGCGAACCGATCATTTCCACCGAGCGGTAGAAGTCGGCGCCGATCTTGTCCATCTTGTTGCAGAAGATCATGCGCGGCACGTGGTACTTGTCGGCCTGGCGCCACACCGTCTCGGTCTGCGGCTCCACGCCGGCGTTGGCATCGAGCAGCGCGATGGCGCCGTCGAGCACGCGCAGCGAACGCTCGACTTCGATGGTGAAGTCGACGTGTCCGGGAGTGTCGATGATGTTGAAGCGGCGCATCTTGCCGTCACGACCCTTCCAGAAGGTCGTGGTCGCGGCGGACGTGATGGTGATGCCGCGTTCCTGCTCCTGCTCCATCCAGTCCATGGTGGCAGCGCCGTCATGGACTTCGCCGATCTTGTGCGACTTGCCCGTGTAGTACAGGACGCGCTCGGTCGTCGTCGTCTTGCCGGCGTCGATATGCGCCATGATACCGAAATTGCGGTAGTCTTCGATCTTGTATTCGCGGGCCATGGGAGGTGCCTCTCAGTCTCTTTCGCGTTACCAGCGGTAATGCGCGAAGGCGCGGTTGGCTTCCGCCATCTTGTGGGTGTCTTCACGCTTCTTGACGGCGGTGCCGCGGTTGTTGGCCGCGTCCATCAGCTCGCCCGAGAGGCGGTCGACCATCGTGGTCTCGTTGCGGTTGCGGGCCGCGGCGATCAGCCAGCGGATGGCCAGCGCCTGACGGCGCTCGGGGCGCACGTCGACCGGAACCTGGTAGGTGGCGCCGCCGACGCGACGCGAGCGCACTTCCACATGCGGCGCGACATTGTCGAGCGCCTGGTGGAAGACGGTGACCGGCTCCTGCTTGGTCTTGGCCTGGACCTGGTCCAGCGCGCCATAGACGATGGTCTCGGCAACCGACTTCTTGCCGTCATACATGACGGCGTTCATGAACTTGGTGACGATCAGATCGCCGAACTTGGGATCCGGATTGATCTCACGCTTTTCTGCACTGTGACGACGGGACATGGGAAACCCTTACTTCGGACGCTTGGCGCCGTATTTCGAACGACGCTGCTTGCGGTTCTTCACACCCTGCGTGTCGAGCACGCCGCGGATGATGTGGTAGCGGACGCCCGGCAGATCCTTGACGCGGCCGCCGCGGATCATGACCACCGAGTGTTCCTGAAGGTTGTGGCCTTCGCCGGGGATGTAGCCGATCACCTCAAAACCGTTGGTCAGGCGAATCTTGGCCACCTTGCGCAGCGCCGAGTTCGGCTTCTTCGGCGTCGTGGTGTAGACGCGCGTGCAGACGCCCCGCTTCTGCGGGTTCTGCTGCATGGCCGGGACCTTGTTGCGCTTCACCGGCGCCAGGCGCGGCTTGCGGATCAGCTGGTTGACGGTAGGCATTAAACCCTCTTGTCTCTCAATTCCGTGTCTGCCCTGTCAGGGCCGCTCAAAGCGTCATTTCCATACGCGAATTCGGGCAACACACCGCGCCTCGCGGTCCTGCCCGAACAAATTGCAGAGGAAGCGGAAGCCGCTTCATGCGCGCCGGAAATGTCTTTTCGCTCGTAAAACGAACCCTGTTTGAGACAAACTCCAAAGCGTGTCGCCTCGGAAAGGCTAGTCTCACATCGGTTCTGACGTCGCGGCTTCTACTCGTAAGGCCATTGCCCGTCAACCCCGCAACGGCAAATATTGCGGTCAATTCGAGGCTTGGCAGCCATGCGCGAAACGCATGTAATTTTATTGCGCCTTTTTTCAAGAGCGAGGAAGAAAGTGACCGGCTTGCGGCTGTCTTCCGCACCGGCTTCGTGCCAAAAGGCGGCTTCAACCGGACTTTCCGCCGGAAAACGAGGAATCAGCCCGTGAACGACAATGAAGAACGGCCGGTCACCATCATCACCGGACGAGTCTGGCGCAAGAAAGGAGGCAAGCCCGAGGGCGTGCATGTGATGCTCGTCGCGCCCGACGATGATTCTGCCGTGCGTCGCGCGCTCGAATCACTTGCCGCGGAAGGATTCGCGGAGGCCGAGCTCGACCAGATTGGCGACATGGAAGGCGAGCCCGACGAGGAGCCGCATTTGTCGGCCTATCAGGGCGCGCTGGAAGGCGAGGTCTCGATCGTCACTTTCGACGAGCCGTTCTGACCTCGCTGCCGTGCGCAACGTCCCTTCCCCGCTCTGCCCCCCAACGCTTCCCTATTAGACAGCCATTCTTTGCTTCCGGAGTTCCCATGACCAGCAATCCCATCAAGCTCGGCATCGTCGGCGTGGGCAAGATCGTGCGCGACCAGCACCTGCCCGCGGTCGCCAAGGACGGCGATTACCAGCTTGCCGCCGCGGCTAGCCGCCACGGCAAGGTCGACGGCATTCCGAACTACCCGACGATCGAGGCGATGCTTGCAGCCGAACCCGGCCTCGATGCGGTCTCGCTCTGCATGCCGCCGCAGTTCCGCTACGATGCGGCGCGCACCGCGCTGGAAGCGAAGAAGCATGTGT
Source organism: Mesorhizobium sp. M2E.F.Ca.ET.209.01.1.1 (assembly GCF_004010375.2). Lineage (NCBI taxonomy): Bacteria > Pseudomonadati > Pseudomonadota > Alphaproteobacteria > Hyphomicrobiales > Phyllobacteriaceae > Mesorhizobium > Mesorhizobium sp. M2E.F.Ca.ET.209.01.1.1. Next base: position 29,862 of record NZ_SADP02000032.1, on the reverse strand, counting down.
TCCTCGAAAAGCCGCCAGGCGCGACGGTGAGCGAGGTCGAGCATCTCAAGGCGCTTGCCGCAAAGAACGGCGTCTCGCTCTTCGCCAGCTGGCATTCGCGCTATGCGCCGGCGGTCGGGGCCGCGCGTAGTTTCCTGGCTTCGGCCAAGCTCACTTCCGCTGCCATCAACTGGAAGGAAGATGTGCGCCGCTGGCATCCGAACCAGGAATGGATTTGGGAACCGGGCGGCTTCGGCGTCTTCGATCCGGGCATCAACGCGCTGTCGATTGCCGCCCACATCCTGCCGCCGATGTTCATCACCTCGGCCGTGCTCGACTTTCCGGAAAACCGCGCGGCTCCGGTCGCCGCGCATGTCGCCTTCCGCACCTCGAACGGCCTGCCGGTGACGATGGAGCTCGACTGGCTGCAGACCGGCCCGCAGAGCTGGGACATCCTGGCCGAGACCGACAAGGGCCAGATGGTGCTGTCGGGCGGCGGCGCCAAGCTCGCCGTCGACGGCAAGATCGTCCATGACGAGCCGGAAGCCGAATACCCGATGCTCTACAAGCATTTCGCCGAGATCGTTCGCGCGGGAGTCTCGGATGTAGATCTCGCGCCGCTGCAGCACGTCGCCGACGCCTTCATGCTGGGCAAGCGTAACGTGGTCGAAGCGTTCTTCGACTGAGTTGTGATCGCCGACCTGGCTGCAATGCACGCTCGCGCCAGGTCGACCCCCACTCCGTCTCGGCTTCGCCGAGCCACCTCTCCCCCGATCGACGGGGTAGAGGAAAGGCGCCGAGCTTTTTGTCGTCAGCGCTCGTCCAGCAAAGCTCCCTTCCTTTCCCTCCGAAGGGGAAAGGTGGCGCTGCGAAGCAGCGACGGGTTGGGGAAGCCGGTCGTCAAACGAAAAGCCGATGACAAGTGGGCACGACCGAATGGTCTGATATCACCGTCATTTACGGCACGATGTCATTTGACGATCGCGATCGCGAATCCGTCGTAGCCCTTGGCGCCAACTGTCTGGATGGCTGTTCCGTCCAGCCGCTTCTCGGCGCCGATGAAGGAGAATGCCGCACGCGCTCCTTCGACATTGGCGTCGCGACCATCCGTATCGAGCACCGCACCGTCGCGGATGACGTTGTCGCAGACGATGACCGCGCCCGGGCGCGACAGCTTCATCGCCCAGTCGAGATAATTCGGGTTGTTGGGCTTATCGGCGTCGATGAAGATCAGGTCGAAGGGGCCGGCATTTTCGTCAACCAGTGCGGCGAGCGACTGGAGCGCGGGACCGACCCGTAGGTCGACCTTGCCGGAAACCCCTGCCCGCTCGAAATTGGAGCGCGCAACCTTGGCGTGATGCTGATCGAGCTCCCCAGCGTCACCACCTTCCCGTCCGCCGGCAGTCCCCTCGCCATCCAAATCGTCGAATAGCCGCCGAGCGTGCCAACCTCCAGCACGGTCTTCGCGCCGCGGATGCGCACCAACAGCGACAGCAATTTGCCTTGCGCCGCCGAGACATCGATGGCCGGAAGCCCCTGGTCGCGGTTGGCCTTAAGCACTGCATCCAGCACGGGGTCCGCTTCGAAAAGCGAGGAAACGATATAGTCGTCGACTGCCGTCCAGGTCTTGCTGCTCATGGCTCTTCCTCGTTAGTGAAGTTAGATCAGGATGACGGCTCGTAGATCCATCATCCCTGGTTTCTTTGTTGGAGCATGATCTTCCCCGAAAACCGGTACCCACTTTTCGGGATCATGCTCTGAATGCAAAAAGGGGCCCGTGTGGGCCCCTTCTCTACGTTTCTCATATCGTGCCGCTTACTGCGCGGCGTTGACCATGTCGGTCAGCATCGGCTCGGCGACCTCGACACCGGAGGCCTTGCGGCGCTCGTCGATGATGAGCTCGTCGCGCGAGGTGGCGATGCGCCGGATCTGGCTCATCGTGCCGCCGGTGCCGGCCGGGATCAGACGACCGACGATGACGTTTTCCTTCAGGCCCTGCAGCATGTCGGTCTTGCCGGCAACCGCTGCCTCGGTGAGGACCCTGGTCGTCTCCTGGAAGGAGGCGGCCGAGATGAAGGACGGCGTCTGCAGCGAGGCCTTGGTGATGCCGAGCAGCACCGGCTGACCTTCGGCCGGCTTCTTGCCGTCCTCGATCAGGCGCTCGTTAACCTCTTCCAGTTCGATCACGTCGACGTGGTCGCCCGGGATGTAGGTCGAGTCGCCCTGCGTGGTGATCTCGACCTTCTGCAGCATCTGGCGAACGATCACCTCGATGTGCTTGTCGTTGATCGACACGCCCTGCAGTCGGTAGACCTCCTGGATCTCGTTGACGAGGTAGGAGGCAAGCGCCTCCACGCCCTTGATCGCCAGGATGTCGTGCGGCGCCGGATTGCCGTCGAGGATGTAGTCGCCCTTCTCGATGACGTCGCCGTCCTGGAGATGGAACGGCTTGCCCTTCGGGATCAGGTACTCAACCGGCTCCAGCGTCGAGTCATGCGGCTCGATGATGATGCGGCGCTTGTTCTTGTAGTCGCGGCCGAAGCGGATCGTGCCATCGATCTCGGCGATGATGGCGTGATCCTTCGGACGGCGAGCCTCGAACAGTTCCGCAACACGCGGCAGACCACCGGTGATGTCCTTGGTCTTGGCGCTTTCCATCGGGATACGCGCCAGCACGTCGCCAGGCTTCACATGGGCGCCCGGCTCGACCGACAGGATGGCCTCGACCGAGAGCAGGAAGCGTGCATCGCCGCCCTTCGACAGCTTGCCGACCTTGCCCTTGGCGTCCTGGATGACGATCGCCGGCTTCAGGTCGCTGCCGCGCGGCGTCGAACGCCAGTCGATGACCTCACGCTTGGTGATGCCGGTCGACTCGTCGGCAGTTTCTTGAACGGAGATGCCGTCGACCAGGTCCTCGAACGCCACCCTGCCCTCGATTTCGGTGAGGATCGGGCGGGTATAGGGATCCCACTCCGCGATACGCTGGCCGCGCTTCACCTTGTCGCCATCGTCCACGAAGATGCGCGAACCATAGGCGACGCGGTGCGTGGCGCGCTCCTTGCCGGTCTCATCGAGGATGAGCACCGCCATGTTGCGGCCCATGACCATCTGCTGGCCTTCCGAGTTGCGCACCACGTTGCGGTTGCGGATCTGCACCTTGCCCTCATAGGAGGCTTCAAGGAACGAGGAATCCACCACCTGCGCCGTGCCGCCCATGTGGAAGGTACGCATGGTGAGCTGGGTGCCCGGCTCGCCGATCGACTGCGCCGCGATGACGCCGACAGCCTCGCCCTGGTTGACGGGCGTGCCGCGGGCCAGGTCGCGACCGTAGCAGACGGCGCACACGCCGGTCCTGACCTCGCAGGTCAGCGCCGAGCGGATGCGGACCGACTGCACGCCGGCCTTTTCGATCTGCTCGACATCGCGCTCGTCCATCAGCTTGCCGGCCTTGACCAGCAGATCGCCGGTGACCGGATGGTTGATGTCGTCGAGCGCGGTACGGCCCAGCACGCGCTGGCCGACCGAGGCGACGATCTGGCCGGCATCGACGATCGGCTGCATGGTGAGGCCCTTGTCGGTGCCGCAATCCACGGAGTTGACGATGCAGTCCTGCGCCACGTCGACGAGACGGCGGGTGAGGTAGCCCGAGTTCGCCGTCTTCAAGGCGGTGTCGGCCAGACCCTTGCGGGCGCCGTGGGTCGAGTTGAAGTACTCGAGCACGGTGAGGCCTTCCTTGAAGTTCGAGATGATCGGCGTCTCGATGATTTCACCCGAGGGCTTGGCCATCAGGCCGCGCATGCCGGCGAGCTGACGCATCTGGGTGGGCGAACCGCGCGCACCCGAATGCGACATCATGTAGATCGAGTTCATCGGCTTCTGACGGCCGTTGTCCTCGAACTCCACCGCCTTGATGCGCGCCATCATCTCGTCGGCGACCTTTTCCGAGCACTTGGCCCAGGCGTCGACGACCTTGTTGTACTTCTCGCCCTGCGTGATCAGGCCGTCATTGTACTGCTGCTCGTACTCCTTGGCCAAAGCCTCGGTCTCGGAGACCAGCTTTAGCTTGGTATCCGGGATCAGCATGTCGTCCTTGCCGAACGAAATGCCGGCACGGCAAGCATGGGCAAAGCCAAGCGCCATGATGCGGTCGCAGAAGATGACCGTCTCTTTCTGACCGCAGTGGCGGTAGACGGTGTCGATCATCTTGGAGATGTTCTTCTTGGTCATCTCCTGGTTGGCGGTCTCATACGGCACGTTGACGTTCTTCGGCAGAAGCTCGCCAATGATCATGCGGCCGGGCGTGGTGTCGTAGATCTTCGACACGACGTTGCCTTCGGCGTCGACCGTGCGGAAGCGACCCTTGATCTTGGCGTGCAGCGTCACGGCCTTGGTCTCCAGCGCATGCTGGAGCTCGCCCATGTCGGCAAACACCATGCCTTCGCCCGGCTCGTTCTGGTTGACGATCGAGAGATAGTAGAGACCGAGAACCATGTCCTGCGACGGCACGATGATCGGCGCGCCGGAGGCCGGGTGCAGGATGTTGTTGGTCGACATCATCAGCACGCGGGCTTCGAGCTGCGCTTCCAGCGACAGCGGCACGTGGACCGCCATCTGGTCACCGTCGAAGTCCGCGTTGAAGGCGGTGCAGACCAGCGGATGCAGCTGGATCGCCTTGCCTTCGATCAGGGTCGGCTCGAACGCCTGGATGCCGAGGCGGTGCAGCGTCGGCGCGCGGTTCAACAGCACCGGATGCTCGCGGATGACCTCGTCGAGGATATCCCAAACCTCCGGACGCTCCTTCTCGACCAGCTTCTTCGCCTGCTTGACGGTCGAGGAGAAACCCTTGGCGTCGAGGCGGGCGTAGATGAAGGGCTTGAACAGCTCGAGCGCCATCTTCTTCGGCAGACCGCACTGATGCAGCTTCAGCTCCGGACCGGTCACGATGACCGAGCGGCCGGAATAGTCGACGCGCTTGCCGAGCAGGTTCTGACGGAACCGGCCCTGCTTGCCCTTGAGCATGTCGGACAGCGACTTCAGCGGACGCTTGTTGGCGCCGGTGATGACGCGGCCGCGACGGCCGTTGTCGAACAGCGCATCGACGGCTTCCTGCAGCATGCGCTTCTCGTTGCGCACGATGATGCCGGGCGCACGCAGCTCGATCAGCCGCTTCAGGCGGTTGTTGCGGTTGATGACGCGGCGATAGAGATCGTTCAGGTCCGACGTGGCGAAGCGGCCGCCGTCCAGCGGGACGAGCGGGCGCAGGTCCGGCGGGATCACCGGAACCACCTTCATGATCATCCATTCCGGACGGTTGCCGGATTCCATGAAGTTCTCGACGACCTTGAGCCGCTTCAGATACTTCTTCTGCTTCAGCTCGGACGTGGTCGAAGCCAGCTCCGAACGAAGATCGCCGGCGATCTTCTCCAGATCCATGCCGGCCAGGAGGTCATGGATGGCCTCGGCGCCGATCATGGCGGTGAAGGAATCCTCGCCATACTCGTCGACGGCGAGCATGTACTCTTCCTCGCTGAGGAGCTGGTTCTCCTTCAGCGCGGTGAGGCCCGGCTCGGTGACGATGTAGTTCTCGAAGTAGAGCACACGCTCGATGTCCTTGAGGGTCATGTCGAGCAGCGTGCCGATGCGCGAGGGCAGCGACTTCAGGAACCAGATATGGGCGACGGGCGCGGCGAGCTCGATATGGCCCATGCGCTCGCGGCGAACGCGCGACAGCGTGACTTCGACGCCGCACTTTTCGCAGATGACGCCCTTGTACTTCATGCGCTTGTACTTGCCGCACAGGCATTCGTAGTCCTTGATCGGGCCAAAAATGCGCGCGCAGAACAGGCCGTCACGCTCCGGCTTGAAGGTGCGGTAGTTGATGGTCTCCGGCTTCTTGATCTCGCCGAACGACCAGGACAGAATCTTCTCTGGGCTGGCAAGCGAGATCCGGATGGAATCGAACACCTGCGCAGGCGCCTGCGGGTTGAAGAGATTCATGACCTCTTGGTTCATGCCGTTCTCCTTTTCGGGGTCCTCGATAACCCCTTCAATCGATCGCGGACGAAATGTCCGCTGACTGGCCGGTTGCCCGACCGAAAAATTTCAAGGGCGCGCCGCATCCTGGAGCGGCGCGCCATTGCCTTACTCGGCTGCGTCGGGAAGACGCGTCTGGGTCTCTTCGACCTGGGTGTTCTCCAGCTCCACATTGAGGCCGAGCGAGCGCATTTCCTTGACGAGAACGTTGAAGCTCTCCGGAATGCCCGCCTCGAACGTGTCGTCGCCGCGCACGATCGCCTCGTAGACCTTGGTGCGGCCGGCCACGTCGTCCGACTTCACCGTCAGCATTTCCTGCAGCGTGTAGGCGGCGCCGTAGGCTTCGAGCGCCCAGACCTCCATTTCGCCGAAGCGCTGGCCACCGAACTGCGCCTTGCCGCCCAGCGGCTGCTGGGTGACGAGCGAGTACGGACCGATCGAACGCGCGTGGATCTTGTCGTCCACCAGGTGGTGCAGCTTGAGCATATAGATATAGCCCATCGTCACCTTGCGATCGAACGGCTCGCCGGTGCGGCCGTCATAGAGCTGCGACTGACCGCTGGTGTGCAGGCCCGCCTGCTCCAGCATGGTGTTGATGTCGACCTCGTGCGCGCCGTCGAACACCGGTGTCGCGATGGAGACGCCGCGGCGCATCTGCTCGCTCAGGCGAACGATGCTCTCGTCGTCATATTCGCGGATCGGCTCGTTGCGGTCGTTGGCCGGCATGAAGCTTTCCAGCGTCTTGCGCAGCGGCTTGATGTCGCCGCCGCCCTTATACGCGTCGATCAGCTCGCCGATCTTCCTGCCCATGCCTGCGCAAGCCCAGCCCAGATGCGTTTCCAGGATCTGGCCGACATTCATGCGGCTCGGCACACCCAGCGGGTTGAGCACGATATCGGCATGCGTGCCGTCCTCGAGGAAAGGCATGTCCTCGACCGGAACGATGCGCGACACGACACCCTTGTTGCCGTGACGGCCGGCCATCTTGTCGCCCGGCTGCATCTTGCGCTTCACCGCCACGAAGACCTTGACCATCTTCATGACGCCCGGAGGCATTTCGTCGCCGCGCTGCACCTTCTCGACCTTGTCCATGAAGCGCTGCTCGAGCGCCTTCTTGGACTCATCATACTGGCCGCGCAGAGCCTCGAGCTCGCCCTGGAGCTTCTCGTTCTCCACGGCGAACTGCCACCACTGCGAACGCGGATACTCGTCGAGCGTATCCTTCGACAGCTTCGAACCCTTCTTGAAGCCCTTCGGTCCGGCGATCGCTTCCTTGCCGACCAGCGTGTCGGAAAGACGCGCATAGACGTTGCGGTCGAGGATCGCCTGCTCGTCGTCGCGGTCCTTGGCCAGACGCTCGATCTCCTCGCGCTCGATCGCCATCGCGCGCTCGTCCTTCTCCACGCCGTGGCGGTTGAAGACGCGCACTTCGACGACTGTGCCGAAGGTGCCCGGAGGCATACGCATGGAGGTGTCGCGAACGTCCGAGGCCTTCTCGCCGAAGATGGCGCGCAGAAGCTTTTCTTCCGGCGTCATCGGGCTTTCGCCCTTCGGCGTGATCTTGCCGACCAGGATATCGCCCGGCTGCACTTCGGCACCGATATAGACGATGCCGGCCTCGTCGAGGTTCTTCAGCGCTTCTTCCGAAACGTTCGGAATGTCGCGCGTGATTTCCTCCGGCCCGAGCTTGGTGTCACGCGCCATGACCTCGAACTCCTCGATGTGGATCGAGGTGAAGACGTCATCGGCCACGATGCGCTCGGAAAGCAGGATCGAGTCCTCGTAGTTGTAGCCGTTCCACGGCATGAACGCGACCAGCACGTTGCGGCCGAGCGCCAGATCGCCGAGCTCGGTCGACGGACCGTCGGCAATGATGTCGCCCTTGTTGACGCGGTCGCCCATGCGCACCAGCGGACGCTGGTTGATGCAGGTGTTCTGGTTCGAACGCTGGAACTTCATCAGCCGGTAGATGTCGACGCCGGACTTGCCGGGATCGAGATCTTCCGTGGCGCGGATGACGATACGGGTCGCGTCCACCTGGTCGACCACGCCGCCGCGGCGGGCGCCGATGGCGGCGCCAGAGTCACGGGCGACGACCGGCTCCATGCCGGTGCCGACGAACGGCGCCTCGGCGCGCACCAGCGGCACGGCCTGACGCTGCATGTTCGAGCCCATCAGCGCGCGGTTGGCGTCGTCGTTCTCGAGGAACGGGATGAGCGCTGCCGCAACAGAGACCATCTGCTTCGGCGAGACGTCCATCAGGTCGACGTTCTCGCGCGGCGCCATCATCACTTCGCCGGCGTTACGGCAAATGACGAACTCGTCGACGAAGCTGCCGTTCTTGTCGAGCTCGGCGTTGGCCTGCGCGACGTAGTGCTTGGCCTCTTCCATCGCCGACAGGTAGACAACCTCGTTGGTCAGCTTGCCGTTCACGATCTTGCGGTACGGGCTTTCGATGAAGCCGTACTTGTTGACGCGCGCGAAGGTGGCGAGCGAGTTGATCAGACCAATATTCGGACCTTCCGGCGTCTCGATCGGGCAGATGCGGCCGTAATGCGTCGGGTGCACGTCGCGCACCTCGAAGCCGGCGCGCTCGCGGGTCAGACCGCCCGGTCCAAGCGCCGAAAGGCGACGCTTGTGGGTGATCTCCGACAGCGGGTTGGTCTGGTCCATGAACTGCGACAGCTGCGAGGAACCGAAGAACTCGCGCACGGCGGCGGCCGCCGGCTTGGCGTTGATCAGGTCCTGCGGCATGACCGTGTCGATCTCGATCGAGGACATGCGTTCCTTGATCGCGCGCTCCATGCGCAGCAGGCCGACGCGGTACTGGTTCTCCATGAGCTCGCCGACCGAGCGCACGCGGCGGTTGCCGAGATTGTCGATGTCGTCGATCTCGCCCTTGCCGTCGCGCAGTTCCACCAGCGTCTTGACCACGGCCAGGATGTCTTCCTTGCGCAGCACGCGCACGGTGTCCTCGGCCTTGAGCTCGAGGCGCATGTTCATCTTGACGCGGCCGACGGCCGACAGGTCATAGCGCTCGCTGTCGAAGAACAGCGAGTTGAACATGGCTTCGGCGGTCTCGAGCGTCGGCGGCTCGCCCGGACGCATGACGCGGTAGATGTCGAACAGCGCGTCCTGGCGGCTTTCGTTCTTGTCGACGGCCAGCGTGTTGCGGATGTAGGCGCCGACATTGACGTGGTCGATGTCCAGGATCTGGATCTCGTCCTCGCCGGTGCCGAGCAGCACCTTCAGCGTCTTGTCGTCGATCTCGTCGCCGGCTTCGAGGAAGATCTCGCCGGTGGCGTAGTTGACGATGTCCTCGGCAAGGTAGTTGCCGAGCAGGTCCTCATCGGTCGCCTTGATGGCCTTGAGACCCTTCTCGCCAAGCTGGCGGGCCTGGCGGGCGGTGATCTTCTTGCCGGCCTCGACAACAACCTCGCCCGTGTCGGCGTCGACCAGGTCGCCAACGGCCTTGAGGCCGCGGAACCGCTCGACATTGAACGGAATGCGCCAGTGGTCGCCGGAGCGCTTGTAGGTGATCTTGTTGTAGAAGGTCGAGAGGATCTCCTCGCCGTCCATGCCGAGCGCCATCAGAAGCGACGTCACCGGGATCTTGCGGCGGCGGTCGATGCGGGCGTGCACGACGTCCTTGCTATCGAACTCGATGTCGAGCCACGAGCCGCGATAGGGGATGACGCGCGCGGCAAACAGCAGCTTGCCCGACGAGTGCGATTTGCCCTTGTCATGGTCGAAGAAGACGCCCGGCGAGCGGTGCATCTGCGAGACGATGACACGCTCGGTGCCGTTGACGATGAAGGTGCCGTTCGACGTCATGAGCGGCATGTCGCCCATATAAACGTCCTGCTCCTTGATGTCCTTGATCGACTTCGCGCCGGTATCCTCGTCGATATCGAACACGATGAGACGCAGCGTCACCTTGAGCGGCGCAGCATAGGTCAGGTCGCGCTGACGGCATTCGTCAACGTCGAATTTCGGTGCCTCGAACTCGTACTTCACGAACTCCAGCATGGAGGAGCCGGAAAAGTCGGAGATCGGGAAGACCGACTTGAAAACGGCCTGCAGCCCTTCGTCCGGACGGCCGCCCTTGGGCTCGTCCACCATCAGGAACTGGTCATAGGATGCCTTCTGAACCTCGATCAGGTTCGGCATCTCCGCAACTTCCGGGATTTTTCCGAAGAACTTGCGTACGCGTCTGCGGCCATTGAAAGTCTGGGTCTGGGCCATCGTCGCTCCTTAGCTCTAAACTCGGGACGAACCTCGCCGCGGCTCGCCTTGCACCAACGGGCGGCCTCGGCGGCTGCCCCTATCTGTTCTTTGCCGTTCACTGCCAACAGCTTGGCGGCAGCCGGCTAAAACGGGAGAAAACCCGTTTCCGGAAGGCCGCTTTTCGGCCCTCAGGAAAGAGGTTTTCAAACGCCTCGCGCAACAACACCCTCCCTCAACCCAAGGGAGGGGGCGGACGGCGCGAGACCGTCCGCCCTCGCCTGTTACTTCAGCTCGACCTTGGCGCCAGCTGCTTCCAGCTGAGCCTTGAACTTGTCGGCATCGGCCTTGGAAACGCCTTCCTTGACCGGCTTCGGAGCCGCTTCGACCAGGTCCTTGGCTTCCTTGAGGCCAAGGCCGGTGATGGCGCGGACTTCCTTGATGACGTTGATCTTCTGGGCACCGGCGTCGGCGAGAACGACGTCGAATTCCGTCTTCTCTTCAGCCGGAGCAGCAGCAGCGGCAGCACCACCGGCAGCGGCGGCAACAGCCACCGGAGCGGCGGCCGAAACGCCCCACTTCTCTTCCAGAAGCTTCGACAGCTCAGCCGCCTCGAGGACGGTCAGGCTCGAAAGGTCGTCTACGATCTTCGCGAGATCAGCCATTTTGATATTCCTTTATTTGGTTCGAACGTGTGTTGTTGACAGCGAGGAACGGCCTCATGCCGCCTCGTCCTTCCGGGCGTAAGCGCCGATGACACGCGCGACCGAAGCCGCGGGCGCATTGACGATCTGGGCGATCCGGGTTGCCGGCGTGGCGATCATGCCAACCAGCTTGGCGCGCAGCTCGTCGAGCGACGGCATCGTGGCGAGCGCCTTGACACCATCGGCGTTGAGCGAGGTCGAGCCCATCGCGCCGCCGAGAATGACCAGCTTGTCATTCCCCTTGGCGAATTCGGACGCGACCTTCGGCGCCGCAATCGGATCCTCCGAATAAGCGACCAGCGTCTGTCCCTTGAACAGATCGATGATCGATGCGGAGTCCGTGCCCTGAAGAGCGATCTTGGCGAGACGGTTCTTCGCGACTTTGACGGTGCCGCCGGCGGCGCGCATCTTCGACCGAAGGTCGTTCATTTGCGCCACGGTGATACCGGCGTAGTGGGCCACGACGACTGAACCCGCGTTCGAGAACGCATCATTCAGGCCCGTGACGAGTTCGCGCTTTTCCGCTCTGTCCACTGCCTATCTCCAGTTGACCCCTGCCTCATTTTCGAGGTCAGAAGTCGGGTTGCCTTTTGCCGGCCGGGCCATCCAAATCCTGGATCTCCCGAACGACGCTCGAGGATCCTGCCCCCTTTCGCCACACCGACGGCAAAGCCGGCGATGCGCTGACAAAAGGCAAACACGGTTCGAACCTTTCATTGGAGCAGTTGCTCCTTTGTCGGGTCTTCACCCGTCTCATGCAGGCCCACATGAATTAAGGCTGTTGGGCCGCCTGCAATCTCGGACAGGATATCCGGAAACCTTTCGGCTCCCGGTACCGGGCCGCCGACGGATCGGCGGTCCGGAATTCTTATTACGATCAGCTCAAGGCCGACCGGACGACACTTACGACGCGGCGAGCGTCGCGATGTCGAGCTTGAGGCCCGGGCCCATCGTCGAGGTGACCGACACCTTCTTGACGTAGTTGCCCTTGGCGCCAGCCGGCTTGGCCTTGTTCACCGCATCGGCGAACGCGCGCACATTCTCTTCCAGCGCCTTGACGTCGAACGAGACTTTGCCGACGCCGGCCTGGACGATGCCGGCCTTCTCGACGCGGAACTCGACGGCGCCGCCCTTCGAAGCCTTGACGGCCGCGGCCACGTCGGTGGTCACGGTGCCGACCTTCGGGTTCGGCATCATGCCGCGCGGGCCGAGCACCTTACCCAGACGGCCGACCAGCGGCATCATGTCCGGGGTGGCGATGCAGCGATCGAAATCGATCGTGCCCTTCTGGACGATGTCGACCAGGTCCTCGGCGCCAACGATATCGGCGCCGGCGGCCTTGGCTTCCTCGGCCTTGTCGCCACGAGCGAACACCGCGACGCGCACCGAGCGGCCGGTGCCGTTCGGCAGGTTGACCACGCCGCGGACCATCTGGTCGGCATGGCGCGGATCGACCCCGAGATTCATCGAGACCTCGACGGTCTCGTCGAACTTCACCTTGGACCGGTCCTTGAGCAGCTGCAGCGCCTCGGAGAGCGCATAAGCCTTGTTCGGATCGATGCCTTCGCGGCTCTTGGCAACACGCTTTGCAATCTTTGCCATGATCTCAGCCCACCACTTCCAGGCCCATCGAGCGGGCGGAGCCCTCGACCATGCGCATGGCCGCCTCGACGTCGTTTGCGTTCAGGTCCTTCATCTTCTGCTCGGCGATCGCGCGCACCTTGTCGCGGCTGATCGTGCCGACCTTGGTCTTGCCCGGCTCCTTGGAGCCCGACTTCAAGTTGGCGGCCTTCTTCAGGAAGTAGCTCACCGGCGGCGTCTTCATGACGAAGGTGAACGACTTGTCCTGGTAGTAGGTGATGACGACCGGGATCGGCGATCCCTTCTCGAGTTCCTGGGTCTGCGCGTTGAACGCCTTGCAGAATTCCATGATGTTGATGCCGCGCTGACCAAGCGCCGGGCCGATCGGGGGCGACGGCGTGGCCGAGCCCGCGGCAACCTGGAGCTTGAGCTGGCCTGCAACTTTCTTAGCCATCTCTATTCCTGCCTTTTCTCATGCCGGCCCATTAGCGGGACACCGGCGGTTGCAGTCTGGTGGTGCGGTTCCGACGGCCGGCTATGCCGCCCTCGCCTCCCACCCGTTCATGCGGCGTCAGTTCACGCCGCCCCGACGCCCTTCGGGCGCGGGTATACGGATCAGCCCTTTTCGACCTGTCCGAATTCCAGATCGACGGGCACGGCGCGCCCGAAGATCGAAACTTCCACCTTGAGGCGGGCGCGCTCCTCGTCCACTTCCTGGACGACGCCGTTGAACGACGCGAACGGACCATCCGAAACGCGGATCGCCTCGCCGATCTCGAAAGTGACCGAAGGCTTCGGCCGCTCGACGCCTTCCTGGACCTGGTTCAGGATACGCTGCGCCTCGGTCTCGGTGATCGGCACGGGCTTGGAGTCGCCCAGGAAGCCGGTGACCTTCGGCGTGTTCTTGACCAGCGAGAACACGGCGTCCGTCAGGTTGGCCTTCAGGAGCACATAGCCCGGGAAGAACTTGCGCTCTGCATCGACCTTGCGGCCACGGCGGATCTCGACGACCTTCTCGGTCGGCACCACGATCTGCTCGATCTCGCCGGCCAGGCCCTTCTGCTTGGCCTTGTTCTCGATGTCCTCGGCGACCTTCTTCTCGAAGTTCGAATAGGCGTGGACGATATACCACCGCGCAGTCATTTCACGACCTCTCCGTAAACCGCCGAATTAATGCCCGAGACCCAGGATCCACTCGATCGCATAGCCCATCAGAATGTCGGCTGCGAAGAAGAAGAGCATCGCGATCACCGCGAACACCAGGACCATCACGGTCGAGATCATGGTTTCGCGCCGCGACGGCCATGTCACCTTTGCTGTCTCCGCGCGAACCTGCTGGAGAAAGGTGAAGGGATTAGTGGTTTTCGAAGCCATGTGCTGCCTGTTTTCAAGACCCGTTGGCCGGGCCTCCTGGATGATCCCGCTGGCCGGGACGTGCCGCCTGGGCGCTATGCGGCGCGAATCATCGCCGCTATTTCACCCACGCAAATCAGACGCGTAAAGCCGGCTTCCCAGCTCCACGCGTCGCGTGTCTGTTCTGTCTACATAAAACCGATTCTTAATCCACGCAAGTGGCAAGGGTCCGCTTTATGTCCTAACGCCGCCTCGGAACCATCCAGTCGTCCCGTCCCGGCTATGCTGGGCTTATGCCCCAATCCCGGCTATATGGCAAGCCACCCGCCGATTTTCAACCGCGGAGACTTCCGATTGGCCGTTTGGGAAATGGCACGGGCAGCAGGGCTCGAACCTACGACCTGCGGTTTTGGAGACCGCCGCTCTACCAACTGAGCTATGCCCGTGCATGCGCTTGTTCGGCGCAGGCGCTTCCTAAAAGCTTCCGGGCCCTCTGTAAAGAGCACCGACCTGCCGTTTTCAAAGCTTTGCCGGATTTCATGCATGCATTTTCGCCAGCGACGGATTGCGTTGCCAGAAAACGCGCCTGGGCCTACGACTTTCCGGCCGGCGGCTTGTACGGTCCGCCCGGCACGCCCCAGCCCCAGGCCGGCATCGGCTCGGTCTCGGGGTCGCAGGTCTCGCCCAGATTCGAGTTCATCTTCGCCAGCCGCGATCCCCACTCGACATAGCCCATGAAAGCGGAACGGAATTCCGGATCATCGGGCAGGCCGACTTCATCGGCCGAGTCGGCTAGCAGGTTGATCCAGCGGCGGCGCTGCTCCTCGGTGAGGTGCTTGCCGAGATGATGCATCACCATCTCGCGGTGGCCGCCAAACTCCTCGCTATAAGTTTTCGGCCCGCCGAAGACCTCGCCGATGAAGGCGGCGACGTGCGCCGGATGATCCGGCGACATGGTCTTGAACACAGGGCCGACAATCGGATCCAGGGCCACTTTGCCGTAGAAAGTGCGTGTCAGCCTGTTGAGCGCCTCGCCGCCTCCGGCCCATTCGTACAAAGTCGGGATTTCCGCGCTCATCGCCGATCCTCCGTTCCGCAAATCGCGGCAGGAGGATAGCGGCACCGCCCTACCCGCCTCAACCTGCCTCGATGGCCAGTGCGGGCTATCTCCTTGTCCACGCAATCCGGACGGAAAACCGCAAACACTTTTCCCGGAATTGCTCTAAAGTTTCGCTGGCGCCTCGGCCTCGGCGTTGGCGGCCGGCAGCACCCGGCAATTGTCCGGTTTCGGCGATGAGTTGCAGATTGTCGCCCCGGTCAGCGCATCCACCGATTGCGGTCCGGTCGTGAGCCCGAATTCGCGCAATTCGCCCTGGCTAAGTTCCCTGTGCTTGGCAAACTGCGCCGACTGCATGGCGGCAAAAAGGTCTGAGCCGATCGCCATTTCGTCGAGATACGCCCTGACCTTCTCTTCCATGCCCATGGAATGCACCAAAAAATGCGCATCGGCACCGACAAGGCGCCGGATGCCGCCGGCGATCATCACCGCGCAGGCAGCGTCGCATTGGGCGCCTGCATCGATGGTGAGGCCGCTGTAGAGGCCTTCGGTCGGTTCGCAGCCCGCCTTGCCCGGATCGCAATCGAGAAAGTCCGTTCGGGCGACCGCGACATCCAACCCGCGCTCACGGATCAGGCGACCTGCGGCAAGCGCTGCCTGCACATCGCCGCCTGGCGAGTTGACGACCATCGGCAACCTGCGCCCGCCGATCGTATCGAGCAGTTGGCGAAGCTTGCCGGCCGTGCCTTCGGCGATCATGCCTTCCGCCGAAATCCATTCCGGACAATCGGGATTGCAAAGCGGATTGCTGCCGCGGACGACAACGAAGCGCATCTCCTGTTCCTGGATCTGCGGCCCGGGCGCCGGGGCCGGAGCAGCGGGCAAAGGCGCGGCTTCAACGTTCGCGACCTCAGCCGGCTTGCCGTTCGACGGCACCTCGCGGCAATTCGCCGGCACGGGGTTGCGCCGGCACACGGTCTTTTCGGTCAGCAGATCGAGCGAGTCGAGGCTGGTGACGAGCTTCATCTGCAGCATGTCGTCTGGCTCGATCTGCCGGATGTCGCTGGCGGGCGTGGCCTTCATCACATCCAGCACGCCCTGTTCGACGCCCATTTCCTTCAGATAGGCCGACAGCCGCTTTTCGACCGCCTTGCTCATCTCATAGGTCTTGTAGCTGCCGGCATTCTTGCGGCTGACGATCCTGGTGCTGATGATCTTCTTCTTGCCGTTCACGATCCGATAGGTCGTACGGTAGAGCAGTTGCTCACGCCGGAAGGTGGTGGTGATCTGGTGGACACCGAGATAGGCCCATTCGCCGACGACGCGGCGGATGCCGCCGGCAAACATCAGCGGGCAGGCCGAATTGCACATCGCGCCGCTGTCGTAAGCGACGCCGGAATAGGGCTGCTGCTCGGCGTCGTTGCGCCGGCAGTTTTTCATCCCCGGCGAGCAACCGGAAAACTCCGTGATGCCGACCGCGATATCGAGCTTGTTCTTGCGGATCATGCGTCCAAGCTGGAGCGCGGCATCGACATTGCCGCCGGGAGAATTGACGACGATCGGCAGTTGCCGCCCTCCGAGCGTGTTCAGCAAGCGCCTGAACAGCGCCGGCGTGCCGGCCTCGATCGTACCTTCGGCGGAAATCCATTCCGGGCAATTCGGCTCGCAGCCCGGCGCACTGCTGCGCACCACGATGAAGCGCATCGTCGGACCGTAATCCGGCGGATCTTCCTTTGCCTCGGCCGCAAAGGCAGCCAGGCCCATGGCGACAGCCAGGGCCGAGCGAACCAACCCGCGACACCACGAACTATTTGCTGAACGGCGTTCCGCAACCACGCTGACCAAGCCCCTTGGGTACAATCCATACTAGTTGCCGCAATGGTGCTTGCAACAGGTTTGAAAAGGGCCACAGAGCCGGTCCCGCAACAAAGGACGTCTCGACCGTCGTTATCAGGGCTTCATCTGCGTGTATGGGCGACCCACCACATCTCCGTGCCAAGCCGACCATGCTCCAGCTTGGCCAGGATTGCCGCAAACCTCGCCGATGCCGGGGCCATTCGTGTCGCTGCAGAACACCAAGCGGGTTCCAGGACTGCCTGACGGGGGTTCAGACCCGCTCGATGACGCCTTGGTTTGCGCGACGTTGGCCAACTGCTTTGCCTTGTCTGTTGGCGACGTCATTTCCCTGCAATTTTCAGGCGCCGGGTTGGCCTGACAGATGCCTGCCAGAGTCAGCAGCCCGGAATAGTCACCGCTGGTGACGAGCTTCATCTGAAGCATGTTATGTAGCTCCAGCTGATGGATGGCGCTGGCCGGCGTGTTCTTCATCGTCAGAAGCACGCCCTTTTCGACGCCCATTTCGCTGAAATAGGCGGCGAGCCTTCTCTCGAGAGACTTGCTCATCTTGTAGACCTTGTAGCTGTCGCCCTGAATGATGTATTCGGTGGTAACCTGATATTTCCTGCCCCGTACGGTCTGATAAGTGGTTCGATACTGCCGCCTGGTAGGAAAGTAGGTCGTGGTGATCTGATGCACGCCAACATAGGCCTGCCCGCCAGCGAGGCGCCTGACGCCGCCGGCAAACATCAGCGGACAAGCGGAATTGCATATGGCGCCGCTGTCAGACGCAACACCGAAATAGGTGGCGCCCTCGCCCGGTTGGCAGAAATCCATGCCCGGCGGACAACCGGTGAATTTGGTCGTGCCGACGGCGATATCGAACTTGTTCTTGCGGATCATTCGGCCAAGCTGCAACGCCGCGTCGACGCTGCCCCCCGGGGAATTGACGATAATGGGCAGCTTTCGTCCGCCGAGCTTCTTCAGGAAGCGCTTGAACAACGCCGGCGTCTCGGTCTCGATCGAGCCTTCGGCGGATATCCATTCGGGGCAGATCGGCTCGCAACCCGGCGCATCGCTGCGCACAATGCCGAACTGCATCGGTGGGCCTAGGTTGACTTGCGTCTCTTCGGCGAAAGCCATCTTTGCCGCGACGAGCAGCGCAAGCAGGCAAATAAGCTGTAGCGACCACAGTGCTTGAGAGTCAAACCGCCCCGGAACCATTTGAAAACACCCCCAACACAACCGATAATAGTTGCTGCAACGGTGCTTGCAATAGCTCCGAAACAACCCCGCAAGACTTGTTCCGTACGATGCTAGCAAACGAAAAAGGGCGGCCCGAAGACCGCCCTTTCCTGTAGAACCGGCAAAAAGCCGGTCCAATTATTCCTTGATGGTGACGACGATGCCTGCACCGACGGTGCGGCCGCCTTCACGGATGGCGAAGCGCAGCTTCTCTTCCATCGCGATCGGCACGATCAGCTCGACGTCGACGGTGATGTTGTCGCCGGGCATCACCATCTCGGTGCCGGCCGGCAGCGTCACGATGCCGGTCACGTCCGTCGTGCGGAAGTAGAACTGCGGACGGTAGTTGGTGAAGAACGGCGTGTGGCGGCCGCCCTCGTCCTTGGTCAGGATGTAGGCTTCGGCCACGAACTTCTTGTGCGGCTTCACCGAGCCGGGCTTGGCCAAAACCTGGCCGCGCTCGACGCCTTCACGGTCGATGCCGCGCAGCAGCGCGCCGATGTTGTCGCCCGCCTGACCCTGGTCGAGCAGCTTGCGGAACATCTCCACGCCCGTGCAGGTCGTCTTGGCGGTCGGACGGATGCCGACGATTTCCAGTTCCTCGCCGACCTTGACTACGCCGCGCTCGACGCGGCCGGTCACCACCGTGCCGCGGCCCGAGATCGAGAACACGTCTTCGATCGGCATCAGGAACGGCTTGTCCAGCGGACGGACCGGCGTCGGGATGTAGGCGTCGACCTGAGCCATCAGCTCGCGGATGGCGTCCTCGCCGATGGTCTTGTTGGAGTCTTCAAGAGCGGCCAGCGCCGAGCCCTTGACGATCGGAATGTCGTCGCCGGGGAACTCGTTCTTCGACAAAAGCTCGCGAACCTCGAGCTCGACCAGCTCGAGCAGCTCGGCGTCGTCGACCTGGTCGACCTTGTTGAGGAACACCACGATCGAGGGCACGCCGACCTGACGGGCCAGCAGGATGTGCTCGCGGGTCTGCGGCATCGGGCCGTCGGCGGCCGACACGACCAGGATCGCGCCGTCCATCTGCGCGGCGCCCGTGATCATGTTCTTCACATAGTCGGCGTGGCCGGGGCAGTCGACGTGGGCATAGTGACGGTTGGCCGTCTCATACTCGACATGCGCCGTCGAGATCGTGATGCCGCGCGCCTTCTCTTCCGGGGCCGCGTCGATCTGGTCATAGCGCTTGTATTCGCCAAAATACTTCGTGATCGCCGCCGTCAGCGACGTCTTGCCATGATCGACGTGGCCGATCGTGCCAATGTTCACATGCGGCTTGGTGCGCTCGAATTTACCTTTTGCCATA
>NZ_SADP02000032.1:0-10437 GCF_004010375.2 Mesorhizobium sp. M2E.F.Ca.ET.209.01.1.1 | reverse complement strand
TCATAGCGCTTGTATTCGCCAAAATACTTCGTGATCGCCGCCGTCAGCGACGTCTTGCCATGATCGACGTGGCCGATCGTGCCAATGTTCACATGCGGCTTGGTGCGCTCGAATTTACCTTTTGCCATAGTCTCTTTCCTTGGACGGCCTTGACCTTCAGTTCAGTCGAATTCGGGGCGATTAGCGACAACGGCCGAAAAACACAAGTGCCTTGTGGCTGAGCGGATTCCCGCTCGACCCGAACCAATGGTCGATTTCAGGGGATATAGCGCGGATATAGGGCTGCCACGCGAAAAATCAAAGGCGCTGGGCTGGCCCATTGCCGTTGCGGCACGGCTCTGATCTTGTCCGCCGCATGCAGTTCATTCCATCCAATATCCGCGGTCCGCTGTTCATGATCGTCTCGACGGGGTCCTACCTCGTCAACGACACGATGATGAAGCTCGCGACCGCCGGTCTGCCGCCCTATGAGGTGCTCCTGCTGCGAGGTACCGCCGCGACGCTGTGGGGCGTGCCGCTGCTCCTGATGCTTGGTTACGCCCGGCAGATCCCGCTGCTTTTCGAGCGCAAGGTGCTGCGCCGCAACCTGTTCGAGCTCTTGGCGATCCTCTGCTATGTCGTCGCCCTGGCCAACATGCAGATCGCGGATTCCACCGCGCTGGGCCAGATCACGCCGCTCATCGTGCTGGTCGGCTCCTCGATGCTGTTCGGCGAAAAGATCGGCGCCACGCGCGTGGCGCTGATCGGCCTTGGCTTTGTCGGGGCGCTCATGGTGGCGCAGCCGACCATGCAGGGCATTTCGGTCTATGCGCTGCTGGCGCTCGGCAATGCGGCCTTCGCGGCGGTGCGCGATATAGCCGGCCGCAAAGTGGGTGCCGAGGTGCCCGGCATGATCGTCGCCATCTCCGCCGTCCTGGTGGTGCTGGTCGGCTCAGGCGCGGCGCATCTCGTCTCCGAGCAATGGGTGATGCCCGAAGGACGCCATCTGCTGCTGATCGCGGGTGCCGGCCTGTTCCTGATCTTCGGCCATTTCTTCATCTTCATGGCCTACCGCGTCGGGCCGACAAGCGCGGTGGCGCCCTTCTATTACTGCTTCACCGTCTGGGCAGTCATTTCGGGGCTGCTGGTGTTCGGGCAGTTTCCCAACGCGCTCGCCGTCTGCGGCATCCTGCTGGTCATCGCCAGCGGCCTGGCGATCGTCTCGCTCGACGAAAGGCGCCGGCGCATGGCGATCGTCGCCTGAAGCCACGCGATCCGCGATTGGGATAGTGCTTGTTTTTACGCAATTCCGGACGGAGGGCTATGCGAAGGCGCTGAGCCTAACCGCTCACACTTTTCCTGGAATTGCTTTAGCGACCCACGCGCATTGCCAGCGGGCGCCTGGCCAGGAAATCCCTGAGGTTGCGCAGCGTGCGCGGGTATATGAGGCGGCCGTCGCGAGGCACGGTGAAATCGCACGCGACGTGGAGCGAGGACGGATCCTCGGGAGCGCCCTTGGGAATCCCTCCCCATCTTGCCGGATCGTAATAGTCGACGAGGAACGCATAGTCGTATCGGCAAAAGCGCATCGCTTTCACCATCGCAGCCGGCGAAAGGTCCGACGGGCTGACCCTTGTCCTGGCTGCCTGCAGCCTCGGCATGGAGATTTTCCTGCCGCTGACCGACGACAGGAATGCCTCGACCTTGTCCATCTCTTCAAACCTGAAGACGTGATCGAACAGGAAAAGGCTGGAGCCGACAAAATGGCGCGGCGAGGCGACGTGGAACTGGATTTCCCACGAGGACGCGCTGTATTTTTCGACGTTGAGGATGAAGGTGTCGAGGTCCGGATCGGTCGGCAGGCCGAAAGCCTTGAGCATTTCGGCCTTTGCCGACGCCCGCGCCAGAACGTTTACGTCCAGTATCCTGCTGGAATAGGCGGAGAGAAGCCGCTCCAGCGGATCGCGGACGATGGTGAACTTACCGCCCAGCCCGTCATAGACCGGCACAAACGGATCGACCCAGCTGGTGAAGAGACGACCGTGGACTTCATTGTCCGGATCAGCGAGAGGCGCCTGCCCACCGCTGAGCGCCATCAGCGCGTATTTGACGCTGCTGGTGCCGCTTTTCGGGACAGGATAATAGGTGACGGGAAGTCCTTGAATCTGGACCGCCATTGCAGGTGTGCCTCGCGCCGACCCAGCGCCAATGCGCCGCGCGATCACGCGCGGCGACCGGCGCGAAACCCAATCATCGCCACGCGGCCTGCCGGGCCGCGGACTTTCTCGCCTATAGATCTACAGCGTGCGCTTGCCACTGATCTGGTGATAGGCCCAGAGCACGACGACCGAGCCCACCACGGCCACGATCAGGCTCCAGATGTTGAGGCCGGTGACGCCCTGCGCGCCGAAGGCGCTGAAGATCACGCCGCCGACGATGGCGCCGACGATGCCGAGCACGATATCCATGACCATGCCCTGGCCGGTCTTGTTGACGATCTTGCTGCCGATGAACCCGGCGATGATGCCCAGAATGATCCAGCTGATGATGCCCATAATTCCCTCCAAATTCCCCGCCCCGCCATCATGGTCATATGATTGTCAAAAGCTCAAGACAGCTTGAAATTCCGCCCGTTTGCGCCATTCTGGCGCCGGCGGACTTGGCTGGACAAGGAGATCCACGATGGGCCTTTTCGACAATGCCGTTCCCGGCGGCAATATCACCAAACCCCTGATGATCGCGCTCGGCGCGCTTTTGGTCGGCAAGATGCTGAGCGGCAGAAGCGAAGAACCGGCCGCGCCGCAAGCGCCGGCGCCGACGCCTGCCGACACCGGCGCTTCGGCCGATGGCGGCCTGCTCGGCGGTCTCGGCGGCCTGCTCGGCAAGCTCAGGGACGCCGGACACGGCAACGTCGCCGACTCCTGGGTCGGGACGGGCCAGAACCAGCCGATCAACCCGGGCGATCTCGGCTCGGCGCTCGGTCCGGCGGTGATCCGCGAGATCGCCCAGCGCACAGGCATGAACGAGCAGGAGCTGCTGCAGCAACTCTCCACGGCGGTGCCCGGCATCGTCGACAAGCTGACGCCGAACGGCCAGATCCCGCAGAACCATCAGGTCGCTTCGGCCTTCAACAGCTAAGGGCTAAACGGATGAGAACGCGCCGTGGGCCATGGTGCGCGGCTTTTCCTTCACAGACAGCAGAGAAACAATCTGGAGCGGGTAGCGGGAATCGAACCCGCATATTCAGCTTGGAAGGCTGCTGCTCTACCACTGAGCTATACCCGCGCCTTGCACTGAGGTACCGGATTCATCCGAAAAGCGCCATGCACTTTTCGGTCCGAGACTTTTCGTTTCAGGGCTTCCGGGCCGGCAGTGGTGGAGAGGGTTGGATTCGAACCAACGTAGGCTAAGCCAACGGATTTACAGTCCGTCCCCTTTAACCACTCGGGCACCTCTCCAGTCTGCCGCCGGAGCCATGCAACGAGGCATTCGCGCTGATGCGGAGCCCGAGTTAGATCTTCTCCGAAATCAGCGAAGCGCCTTATGGCGGCAAGGCCGGTGGGTGTCAACCGGCGCGGCCAGGGTTTTTCGAGGATGTTTCACATCAATCGTCGCGGCCCATATCCTTAGCCGGACGAGGCGGCTATAGAAGCCCGCATGAGCGACGAAAAAAGCAACAAGCCGGGCACGCGCAAGGACACCCACTACGCCAAGCTGCGGCGCGCGCATCGCGACCAGAAGGCGGGCGGCGCACCGGTGTTCCGGCCGCGCCAGCCGGTTCCGCCTGGCGAAGCGCCCGGCGACGGACTAGTGCGGCTTTACGGGTTGCACACGGTGCGGGCCGCGCTCGACAATCCGCGCCGCAAGATCAAAAAGATGCTGGTGACGCGCAACGCCGCCGAGCGGCTTTGGATCGGCGATCTTGCCGCCCTGCCCTTCAAGGCCGAACTGGTCGAGCCGAAGGACATCGACCGGATCACCGGGTCGGATGCGGTGCACCAGGGCGTGCTGATCGAAGCGGAGCCGCTCAAGCCCAAGCGTCTCGACGCGCTTGGGGATACGAGGCTGGTGCTGGTGCTCGACCAGGTGACGGACCCGCACAATGTCGGCGCGATCCTGCGCTCCGCGGTCGCCTTCGGCGCCGGCGCGCTGATCACCACGGCGCGTCACAGCCCGCAGGAATCTGGCGTTCTGGCCAAATCCGCATCCGGCGCGCTGGAGCATATCGACCAGATCGAGGTGAAGAACCTCGCCGATGCGCTGGGACAGTTGCACGATGCCGGCTTCCAAACGATCGGGCTCGATTCCGAAGGGCCGGCCGAGCTGGAAAAGACCTTCGACGGCGAAAAGATCGCACTGGTGCTGGGCGCGGAAGGCAAGGGCCTGCGGCAGAAAACCCGCGAGACGGTGGCCGCGCTCGCCCGCCTCGACATGCCCGGCGCCATCCACTCGCTCAACGTGTCCAATGCGGCGGCGGTGAGCCTTTATGCGGCGAGGAGATTTTTGGAGAAAGTGAATGGTGAATGGTGAATGGGACGGCGCCCCCGACTATTCACCATTCACCATTGACTATTCACCCACTTCGTGTCCCGCCATGCGCTCCAGCGCCCTGACCAGCGCCGAGTGATCCTCCTTGGCACCGCCATTGGCGGCGCAGGAATTGAAGAGCTGCTGCGTGGTCGAGGTGTTGGGCAGCGAGACGCCGAGCGCCTTCGCGCCTTCCAGCGCGAGGTTAAGATCCTTCTGGTGCAGTTCGATGCGGAAGCCCGGTGCGAAGGTGCGCTTGATCATGCGCTCGCCATGCACTTCGAGGATGCGCGAAGCCGCAAGCCCGCCCATCAGCGCCTGCCTGACTTTTGCGGGGTCGGCGCCCGCCTTCGAGGCGAAAACCAGGGCTTCGCCGACGGCTTCGATGGTGAGGGCCACGACGATCTGGTTCGCGACCTTGGTGGTCTGGCCGACGCCGTTGGGGCCGACCAGCGTGATGTTCTTGCCCATCTTCTCGAACACCGGCCGGGCGCGCTCGAAGGGCTTTTCGTCGCCGCCGACCATGATCGTCAGCGATGCCGCCTTGGCGCCGACCTCGCCGCCGGACACCGGAGCGTCGAGATAGTCGCAGCCGAGATCGTTGATCTTTTTCGCGAACTCCTTGGTGGCGATCGGCGAGATCGAGCTCATGTCGACGACGAGCTTGCCCTTGGACAGACCCGAGGCGACGCCGTTCTCGCCGAACAGCACGTCGGCCACCTGCGGCGTGTCCGGCACCATGGTGATGATGATGTCGGCGGCCTCGGCAACCGCATTGTGGCCGGTGACGGTCTTCAGCCCCTTGGCGGCAAGATCGGCCGGTGGCTTGGAGCGATGGTCGCTGGCGACGACCTTGTAGCCGGCGTCGAGGAGGTGCCTCGCCATCGGCGCGCCCATGATGCCGAGGCCGATGAAGCCGATGGTTTCCATTGTTTTGCTCCCTGAACGTCCTTGTTCAAATCGAAGGCCGGCGCTGCCCCTCATCCGCCTGCCGGCACCTTCTCCCCGTATAGAGACGGGGGGAAGGAAGCTCTCAGGCCGCCGCGCTCCCCTGCCCGGCGAATTCGCTGAACCAGCCGAGCCCGGCCTCCGTGCCGGCTTTCGGCTTGTATTCGGCACCGATCCAGCCGGAATAGCCGATGCGGTCAATATGGTCGTAGAGGAAGGGATAATTGATCTCGCCCGTCCCCGGCTCGTGACGGCCGGGATTATCCGCAAGCTGGATATGCGCGATGCGGCCGAGGTTCGCCTCGATGGTACGGGCGAGATCCCCCTCCATGATCTGCATGTGATAGATGTCGTATTGCAGGAACAGGTTCTTCGAGCCGATGCGGTCGATCAGCGCCAGGGCCTGGTCGGAATAGTTCAGGAAGAAGCCTGGGATGTCGCGGGTGTTGATCGGCTCGATCAGCAGCCTGATGCCGGCCTGTTCCAGCTTCTCGGCCGCGAAGGCCAGGTTTTCGGCAAAGACATTTTCCAGCACCGTGCGGTCGGCGCCCTGCGGCGCGATGCCGGCAAGGCAGTTGACCTGCTCGCAGCCCAGCGCATGGGCGTAGCTGATCGCCTTGGCGACGCCCTGGCGGAATTCCGGCACGCGGTCGGGCAGCACGGCGATGCCGCGCTCGCCCTTGCCCCAGTCGCCCACCGGCAGGTTGAAGAGAACCTGGGTCAAACCGTTCTTCTTCAAACGCGCCGCGACGACGTCCGGCGCGTGATCATAGGGGCCGATATATTCGACGCCCTTGAAGCCGGCGCGGGCGGCGGCGTCGAAACGGTCGAGGAAATCATGCTCGCCGAAGAGCATTGATAGATTGGCTGAAAAACGCGGCATTCTTTTTCTCCTTCTCTCCGCAGACCCTTAGTCGAGCATCACGATGGCCGTGGGGGCATCCTCGTGGCTCTCGGCAAGTTCCTCAAACTCGGTGATCTTGTCGATTTCCGTGCCCATGGAAATGTTGGTGACGCGCTCGAGGATGAATTCCAACACCACCGGAACCTGGTGTTCCTTCATCAGCCGTCGCGCCTCCTTGAAGGCGCCGGCGAACTCCTCGGGCTTCTTCACGCGGACCGCCTTGCAGCCCATCGCCTCGGCGACCGCGACATGGTCGACGCCGTAGCCCGCATCCGGATCGCCTGCGCGGTTCACGTTCTCGAAGGCGAGGCTCACCTCGTAGTCCATCGAGAAGCCGCGCTGCGCCTGGCGGATCAGGCCGAGATAGGCGTTGTTCACGACGACGTGGATGTAGGGCAGCTTGTGCTGCGCGCCGACGGCCAGTTCCTCGATCATGAACTGGAAATCATAGTCGCCGGAAAGCGCGACGATATCGCGGTCTGGATCGGCGGCCCGCACGCCGAGCGCCGCCGGCAGCGTCCAGCCGAGCGGTCCGGCCTGGCCGCAATTGATCCAGTTGCGCGGCTTGTAGACATGCAGGAACTGCGCGCCGGCGATCTGCGACAGACCGATCGTGGTGACATAGGTGGTGTCGCGGGCGAACGCCTTGTTCATCTCCTCATAAACGCGCTGCGGCTTCAGCGGCACCTGCTCGAAATGCGTCTTGCGCTTCATCGTCTTCTTGCGCTGCTGGCATTCCTTGGCCCAGCCCGACCAGTCGCGCAGCTTGCCGGCGGTGCGCCATTCGGTTGCGACGTCGAGCAGGATCTTCAGCGCCGCAGCAGCATCCGAGACGAGGCCGAGATCCGGCGCGAAGACGCGACCGATCTGGGTGGGCTCGATGTCGACATGGATGAACTTCTTGCCCTTGGTGTACACGTCGACCGAGCCGGTGTGGCGGTTGGCCCAGCGGTTGCCGATGCCAAAGACGAAGTCGGCCGCCAACATCGTCGCATTGCCGTAGCGATGCGATGTCTGCAGGCCGCACATGCCGGCCATCAGCCGGTGGTCGTCGGGGATCGCGCCCCAGCCCATCAGCGTCGGGATGACCGGCACGCCTGTGACTTCGGCGAACTCGATCAGGAGATCGGACGCATCGGCATTGATAATGCCGCCGCCGGCGACGATCAGCGGCCTTTCCGCTTCGTTGAGCATCGAAAGCGCCTTCTCGGCCTGGGCGCGCGTCATTGCCGGCTTGAACGGAGCGAGCGGCTCATAAGCGTCGATGTCGAATTCGATCTCGGCGAGCTGAACATCGATCGGCAGGTCGACCAGAACCGGGCCCGGCCGCGAGGAGCGCATCAGGTGGAACGCCTTCTGCAGCGCCATCGGCACCAGGTAAGGTTCCATGACGGTGACCGCCCATTTGGCGACCGGTGCCGAGATCGAAGCGATGTCGACGGCCTGGAAATCCTCCTTGTTGAGGCGGGCGCGCGGCGCCTGGCCGGTGATGCAGAGGATCGGGATGGAGTCCGCGGACGCCGAGTAGAGGCCGGTGATCATGTCGGTGCCGGCCGGACCGGACGTGCCGATGCAGAGCCCGATATTGCCGGCCTTGGCGCGGGTATAGCCTTCGGCCATATGCGAGGCGCCCTCGACGTGGCGGGCAAGCACATGGCGGATGGTGCCGCGCGCCTTCAGCGCCGAATAGAGCGGATTGATCGCCGCGCCCGGCACGCCAAAGGCATTGGTGATGCCTTCCTTTTCGAGAACGAGAACTGCAGCGTCGACAGCGCGCATCCTGGCCATGACAAGCCTCCATTTGGTTTGTTGGCTTGATAATGACTGCGCGTCTTTGATTTTTCAATTTTTTCAGAATATTTTTTCATTTCGAGAAAACGGCTCTTATCAACTGATTTCACTTCATTTTTCGTTTTCCAGAAGATCTGCTGCGGCAACCACTGAAAAACTTTTTCATTGCATCCGATACCAAATCGGCGAGAATGCCGCTTATGGAAACGACGGAAAAACGCCAGCGCGGCCGGCCACGCGCCTTCAACGGACCCTCGGAAGCGGCCTCGGTGCAATCGCTCGACCGGGCGCTGCGGATCCTCGCGATCGTCGCCGAGGCCAGCGGCCTGTCGCTCAGCGAAATCGCGGCGCAAAGCGGCATCGCCGCCTCCACCGCCTACAGAATGCTGACGACGCTGGAAAATCACGGCATGGTCGAGTTCGACACGACCGACCAGTTGTGGTCGGTTGGCGTCGAGACTTACCGCATGGGCTCGGCTTTCCTGCGCCGGCGCAAGCTGGTCGACCGCGCCCGCATCGTCATGCAGGAACTGATGGAGAAGACCGGCGAAACGGCCAATCTCGGCGTCGCCGAGGACGATTGCGTGGTTTTCGTCAACCAGGTCGAGACGCACCAGGCGATCCGCGCTTTCTTTCGCCCAGGCACGCGCAGCCCTTTCCATGCTTCCGGCATCGGCAAGGCGGTGCTGGCGCATCTCGAGCCGGAACGGGTCGCCGCCATCCTGCGCAAGGCCGGCCTGCAGCGCTACACCGACAAGACGCTGTCCGATATCTCGGCGCTCGCCCATGACCTCGCCACGATCAAGCATCGCGGCTGGTCGGTCGACGACGAGGAACGCCATCCCGGCATGCGCTGCGTGGCCGCCGCCATCTTCGACGAATATGGCGAGCCGATCGGCGGCGTTTCGGTGTCCGGCCCGACGGTGCGGGTCACGCCCGAGCGGCTGGCCGAGATCGGTCCGCTGGTGCGCGACGCGGCTGTCGAGGTGACAAAGATGATCGGCGGCGTGAAAGCGTATTAGGACGCGCCCGGCAACGCGCTCTTGGCCGCTACCTCGAAGAAATCGAGCAGGATCGCCAGCCCGACGCCGCAGGCCGCCAAGATGAGGCCGGCGATGAATATCCGACTGGCGCGGTCATGAATGCTTCGCTGCAGGGATTTGATATCAAGCAGAATGGCAAGCGCCCGTATCTGCAGCGCGATGCCGACCAGGATCGGCAGGACGGCAATCAGATGGTAGGTCTGCCATGGGATCGGGTTGGCCGCCCAATGCGTGATGAAGCCTAGCGAAAACGCAAGCAGGATGCCGACGATGGTGATGGTGCCGTTGCGGAAAACCGGTTCGACCCGTTCTTCCTTGCGATCCTGATCGTCCATGCCACCCTCCCCTCGCTTGGCGTCAAAGCCAGACTAAACGCTTGCAAAATCGCTGTACATCGCTGGTTGCCTGCAGGA
Organism: Mesorhizobium sp. M2E.F.Ca.ET.209.01.1.1; assembly: GCF_004010375.2. Taxonomy (NCBI): domain Bacteria; kingdom Pseudomonadati; phylum Pseudomonadota; class Alphaproteobacteria; order Hyphomicrobiales; family Phyllobacteriaceae; genus Mesorhizobium; species Mesorhizobium sp. M2E.F.Ca.ET.209.01.1.1. The sequence continues at coordinate 832 of NZ_SADP02000032.1, read as the reverse complement.
GCCGACCGGGCATTAGGCAGGCCGGATGACGGACTTGACCGTCTTGCCGGGGCGTCGGGATGCATGCGAAAGGGCACGGATGCGGAAAACAATCTTCCTTCTATCCGTCGCTTCACTCTGCGGATGCGTGGCGGCGGCACCGGGGCCGGTCGAGCCGGTCACAGGCCCCAGCGGCAACCCGCTCGTCGATCCCGTCCCGATCTCGCTGGCAATGGAGGAGATCATCACGGTCGGCGTCCGCCAGCATTTGAAGAACCCTGTCGCCGCCAAGTTTGGACCTTTGCTTGCCGGAGAACGCACAATAAGCGGCCGCCATGAGATCGTGGTGTGCGGTTATGTCGACGACAAGGGCTCTGCCGCCGGCAATGAACCTTTCATCGGCAAGATCTACCCCGATGCCGGAAACAGCTTCGAGCTCGTCGCGATAAACGACGCCTCGGTCAGCGGCGCCTGCAAGGCAGCGGGACTGGCGATGCCGGAGCTGAAGCCCAATGCCTAAATCGGTCGAGGTGGGAAAGATGTCCGCTTCAAAAAGGTTGCCGTTTGTCGACGGGCACGATTTTCACCGTTCCTTTCCGCGAAACTAGTGCAAACGCCGGGGATCGGCCGAAGCCACCCGAACTCGTCATTCCTGGGCGGAGCAGCCGCGAAGCGGCGTCGCGAAGACCCTGGAATCCTGTGTGTTGGTTTCGGTGTATGGTTGAAGTGGGAAGGAGACCGAGTGGATCCTGGTCGTCCTTTCGGACAGGCCGTGGCATGGCCCGGTCCCTTCCCACCGGTGAACCATCAACCTGAACAGTTGCACGGGGCTGTTCGAAGCAGACCCCGCACC
>NZ_SADP02000326.1:0-391 GCF_004010375.2 Mesorhizobium sp. M2E.F.Ca.ET.209.01.1.1 | reverse complement strand
TCGGCCTTTGCGTCAACCGCAGACGCGATTACAGCCAGACGCGCTCGCGCCAGCAGCGGACGCGGCGGCGGCCGTGGCGCCAGTAGCTGCGGCAAACCCGTCTCCAGCCGCGGCGGCGTCCATGGCGGCGACGCCAGTAGTCATCGTGGTAATCGTGGCCATGGTGGCCGCTGCGATGGGAGACCTGCTCCAGCGCGACTTCGTCGTCCCCTTCGAAGACAGCCGGATCCGGCTTGTCCAGCTCATCAAGAATTCCGGTGCCCTGGGGAATACCGGCAACCGCGCGGCCGGGTCCGGCCACGCTTGCAAACGCCACTGCCCCCGCAACGCCAAGCATTCCAGTAAGAAACTTCCGACGTTCCATAAAAACCTCTCGAGTTGTTGACCATCG
>NZ_SADP02000325.1:0-392 GCF_004010375.2 Mesorhizobium sp. M2E.F.Ca.ET.209.01.1.1 | reverse complement strand
GCGTTGTCGACGAGATTGACGATCATCTCCCGCAGCATCGTGCCGTCCCCGATGACCGGTAAGGCGACAGTCTCATCGAGGCCAAGATCGACGTTGCGATCAATGGCCCTCGGCGCGTGCGTTTCCAGCACTTGGCGCGCGGCTTGCGTCAGGTCGATGCGATCGGCACGCGGTCGCCGGCTGCCCGGTTCCGCGCGCGACAAGGTCAAGAGCTGTTCGGCCAGCCTCGCCAGCCGGGCGGAGCTTGCCTGCAGGGCGACGAGTGCTTCCCGGCGCGCATCGACAGCGTTTTCTCGCAGCGCGTAGCTCGCTTGCGTCGACAACAGCGCCAGCGGCGTGCGCAACTGATGCGCGGCATTGGCGATGAAACGGCGCTGCGCCGCCATCTGCGC
>NZ_SADP02000324.1:0-392 GCF_004010375.2 Mesorhizobium sp. M2E.F.Ca.ET.209.01.1.1 | reverse complement strand
GCGGGTATGACCTGAGCTAGGCTGGCCTGCTTGTGGCAAACGCCCAGGCCCTGGCCGGGCGCCTGCCGCAGGCCCTGGATGAAGTGCACGCGATCCAGTCCGACGCAGTGGTCGACGACGATGTGCGCCGTGACGCCTATCTGCTGGAAGCCGAACTGCGCCAGCGTGGCGCCGACAGCGCCGGTGAACTGGATGCGCTGGCCCGCGGCCTGGCCGCCTACCCGGATGACAACGGCCTGCTGTACGCACGTGCGCTCACCTGGGAGCGCCGCGACGACATCCCGCGCGCCGAGGCCGACCTGCGCAAGATTCTGGTGACCGACCCGGAAAACGTGCCGGCGCTGAACGCGCTGGGCTACACCCTGGCCGACCGTACCGGCCGCCTGCAGGAG
>NZ_SADP02000323.1:0-350 GCF_004010375.2 Mesorhizobium sp. M2E.F.Ca.ET.209.01.1.1 | reverse complement strand
GGAGGAATCCTCGACCGCGCAGGCCCAGGCTCTGTTCGACGTGAACGTCTTCGGCGTCATACGGATGATCAACGCTGTGCTGCCGACAATGCGGCGGCAAGGAAACGGCAGAATCGTCAACTTGAGCTCGGTGCAGGGCTTCATCCCAGCTCCTTTTTTCGCGCTTTACTCGTCGACCAAACATGCCATTGAAGGTTATTCCGAATCGCTAGACCACGAACTGCGGCCGTTCGGAATTCGCGTCGCTTTGGTCGAGCCGGCCTATACCCGGACCTCGTTCGAAGACAATCTCGCCAGGCCCGACCAGTTGCTCGATATCTATGACGCCGCGCGCGCCAGCATGACTATAG
>NZ_SADP02000322.1:0-393 GCF_004010375.2 Mesorhizobium sp. M2E.F.Ca.ET.209.01.1.1 | reverse complement strand
TTACGATCCAGTCGAATTTGCCGAAAAGCACGGGCTCACTCTCGGTCAGGCCAAAATCATCCTGAATTCGAACGGCCCCTCCCGGCACACGTGCGATATGGCGGCGGTGGCGTTCCGGCGCGCGCTCGAGTTGAAGCGCCCGAGACCGCTCCCGGCCAAGCGGCGGCGAACGGTGGTGCGGAAGGGCCCTAACGGCCAGGCGGAGTGTCGACGATCATCTCGACCAGCCGATGTTCCTCGGTCACACCCGCACGGTACAGTGCGATGATCCGCATCGCCCGGAGTTCACGGTCGCCCTCGGTTTCGGTGCTAGCCCCACTGCCCTACAACACACGATTGAGCAGTGAGAGCTCATCAGGGTCGAAAATTCCTTGCTGAACATGACCACTTTCC
>NZ_SADP02000321.1:0-393 GCF_004010375.2 Mesorhizobium sp. M2E.F.Ca.ET.209.01.1.1 | reverse complement strand
CTGAAAGATGCGGCCGACATCGAGGTCCAGGCGATCAAACTGGACGACGTGCTGGAGCAACTGCGCTCGAAGTCGAAGATCCAGGTGATTATTCTCGATGCCTGCCGCAACAATCCGTTCCCGCGCAAGGATTACTGGCTGCGCGACCAGTTGATCGTCTCCGGCGATACCGGCCTTGCACAGGTGAAAAGCTCGCTGAACACGCTAATTGCCTTCGCCACCGAACCTGGAGCGGTCGCCTATGACGGCACTGGTGCCCTCAGTCCATTCTCGTCCGCCTTCTCCCGCCGCGCGCTGGCGCCGAACCAGGAGATCCGCGCGGTCATGGCGGCCGTTCGCCGGGATGTCGTGAAAGCGACCAATGGCAAGCAGGTTCCGTGGGAGAATTCCTCG
>NZ_SADP02000320.1:0-393 GCF_004010375.2 Mesorhizobium sp. M2E.F.Ca.ET.209.01.1.1 | reverse complement strand
CGCCTGATGTATCACCAACAAGGTTTTTGCGCATGTCTGCGCAGTTCCGGCCCACAACGAGTCCGTCTACCTCACCGCACTCATCCTGACGCTTATCCTCGATCCGGTTGCGGTCACGGACATCAAGGGGATTGCGGCAGTGGTATTCACATCCGTCTGGGCGATTTCATCCAAATTCATTCTCGCCATCGGCCGGAAGCACCTTTTCAACCCGGCTGCGCTGGGCGTGGCGCTGTCCGCGCTGCTGCTCGACCAGCCAGCCACCTGGTGGGTGGGCGGCAATCTGCCATTGCTTCCGATCGTGCTCGTCGGCGGCATGCTCATTGTCCGGAAACTGCGCCGGCTTGACCTTGTCTCGACCTTCGTTGTCGTGGCGCTGGCGACCATTCTGGC
>NZ_SADP02000319.1:0-393 GCF_004010375.2 Mesorhizobium sp. M2E.F.Ca.ET.209.01.1.1 | reverse complement strand
CGCCGGTTGTCGCGACGACAGGCCGGGTAATATCCGCTTTTTCAACACCCTGAAGGCTGTCAGCGGCAGGTCGATCAGGCCCGGCAGCGGGTCATTCAGCGCAAATGCAGCCCAACTGCGGACCTTGGCGAGGGACGCAAGATAGTCGGCAGCCCGCACCTCCCCTCTCCGCCCCAGGGTAAATGCAGCAACAAGATCACGGACAAGATAGGACCACGACGTGCCGTTGCGGGCCTTGACCGGCTCGCCGGTCGGCTCTTCGTTGGCGGCACGCCACAACAATGCGCCAAGATCAATGCCGGCAGCAGAACAGAGGCCGAACCACGACCACGGACGCGGATTCACATCGAGAAGTTTCAGCGTCCCGTCCCGGTCATCGAACTTGAATTCCAC
>NZ_SADP02000318.1:0-393 GCF_004010375.2 Mesorhizobium sp. M2E.F.Ca.ET.209.01.1.1 | reverse complement strand
ACCGTTCCCTGGCTGCATTGGATACCGACCTGCGCGCCCGCGGTTCCGCGCTGGTACTGCGCAGCGGTGACAGCCTGCCGACCCTGCAGGCCCTGATCGAGCAGGCCGGCGCCGAAGCCGTGTACTGGAACCGCAAGTACGAGCCGGCCACGCAGCCACGCGACGCCACCATCAAGCGCACGCTGCGCGAGCAGGGCATCGACGCGCAGAGCTGCAACGGCAGCCTGCTGTTCGAACCCTGGGACATTGCCACCCAGCAGGGCCAGCCCTACAAGGTATTTACGCCGTATTGGCGCAACGTGCTCAGTCACTGGCGCCTGCCGGCGCTGCAGCCCGCACCGAAGGCAATGGCGGCGCACACGGTGGACAGCCTCGCGCTGGAGGATCTCCAGC
>NZ_SADP02000317.1:0-394 GCF_004010375.2 Mesorhizobium sp. M2E.F.Ca.ET.209.01.1.1 | reverse complement strand
GCTTTCCGCACGCCCTACTCGGCCGCCAAGTTCGGCGTGATCGGCTTCACACAGAGCCTTGCCAAGGAACTCGGGCCGCACGGCATCAGGGTCAATGCCATCCTGCCCGGCATCATCGAGGGTCCCCGCATCGAGGGCGTCATCTCGGCGCGCGCCAGGCAGATCGGCATCAGCCACGAAGAAATGACCGGGCGCTATCTGCAGAACATCTCGCTGCGCCGCATGACCAGCCCTTATGATGTCGCCTCGGTGGTCGCCTTCCTGCTTTCGGATGCGGGGATAAACATTTCCGGCCAGTCGCTCGGTGTCGACGGCAATGTCGGAACACTTTGAGGGCAACATCCATGGCACAGGTTGCGATCGTCGGCAGCGGATTCATCGGGCGGGGCTGGGC
>NZ_SADP02000031.1:0-64364 GCF_004010375.2 Mesorhizobium sp. M2E.F.Ca.ET.209.01.1.1 | reverse complement strand
GGTGCGGGGTCTGCTTCGAACAGCCCCGTGCAACTGTTCAGGTTGATGGTTCACCGGTGGGAAGGGACCGGGCCATGCCACGGCCTGTCCGAAAGGACGACCAGGATCCACTCGGTCTCCTTCCCACTTCAACCATACACCGAAACCAACACACAGGATCCTCGGTCTGCGCGCGTCGCTTCGCTCCTTGCTCCGCCCGTGGATGACGACCGCGATGGGCGTCGAGGCCAATCGCCAAGGCATAGGACGTGCCAACGCACACTAACCAACCGGTCAAAACTTCTGTGTTAAGGAACTAAGCCCAGTGCCCTAGCACAGCGGCAAGCGAGATGGCCACCATGGCGAGCAGCGCCAGCTTCCAGAAATCGCCGCGCCGCTTCAGCCCCGGCCATCCCAGCGGCTTGATGACCTGGATCAGCATGATGCCGCAGATGACCAGGGCGAGCAGTTTCGTCATGCCGCCTTTGACCAGCAACGATGGCGGCTGTCAAAGCTGTTCTTAGGGCACAATTCGGGCCGAGCACTCCTGACAGAAATCGGCTTCATCCGGGCCTTGCGAGGGACACCGCGCCGCCTTCTTTCCTACCCTGCCAACCTCCTGACAGACTGCTGTCAGGAGGGGTGTGAGATACTCTTCTCATCGAAAAGAGAGGAGTGAGGTCATGAACGGTTCTACCATTCTGCGCGGCGTGCAGCACTATGTCGGCAGGATCCGCGCGGTGCGCAACGAGATCCGCACCCAGCGTTTCCTGAACACCTTGCCGGCGGATATCCGTAAGGACATCGGCTGGCCGGATCTTTACACCGGCCGCGTGCGTGAAAACTGAAATTTTGCCGCCGCGACTTGGATTGTGGCGGCACCACGCCCAGATGTAATGCGGCCAGTGATGTTGAGTTCAGGGAAAGAAGCCTTTGTTGCCGATAGCTTCACCGCAGCCTCCTGACAGTATGTTGTCAGGAGGCATACGGTAATTGGGGTGGCTTCAATCCTGACAGTTACGAACATGAACCGACTATCCGGAGTAATCCGCGTATGGTGAAAAGCTGGAACGACAGGCTGAACACGCCGGGCATCAACGGCATCAAGCCGTCGCCGCGCACGGTCGGCGATGTCGTTGAGGGCCAGTCGATGCTGGTGCCGACCGCGCGCCAGGTCGACGACTTCATCCGCTCGATCCCCGAAGGGGTGGAGATGGACGTTCGCGCGCTGCGCACCGCACTGGCCATCGAGCACGGGGCCGAAGTGACATGCCCGGTGACGATCGGCTATCATCTTCGCACCGTTGCCGAGGCCGCTCACGAGGATCTCGAGCGCGGCATGGCGCTGAGCGACGTCGCGCCGTTCTGGCGTGTGCTGGACGCTGGGACGCCGACCACGGGCAGACTGTCCTTCGGGGCGAAATTCGTTGCCGCGCAGCGCAAGCGCGAAGGGCTGAAGCCATAAACCCCCGGGGGAGAAACCGATGCGCCGCGCCGACAGGCTTTTTCAGATCGTGCAGCATTTGCGGGGTGGTCGGCTGGTCACCGCGCAGAAGCTCGGCACGTGGCTCGAGGTTTCCGAGCGCACCATTTACCGCGACATAGCCGACCTGCAGTCGACCGGCGTGCCGATCGACGGCGAAGCAGGCGTGGGCTACATGATGAGGGAGGGTTTCGACCTTCCGCCGCTGATGTTCACACGTGACGAGATCGTGGCGCTGGTTGCCGGCGCCCGCATGGTGCGCGCCTTTGGCGGCGCGGCAATGGCAAGGGCGGCCGACGAGGCGCTGGTCAAGATCGGCGCCGTGCTGCCCGACACCGAGAAGGACCGCATCGCCCGCACCGAGATCCACACGCCGATGTGGGTGGTGAGCGACGCCGCGCGCGAAGCGATCGACCTGATCGAGCGCGCCGTCGAGAAACGCCAGGTGCTGACCATCGACTATTCCGACGAGGCCGGGCGCGGCACCGCGCGCGACATCCGGCCTTTGGGCCTGTGGTTCTGGGGCAAGGTCTGGACGCTGGTCGCCTGGTGCGAGATGCGCGACGATTTCCGCGCCTTCCGCATCGACCGCATCGCCTCGGTCGTCATCGCAGGGCGTGTCTTCAAGCCTGAGCGCGGCAAGCAGCTCGCCGATTTCTACCGCGCCGTCGAGCGGTCAGAGGATTACGGCATGGCGCCCGACCGCGCCGCGCGGACGTGACTTCCTCCCAAGCTCAACAAAAAAGCCCGCTCGAAGCGGGCTTTTTTGTTGAGTACCCCGAAGGGCTTACTCCTGATCGTCGCCTTCGTCCTTGTCCTTCGACTTCAACGCCGAAAGCTTGGCGAAGACCGCGTTGGCGTCGAGCTCCTGGTCCTCGTCCTTCGGCTTCTCCGGCGCCGGCACCAGCCGTTCGGTGAGCGCGGCCGGCAGCAGCGTGTCGCCGACGGGTTGAGGCTGCTCGCGGCCGCGCGAGGCGCGGTTGACTTCGAGGTCGAGGTCGATCTGCGAGGTGAGGCCGAGCGTCACCGGGTCCATCGGCTGCAGATTGGCCGAGTTCCAGTGCTTGCGCTCGCGGATCTGCTCAATGGTCGACTTGGTGGTGCCTACGAGACGGGCAATCTGCGCGTCCTTGAGCTCGGGATGGTTGCGCACCAGCCACAGGATGGCATTCGGCCGGTCCTGGCGCTTCGACAGCGGCGTGTAGCGCGGGCCCTTGCGCTTCGATTCCGGCACCCGCACCTTCGGCTCCGACAGCTTCAGCCGGTAATTGACGTCCTTCTCGCCGCGCGCGATCTCGTCGCGCGTCAGCTGGCCGGTGATGATCGGGTCCATGCCCTTGATGCCCTGCGCCGACTCGCCGTCCGCGATCGCCTTGACCTCGAGCGGATGCAGCCCGCAGAACTGCGCGATCTGCTCGAAGGAGAGCGCGGTGTTGTCGACCAGCCAGACGGCGGTCGCCTTGGGCATCAGCAGCGTATTGGCCATGTCAAAAATCCTTCTCGTTCGCCCGCGTTCCCGCGCGGGCGGTGGTTTTAGAGCCACCAAAATGGGAAATTCGCGGCCTGTATAAACGCTCCCTCGAATTTTCGCAATGTTTTTGGGAAGGACCCGATTCAGGGCACTGAAAAGACAAAACCCGCTGGACGAGGTCCAGCGGGTTTGGAACCGGAAACGAAGCAAGCGTCTCAACGGCTCTGGCTTGCCTGTCCAGCCCGGCCTTGCGGCCAGGCTGTTTTTGATTACACCGCCTGGCGGGCGATGCGCTCGATGTCGCCACGGCTGATGCCGAGGTCGTTCAGCTGGCGGGCATTGAGCTTGTTCAATTCGCGCACGGTTTCGTTGTACATGCGCCACTTACGGAAAGCACGAATCGGGTTCATTTCAGTTTCTCCAGTCATTTGAGGAAATCGTTTGATGCCGCGTAAATAGGCATGCCTGCCCAAGAATTGAACGGACGCTTTTGCATGGCCGCAATGCGTTTTGTGCATTGCACCATTAAGCCTTTGTTCAGCTTAGAATCGGCGACATGCGCCGGCCCAGGATGGGTCGAGATTCAGGTCAGGCCGAGCCGAGAATAGTGGCTTCCGAGAACCGGAGCGGAGCGTACTTCAGTACGTGAGCACCGGAAGCACAGGAAGCCATTATTCGCAGGCCGGCCTCACCTGAATATCGGCCCATCTCACCCGACGTCGAGGACGATCTTGCCTATATGCTCACCCTCTTCCATCCGCTCATGCGCCCGCCAGGCTTCGGTCAGCGGAAAGATCATGTCCATGACCGGGGCCACCTTGCGCGTGCCGAGCAGCGGCCACACCTGCGCCTCCAGCGCGGCGGCGATCGCCGCCTTGAACTCGACGGTGCGCGGGCGAAGCGTCGAGCCGGTATGGGTCAGACGCTTGACCATGAGCGTCGCGAAATTGGTGCTTGCGATAGCGCCAGCCTGCACCGCGATCTGGACGATCCGCCCCTCGACGGCCGCGGCTTCGTAGTTGCGCGCGACATAATCGCCGCCGACCATGTCGAGGATGACGTCGGCGCCCTTACCGTCGGTCGCCTCCTTGACCGCGGCGACGAAATCCTCCTCGCGATAATTGATCGCCCGGTCGGCGCCGAGCTTGAGGCAGGCGTCGCATTTCTCCTTGCTGCCGGCGGTGGTGACCACATAAGCACCGAAGGCTGCGGCGAGCTGGATGGCGGTGGTGCCGATGCCAGAGGAGCCGCCATGGACCAGCAGCGTCTCGCCCTTCTTCAGGCCGCCGCGTTCGAACACATTGTGCCAGACGGTGAAGTAGTTTTCCGGGATCGCCGCGGCTTCCGAATAGGTGAAGCCGGCCGGCAGCGGCAGCACGCTGCCGGCATGTACCTTGACATATTCGGCATAGCCGCCGCCGGGCGTCAGGGCGCAGACCCGGTCGCCGATGCGCCAGCGCGATATGTCGTCGCCGAGCGCCGCGATTTCGCCCGAAGCTTCGAGGCCGGGCAGGTCGGACGCGCCGGGCGGCGGCGGATAGGCGCCCTTGCGCTGCTGCACGTCCGGCCGATTGACGCCGGCCGCGTGCACCCGGATCAGCACTTCGCCGGGGCCGGGCACGGGCACGTCACGGGTTTCCGGCTTCAGCACCCTGGGACCGCCGGGCTGCGAGATCGCGATGGCCGTCATCTTTGCCGGTATCTTGTGTCCGTTTGCCATGGCTTTCCCGTCTCCTCGGATTCCGTGTCGTCGCTCGTGGTTTGCATCGGCGCCCCTGCCCTATGTATGCTGATTGCCAAATCAGGCAAATGGCCAAGCAAGGGAGGAGCGACGATGACGATCTTCGACGACGAACCCAGGAAAAAGCCGCGCCCGCACGAGATCGGCCAGGATCTGTCGCTGCTGTCCGTCGACGAATTGTCGGAGCGTATCGCGCTGCTGCGCGACGAGATCGCCAGGCTGGAGGCAGAGCGGGCCGCCAAGGGCGCCACCAAATCCGCCGCCGACGCATTGTTCCGCCGCGGATAATTTCGTCGGCGCGCAAGACCGCCGCCGAAAAGCCCCAATACGCCTGTTTTCAGACCCGGCGCCCGAACCAGGATCAAGCGATGTTTGCAACCTACCGACCGATCCTCTCGCTGCTGCGCGGTACCGCCTTCCTGCTCGCCGCATCCGGCCTGCACGGCCTGCTGTTGCCGCTGCGCGGCCAGATAGAAGGCTTTTCGACAGCATCGCTCGGTCTTATGGGCACGGCCTGGGCAGGCGGCTTCGTCACCGGCTGTTTCTTCGCCCCGCGCCTCGTGCGCCGCGCCGGCCATGTCAGGGCCTTCGGCGCCTTCGCCGCATCGGGTGCCATCATCGCGCTGCTCACCGGCCTCATCATCGACGAGTATTTCTGGATCCTTTTGCGTGCCTTCACCGGCTTCACCATGGCCGGTGCCTTCATGGTGATCGAGAGCTGGCTGAACGAGAAGGCCACCAACGAGAACCGCGGCACCGTCTTCGGCCTCTATATGATGGTCACCTATGCCTCGATCATGGGCGGCCAGATGATCGTCGCCGGCGGCGACGTGCGGTCGGCTTCGCTGTTCATGATCACCGGCATCCTGTTTTGCCTGTCGCTCATCCCGACGGCGGTTTCTACCCAATCGACCCCGAAACCGCTGCAGGACGTCAAGCTCGACGTCAAAGGCCTCTACGCCAATTCGCCGGTGTCGGCGGTGGCCTGCCTCCTGGTCGGCATCGCCAATGGTGCCTGGGGCACGCTGGGCGCGGTCTATGGCGCCCGCATAGGCATCTCCACCGCCGAGATCGCGCTGATGATGAGCCTTGTGGTCGTTGCCGGCGCCGCCATGCAGCTTCCGGCCGGACGCCTGTCCGATACAACCGACCGCCGCTTCGTGCTGGCGGGTGCTGCCTTCGGCGCGGCTCTGGTCGCGGTGCTGATCTTCCTGATTGCGCCGCGTTCGGGTATCTTCGTCATCGTGCTGACCGCCGCCTATGGCGGTTTCGCCTACACGCTTTATTCGATCGCCGTCGCGCATGCCAACGACCACGCCCGCCCCGAGGACTTCGTCAAGGTTTCCGGCGGCCTGCTCCTGCTCTACGGCTTCGGCACCATGATCGGCCCGCTTTTGGCCGCGGCCTTGATGGGATGGGTGCGTCCGGAGGGGCTTTTTCTTGCAACCGCGCTCGCGCATCTCAGCCTCGCCGGTTACACGCTGCTGCGCATCCGCGCCCGCGCGCCGGTGCCGATCGAAAACCGCGATGCCTTCAAGACGCAACCCGCCGACCGCGCCCTCACGCCGGAGGCCACGCGGCTCGATCCGCGCAGAAAGGTTGAAACCGACGGTTGAGATTTGGAAAACTTTGCCCCACAAATAAGGTATGATCTTTTCTGATGCCTTCGTGGCGATCGCCGATCCCAACCGGCGCTATCTCTTGGAAGAACTCCGGCGCGGCCCGAAGACGGTGAACGAATTGGCGGCCGGACTGCCCGTCTCGCGCCCGGCTGTTTCCCAGCATCTCAAGGTCCTGCTCGATGCCGGCCTGGTCAAGGCCAAGGCCGAAGGCACGCGGCGCGTCTATACTGTCAGCAGCGCCGGCTTCCTCAGGCTCAACATCTGGCTCGACCAGTTCTGGGAAACAGCGCCGGGGGAATAGGCCGCCGGCTGGAGGCCTCAGTTCGCCGGTCGCAGTGCCGTGCCAAGCGCATCGAGCAATTCGCCGGTGCCGTGCTCGCGGGTGGCCGGTGTATCGATGCCGTCGAAGAAGGCGCCCTGCTCCGTCAGGATCAGCCGCGTGCCGCTGCCTTCAGAAATGAGTTCGATCGTCGCAAGCGAGACCGAGACCCGGATTTCGCCGAACAAGAGCTCATAGCTGTAGACGATGCGCCGGTTGGGCACGATGTCCTGATAGACCGCGTTGTAGAAATGCATCTGCCCATCGCTGGGACAGCCGGCATTCACCTCCTTGCCGCCGACACGGAAATCCATTTCATGCCGGCTCGGCATCGGGTTGTCGGGATCGAAGAACCACCGCTTCTTGGCCTCGGCATCGCTCAGCGCGAAATAGACCTTGGCCGGCGCCACCGGATAGACGCGCTCGATGACGAAGGTGGAATGGACGACGGATCGTTCGGTCATGACGGGTCCCTTCAGGTGTGGTCTTTGGTCTCAGCCAGGAAATCGCCGAGACGATCGAGCCGGCGCTCCCAGGCGAGCCGCCGCTCGTTGATCCAGTTCTCCGCCGCGCTCAGTGCCTTCGGCTCGATCCGGCAGGTCCGCACCCGGCCAAGCTTTTCGGTCCTGACCAGGCCGCTTGCCTCGAGCACGTTGAGATGCTGGACGACGGCCGACAATGACATCGCCAGCGGCTCGGCCAGCTGGCTGACCGATGCCGGCCCGCGCGATAGCCGCTCGACCATGTGCCGCCGCGCGGGATCGGCGAGCGCCTGGAACATCAGGTCGAGCTGAGCGGGATCGTGCAGCATCGCGGGTCAGCCGTCGTTGTAGGGGAAGAGTTTGAAATAGGGCTGCGCCTCCTCGACGACGCGGGCGAAGGACGGACGCGCCAGCAGCCGGTCGTGGTAGCGTTTCACCGCCGGGAATTTTTCGCCGAACGGCTCGACCTTGTTGGCGTAGAACAGCGCCGGCGCGGCGGCGCAATCGGCCATGGTGAAGCTCTCGCCCACCGCCCAGGTCCTTCCCGCCATCTCCTCTTCGACAATGGCATAGGAATTGCGCAGTTGCGCGCGGGCCTCCTCGACGCCGAACGGATCGGTCTTGTCCTTTGGCGGCAAGCGGTCGCCGACGATCTTCTGCATCGGATGCTGCACGTAAAAATCGTAGAAGCGGTCGGCCTGGCGGACTTGCAAAGCGAGATCGACATCGGCCGGAACAAGCTCGACGGGCCCCGGATAATGCGCGGCGAGATATTCGACGACGATGGTCGATTCCAGCACGGTGCGGCCCCGCGCATCGTCACGCAGCGCCGGCATCTTGCCGGTTGGCGATACCTTCAAGAAGGCGGCGCGGGAAGCCTCGTCGCCCAGGTCGACGATCACCGGTTCGAAAGGCGTGCCGTTCTCGTAAAACGCGATCAGCGGCTTCCAGCAGAATGAGGCCAGCGGGTGGAAATGCAGCGTCAGGGACATTCTCGCTCTCTTTCGCGTTTGGAAATACTGAAGTGATCACTTAACTATTGTTGCAAGCCCGCCGAGTCAAGCCGGAGCTTCCGTGCCTAGTGGTGGGCGACGATGGCTTCGATGATCTGCGGCCAGTCGTTGCGGTGCAGTTCGTGGCCGCCGCCTTCGACCTTGACCAGCCTTGCGCCGGGAACGGCCTTGGCGAGCACCTCGCCATGTTCGATCGGAAAGAGCGGATCGGCGCTGCCGTGGATGACGAGCAGCCGGGCCGTCAGGTCTCGTACCGTCCGTTTCGGACCGCCGCCCTTGAGCAGGAAATGGTTGGTCGCGCTGGCGAGACCGCCGGAGCGATCATAGTCCGGCTCGATCATCGCGCGCGTGCATGCTTCGTCGAACGGATAGCGCGTGCTCGTGATCGCGCGGGCGTCCTTGACCATGAAATCGAGCACCTGCTCGCGGTTCGACCAGTCGACATTGGCGCCTTGTGCCGAATGTTCCTTATAGGCTTCGGTCGCGCCGGGCAGGCCGGACGTATCGACGCCGAGCGGCGAGCTTGAGATCACGGTGAGCGCGCCGACGCGTTCGGGATATTTCAGCGCCACGCTCTGCGCGAGCATGCCGCCCATCGACATGCCGGCTACATGCGCCCTGGCGACGCCGTGGTCGTCGAGCACGCGGACCGCATCGTCCACCATGTCCTCGAATGTGTAGGGCGGCGCGCCTGGCGGATATTTGGTCGACAGGCCGGTGTCGCGGTTGTCGTAGCGGATGACGAAGCGGCGGCGCCCCGCGAGTTGCCGGCAGAAGGCTTCCGGCCACCACAGCATCGAGGCCATGGCGCCCATGATCAGAAGGACCGCCGGATCGGCCGGATTGCCGAAGGCTTGCGAAACGATGTCGGGGCGCTGGGTTGCAGCGGTCATTTGCTCCTCCAATCCGATTGCATTTTGCAATCAGTTGCACGATAATGAAACCGATATCATAATGCAACTGGTTTTTCTGGAGACTGCCATGAGCATCGACCGACGATCCGGTTGCCCGATCAATCTCTCACTCGAAGTGTTCGGTGACCGTTGGAGCCTGATCATCCTGCGCGACATGATCTTCGGCGGCCGGCGCCATTTTCGCGAACTGCTCAATGGCTCGCTGGAAGGCATCGCCTCCAACATCCTGGCCGACCGGCTGAAGCGGCTGATGGCGCTCGGCCTGCTGACCAAGGCCGACGACCCCAGCCACAAGCAGAAGGCGATCTACAGCCTGAGCGAGATGGCGATCACGCTCGTCCCGATCATGGCGCAGCTCGGCGCCTGGGGACGCATCTGGCTGCCGGTCACGGAAGAATTGTCGATCCGCGCCGAGCTGCTCGAAAAGGGCGGCCCGCCGCTATGGGAGCAGTTCATGGACGAGCTGCGCCATGAGCATCTGGGCGCGCCTTCGAGGACACCACCGGGCGCGCCGACCGTGCGCCAGCAATTGCGGGCCGCTTATGACGCCGTCGTCGAGCGCAAGGCCGAGGAACTTCGCCACATCAAAACAGAAGCTTGAAGCGCGTTGCGCGGATCCGGTTAGAGCAATTCCAGGAAAAGTGTTCGCGGTTTTCCGTCCGGAATTGCGTCAAAACAAAGAGATAGAGCGGTTCGCCGTTTCCGTGAAACGGTGAAACGCTTTAGCGCGCCGCGATTTAAGACGAAGGGACGCACCTAAAGCGCGTCGCGATCTTTCAGATTCGCTCCGTGCGCTTTAGGTCTTGATTTTACGCATGTCTTTATCCCGAAACCGGTTCCCACTTTCGGGAGACATGCTTTGAGCGCGTCAGATGCCCTCGCCGGCGAGTTCTTCCGAAAGCGTCGAAACCTGGTCCTGGGCGCTGCGCATCATCGGATAGATCGCCAGCACCTTTTGCCAGGCCTCCAGCGCCGACTGCTTGTGGCCGGTCTCGGTCATGATCTGGGCGAGGCCAGAGAGCGCGCCGAAATGGCGCGGCTCGAGCTGCAGGGTGCGGTCGATGTCGGCCATCGACTTCCCGTAATTCTTCATCAGGAAATGCACGGTGGCGCGCCGGTTCCAGCCTTCGGCATAATCGGGCTGCAAGGTCACGACCTGGTCGAGGAAATCGAGCGCGACGTCGAATTTCTGGTCTTCCGTCGCCTTTTGCGCCCATTGCATCATCAGGTCGATCGAGGCGCTGCCTGACTGGTTCCATTCGTTCCAGATACGGCCAGCAATGCGCTCGGCCGCCTTTTCGTTGCGTTCGCGCTTCAACTCGGTGAACAGCTGATCGAGGCGGCCCTGCCTGGTCGGCGCGGCCGGCGGCGGTGTCGCAGCCGGCGGCGCGGCATCGGGAGGCAGCGCCCCCGGCACCGTTTCTGCTCCCGCGGGCAAAGCCGCGCCGGAAAGCAAAAACGCCGTGAAAAATGTAAAAAGAATCCGCATCGCCGGAATCTAATCCCGGGCGGCGGATCGTCAAAGTGATTTTAGCGTGAAAGGGCCGGCGAACCGGCACCCCGACATCAGCGCGGCGTGGTCTCTCCGTGCATGTCGTTCACCCAAACCGCTTGCCAGGTTTGGGCGAGATGCACTAAGCCGCGCGCAAGGATCAGCCCTGGCGCGCCTTGTAGCGCGGAGCGGTCTTGTTGATGATGTAGATGCGTCCCTTGCGGCGAACCAGCCGGTTGTCGCGGTGACGCGCCTTGAGCGCCTTGAGCGAATTCTTGATCTTCATGGTCTTGCCTGTTCGGTCAGGGCCCGTCCCGGGCCGAATTTTAAAGGCGCGCCCGGAAAAAGCGCGCCTTTGAACTTGGCGTGGCTCATAAACGAGGAGCCTTGCCCGTGTCAACCACATGAGCGCGCCCGAATGCCACAAGGAACGCGGCTTATCAAATATTTGCCATCGCGACGGGCGCGGCATTGCGCGACTCAAGGGTGGCTGGGATGGTGACCCAAAGCTCGAGCGACTGGAGATTTCCCATGCGCAGCCTCTTTCTGCCCGCCTGCCTGGTCCTTCTGGCAACCGCCCCGGCTGCCTTCGCCGAGGACTGCGACCGCAGCGACGACAGCCAGTCGATGCTGAACAGCTGCGCCGATGCCGACTATCAGGCGGCCGATGCCAAGCTCAACGCCGCCTATAAGAATATCGTCAGCAGCAACGATCAGGCCTCGAACAAGCTGCTGCAGACGGCGCAGCGCGCCTGGATCGTCTTTCGTGAAGCCGAATGCGCTTATGCGACCGCCGACAGCGAGGGCGGCTCCATCCATCCGATGGAGGTGTCGCAGTGCCTGACCAAGCTCACCAACGAGCGCATAAAGCAGCTCATCTCCGGCGCCAACTGCAAGCTGAGCGATCCGAGCTGCGCCGGCTCGGACGCGGGCGACGACGACCAGGATATGCAATAGAGCGCAATCACGGCCTGATGAGGCGCGTGAAATGGCCCATCTTGCGGCCGGGGCGCGACTCGGCCTTGCCGTAGAGATGCAGCATCAGGTCGGGTTCGTTAAGCAGCGCCGGTACCTTCAGCATGTCGTCGCCGATCAGGTTTTCCATCACGCAATCGAAATGGCGGTCGGGCGAGCCCAGCGGCAGGCCGGCGACGGCGCGGATATGCTGCTCGAATTGCGAGACGACGCAGGCGGCCTCCGTCCAGTGGCCGGAATTGTGCACTCGCGGCGCCAGCTCGTTGGCCAGGAGCGAGCCGTCGGCAAGCACGAAGAACTCGACGCCGATGACGCCGACATAATCGAGCGCGGAGAGGATTTTCGCGGCGGCATCCTTGGCCGCGGCAGCCGTTTGCGGGCTAATGGCCGCCGGCAAGGTCGAGCTGCGCAATATGCCTTCGCGGTGGACATTCTCGGCTGGATCGAAAGCGGCGATCGTGCTGTCGAGACCGCGCGCGGCGATCACCGAAATCTCGCGTTCGAAGCCGACGAGCGATTCCAGGATCAGCGGCACATTGCCCATCGCCTCGCAGGTGCCGGCAAAGCCGCCCGTTTCCATGTTGCGGAAGACGCGCTGGCCTTTGCCGTCATAGCCCATGCGTCGTGTCTTCAGCACGCCGCTGCCATTGAACTTCCTCAACGCCTCGGTCAGCTGGTCGTCATTGTCGACCGCGCAGAATTCGGCCGTGGGAATGCCGATACCGTTCAAAAAGCTTTTCTCGGTCACGCGATCCTGCGCCACTTCGAGCGCGCGGGCCGGCGGATAGACCGGAACTTTTGCCGCCAGCGTTTCGGCGGCGGCGACCGGGACATTCTCGAATTCGTAGGTGACGACGGCACTGGCGACGGCGAGCTCGGCAAGCGCCGCCGGATCGTCATAGGCGGCGACGATCTGCCGGTTGGCGACCTGGGCCGCCGGGCAGTCGGCCTGGGGCTCCAGGACGACGATGCGATAGCCGAGGCGAGCGGCAGCCATCGCCAGCATGCGGCCGAGCTGGCCGCCGCCGATGATGCCGATGGTCGATCCGGGCGCCAGGCTCACGGCGCGTCCGTCGGCTCGGTGGCGACCTTGGCGGTCTGCGCCGAACGCCAGGCGTCGAGCCGGGCGGCGAGCTTGTCGTCGTTGAGCGCCAGCACCGCCGCTGCCAGAAGTGCGGCATTGGCGGCGCCCGCCTTGCCGATCGCCAGCGTGCCGACCGGGATGCCGGCCGGCATCTGCACGATGGAGAGCAGCGAGTCCTGGCCCGACAGCGCCTTGGATTCCACCGGAACGCCGAAGACGGGCAGCGGCGTCATCGCTGCGGTCATGCCGGGCAGATGCGCCGCGCCGCCGGCGCCGGCGATGATGACCTTGAAGCCGGCGGCCTTGGCGCCCTTGGCGAAGTCATAGAGACGGTCGGGTGTGCGGTGAGCGGAGACGATCAGCCTTTTGTGCGGGATGCCCAGCGCATCCAGGGTTTCGGCCGCCTGGCGCATCGTCGCCCAGTCGGACTGGCTGCCCATGATGATGGCGACGTCGGCACGCTGATCGGTCAAGGTATCGCTCCCCGGCGGCAAAGGCGCGCCTTAGCGGAATTCGCCGATAGCCGCAAGGATTGTCGCGACGGCGACGCTTGAGCGTTTCACCGTTTCACGGAAACGGTGAAACGCTCTATCTCCTTGTTTTTACGCAATCCCGGAAGGAAAACCGCTCACACTTTTCCTGGAATTGCTCTAGTCCGGCCAGCGCAACGATCCGGCAGAATCCTTGCGCGCCACTTTCATCGCGTCAGCCGGCCGGTCCTTCGCCGTCAGCACCGCGCGCAGCCGCTCGGCCACGATCTCCGCCTCGCCTGGATGCAAATTGCAAGGGTCGAGGAAGAAATGGCCGCGCTCGACCTCGTGATTGCGCACGATGATCGGCGGCGAGCCAGCGGCGAGCGCGGAGGCAAGTCCGGCAGCCGTGAAGCGGCTCTCAGGGCGTACGAACACCTGCAGGCGATCGAGAGGGTTGTTGGTCGGGTCGGGAATGATCTGCGCATTGATACCCGGAATGCCCTGGACCGCGTCCTTCCACAGATTGAGCGCCGCCTCCTCGCGCTGGCGGATGCCGGCATGGTCGCGCTTTTCCCAGGCGTCGAGCGCCGCCATGGTGCCGGCGATGCTTTCCTTGCCAACCTTCATCGCGCGGGCCACGCCGCGGTTCTGCAGATAGGCGGCGCGGACCAGGTCCTTGCGGCCGGTGACGATGCCGCTGGTCGGGCCGCTCAAGAATTTGTGGCCGCTATAGACGACGATGTCGGCGCCGCGCGCCAGGAAGCTGCGCAGATCGTATTCCGAGGCAGCGTCGACGATCACCGGAACGCCCTTAGCGTGGCAAATCTCGCAAAACTCCTCCAGCGAGAGCATGCCGTACTGCACCGTATGATGGGCAACGACGTAGAGAGCCGCCGCCGTGCGCTCATTGATTGCCTCGCGCACATGGTAGTCCTGCGTGACGCTGACGGTGCCCGCCGGAATGACCTTGGCGCCGGCGACGCGGACCGACTGGTCGATGGGCGCGCCATAGTTGACGATGTGGCCAAGCTGGATCGCGACTTCCGACTTCAGCCCTTCCGTGTCGTCCGGCAGCCGCTCGATTGCCAGAAGGTTGGTGCCGGTCATCGCGCCGGCGATCGCCATGGTGATGCCTGAGGCGCAGCAGGCGGTGATGAAGCCGGCTTCGCCGCCGGTGAGACGTGCTACGACCGCGCTCGCTGCGCGCTGCAGATCGTCCATCTCCACCCATTGCGAGGCCATCTCGGCCATGGCGCTGATCGCCTCGGGTACGATGATCGAAGCACCCAATGCCGTCATCGTGCCGGAGACGTTGATGATGGGTCTCAGCCCCAGACGCTCGCGGATTGTCGTGTTGGAGCCGGCGTCGGAATAGGTTTTCATGAGGGCGAACTCCTAAAGTCAGGCGGTGATTTCGACGACCGCTTCGATTTCGACGGTGATGTTGCCAGGCAGCGAGCCGACGCCGATCGCCGAGCGGGCATGGCCGCCGATCTTGTCGAAGACATCGGCGAAAAGGTCCGAACAGCCGTTGACCACTTTCGGGTGGTCGCTGAAGGTCGGGGTTGCGTTGACGAAGCCGAGCAGTTTTACCACGCGCACGATGCGGCCGAGGTCGCCCGCCGCCGCATGCATGACCGCAAGCAGGTTGAGACCGGTGAGGCGGGCATGCTCATAAGCCTGCTCGACGGTGACGTCGTCGCCGACCTTGCCGGTGCACAGCGTGCCGTCAGCGCGCAGCGGCCCCTGGCCCGAAAGGAAGATCAGACGGCCGCTCTCAGCATGGGTTACGAAATTGGCGATGGGTGTCGGCGGCTCGGGCAGGGTCAGGCCGAGTTCTGCGAGCCGTTCGTAAGGCGACATGGAAGGGTACTCCTTGGATGGCGAAAGCCATCCGCTTTCAGAAATGCGAGGCGCGGAAACGCGCCAGGAAGGTGCGCAGCCGCTCATTGGTAGTCTCCGCGGCAAGGACTTCCTTCGGCGGCCCAACGGCCGAGACGCCGCCATCGGCCATGAAGACGATGCGGCTGGAGGCGTCGCGGGCGAAGGCCATTTCATGCGTCACCATCACCATGGTCATGCCGTCCTCGGCAAGGCTTTTCACCACGGCCAGCACCTCGCCCACGAGCTCGGGGTCGAGCGCCGACGTGATCTCGTCAAGCAGCAGGATTTTCGGTTCCATGGCGACGGCGCGGGCAATGCCGACCCGCTGCTGCTGGCCGCCGGAAAGCTCCGCCGGCAGGCTGTCGGCCTTGTGGGCGAGGCCGACGCGAGCCAGCCAGTGCTCGGCGATTGCGCGGGCCTCGGCGCTGCTCTTGCCGCGAACCTTGGTGAGGCCGAGCATGATGTTGCCGGCGGCGGTCAGATGCGGGAAGAGGTTGAAGCTCTGAAACACCATGCCGGTTTCGGCGCGCATGGCGGCCAAATCGCGCTCGCTGCGGCGCTGGCGCGTCCCGGCATCACGGTATCCGACTTCCTTGCCGTCGATGCGGATCGAGCCCGAGTCATAGCTTTCGAGGAAGTTGACGCAGCGCAAAAGCGTGGTCTTGCCGCTGCCGGACGGGCCGATGATGGTGACCACCTCGCCCTTGGCGACCTGCAGGCTGACCGAGCGCAACACCGCGACCGGGCCGAAGGATTTCGAGACCTCGGCGATCTCGAGAAGCGCTGGGCTGTTGTTGGAGCTGGTGGCCATGGCGTTAGTCCCGGATGAAGGCGAAGCGCCGTTCCAGCCTTCGGCTGGCGTAGGAAAGCGCGTAGTTGACGGCGAAATAGATCAGAGCGCCGAGGATATAGAGCGGCATCGCCTCATAGGTGCGGCCGATGACCTGGTTGACCGCCTGCATCAGGTCGGTGATGCCGAGCAGCGAAACCAGCGCGCTGCCCTTGACGGCATCGGTGACACCGTTGATCCAGGGCGGCAGGAAGCGGCGGAAGGCCTGCGGGAAGATGACCGAGGTGAGGCGCTGGCGGAAGGTGAGGCCGATCGCCATCGCCGCTTCCGACTGGCCTTTCGGTATCGAGGCGACGGCGCCGCGCACATATTCGACGACCTGCGCCGTCTTGAACAGCGTGAGCGCCAGCACCGCCGCCCAGAAGGACTGCAGATGCAGTCCGACCGCTGGCAGGCCGTAATAGACGAAGAACATCAGCACCAGGATGGGGATGCCGCGGATGGTGTCCGAGAAAATGCGCACCGCCCAACGCAGCGGCGCCGGCCCATAGACGAGGCCGATGCCCAGCAGGACGCCCGCAATCAAAGACAGGACCACAACCAGCAGCGAGACCCACAAGGTCACAGCGAAGCCTTCGGCAAGGAACGGCAGGGCATAGAGGATCTGGCTCAGCATCTCAGCGCGCCGCCCTGAACCGGCGTTCGACCAGCCTGAGCGCGAACAGCAGCGCATAGCCGGTAACCAGATACATCGCCGTTGTCACCAGATAGACCTCGACGATGCGGAATGTGTTGAAGTTGATCCACTGGGCGCCATAGGTCAGCTCGGGCACGGAGATGACCGAAGCGATCGAGGTGTCCTTGAACAGCGAGATGAAGGTATTGGACAGGGCCGGCAGTGTGATGCGCAGCATCGTCGGCAGGCGTACGTGGACCAGGCGCTGCCAGGGGGTCAGGCCGATCGCCTTGCCGGCATCGAGCTGGCCTCGGGGCACGGCCTCCAGGCCGGAGCGGAACACCTCGACCAGATAGGCGCCGCTATAGACCGACAGCGTCACGACAAAAGAGGTGGGCGCGCTGTAGGCGAGGTCTATGACGGTCGGCACACCGTAGAAGACGAGATAGACCAGCAGGATCAGCGGCACGTTGCGGATGAATTCGACATAGGCCGCGATGATCGTGCGCACGACGCGCCCGGCCGAGACGTACCAGACCGCCAGCACCAGCCCGATGACGATGCCGATGGCGATCGAGATCACGGCGAGCTCGAGGCTGAGCAGCAAGCCGCCCCACAGCTTGTCGAAATGCCGCCAGATCAGGTTGAAATTGAGCGTGTAGCCCATGCATCCGTCTCAATGGCTCGCGGTGACGAACACAGGTTCGTCATCGGCGTGGCCGATGTCGAGGAAAAACAGGCGGAAGAGCGCGCGCCCTTCCGCCGGCTTGGTCGTATGGCCAGGTCAGATGACCGGGAAGCCTGGATGGCGCGGCGGCGGCTCCTGGCCGAAATATTCCTTGAAGGCGGCATCGTAGAGCGCCGTCTCGTGGCCGAACATGGCGATAGTGAAGGTCTGGTTGACGAAGGTCAGCCAATCGAGGTCGCCTTGCCGGACGGCGGCGCCGTAGAGCATCGAGTACCAGCTCTTGCCGGCATCGAAATATTTGTCCGGGTTGCGCGAGGCGAGCCAGCGCACGGTCGACAGATCGACGGCCGCGGCGTCGGCTCGCTTGGATTCCAGCGCTTGCAGCACGTTCGCCTGGGTATCGATCTGCAGCACCTGAGCCTGCGGCAAGGCGAAATGCACCGAGCTTTCGGCATCGACATTCTGCAGGATCGAAACGCGGGTGTTGGCGCCATTGGCCAAGAGCTTGTCGAATGTCTTGTTTTCGGAGCCGGGCAGCGTCAGCAGCGCCACACCCTCCACATAGTAGGGCCGCGAGAAATGGATCAGCTGCGAGCGCTGCGCGGTCATGGTCATGAACTGGATGGTGATGTCGACCTTGTTGGTCGTCACGTTCGGGATGCGCTGCGCCGGGTCCTGGGTGACGAACTCGACTTTGGTCGGGTCGTCGAAGAGGCCCTTGGCGAGGATGCGGCCCATGGTGATGTCCATGCCGACCAATTCGCCGGCGTCGTTCTCGAAATGCCACGGCGCGTTGGTGCTGCCGGTGCCGACGATCAGCTTGCCGCGGTCGAGCGCGGTGCGCAGCACGCTGTCGGACGCGGCTTGCGCGGCGGCCTTCTCGGCGCTGATGGCGGTGAGTGCGCCGGCCGTGGCCAGCCCCGCCATTCCCAGTTTCAGAAAATCACGTCTGCCGGATGTGTCGTTCACGGCGACCTCCTTTGATGGTGTGTTCCCCAATGCAGCAGAAATACGCATCGCAATCAGCGATTGTCTCTTACAAGAGACGTGTGTATCCTGTACAAGACAGATACTAGCATCAGGAAGCGACAATGCAAGATGGTGAAACGATGAGCGGCTGGGCGGCGGAAGCCCCGCAGGAGGAGCGGCCGGCCGGCTCGCGCGAGAAGGGCCTCAACAGGGTCTTGAACATCCTGGAATTCCTGCACGCCAACCAGCGCGCAATCGGCATCGGCGAGCTGGCCAAAGGGCTGAATGCGCCGCGCTCTACCACCTACACGCTGGTGCGCGAGTTGGTCGAAGCGGGACTCCTGGAAATGGCCGGCGACGGCAATCGCGTCTATTTTGGCAAGAAGCTCTATCTCTATGGCATGGCCTATATGCGCGGCAACGACCTGCTCAGGCGCGGCCGCCAGGAGGTCGACACGCTGTCACGCGAGACCGGCGAGACGTCGGAACTCTGCATGCTGCAGAGCGGCCGATACACCATCATCCATTCCAGCCCGGGCACGAGGCCATTCCGCATCAGCTCGGCCACCGGCCTGCAGATCCCGCTGCCATGGACTGCTTCGGGCCGGTTGCTGCTGGCCGGTTTTGATCGCAGCCGAATCGAGGCGATGGTCACGGAAGACGATCTCGTGCTGCCGGACGGCCGCAAGATCGAGCTCGACAACTTCATCGACGACATCGGCAAGGCCCGCGTCACCGGCTATTGCGTCACGTCGGGCCTGGTCGATGCCTACACCAAATGCCTGGCAGCGCCCGTGTTCTCGGCGCCTGGCAAGGTCGAGGCGACGATGTGCCTTGTGGTGCCGATCGACACATCGGACGCGCGGACTGACGAACTGGTCGCGCTGCTGCGCGAGCGCGCCGCCCGGCTTTCGATCTCGTAGACGGCGAGCGCGGAAGCTGTCCGCTCAGGCGATGATGTCGGGAATGATGCGGTCTTCCAGCGCCGACAGCCGGTCTTTCAGCATCAGCTTCTTCTTCTTCATGCGCTGGATCTGAAGCGGGTCACAGCCGGTGGCGATCATCGCGTTGATGGCGGCGTCGAAATCGGCGTGTTCCTGTTTGAGCCGGGAATATTCGAGGCGTATTTCAGCCTGTTCCTGTTCGGACATTATCTACCGTTTTGCGTATGCGTCGCCCAATCGGGCTGCCTGGGCGGGGCCGGTCGGGTTTCTGTCTGTGACCGGCGCGCAGCCCTTATCACATTTCACTTTGTCGTGGAATGCTACCACGTGTCATTCGACATCGAGATCGGTTGGTGGCAAAGTGTCATTGTGCCGTCACAGTCTCAACCTGCGGTGGACGTGCCTGCGACGGCTGCAATCGAGGAAACCATGAAAGGGAGAACCAATCATGTCTCTTGCATCCCATCTTGATGAGTTGCAGCGGAAACACGGTGACATCGAGCGTGAGCTTATCGACGCGATGAACCATCCTTCGGTGGACGACCTCGAAATCGTGAATCTCAAGCGACGCAAGCTGGCAATCAAGGACGAGATTGAAAAGCTGAAGGGAAGCCCCACAGCACACTGAACATAGCCTAGGCAACATCACCGCACCCGCCGCGGTGCCAACCTACCGGTGGCAAGACATGCCACCGGCCTGTTGCCTTTAACTGAATCAGCCGACCGTTTTAGCGCGGATCTTGTAGCCCGAGGGTTGCGTGGGCCACCTGCGGTCGCCGATCGCGGGCCGTCGATTTGCCGGCCTTGCGGCTACTTGCCATTGACAAGCCATCTTTGCTCCGCCACCTCATGCCCGGAACTTTCAGATGAGGGCGGCCGGCATGACCGGATATTTTTCCTCTCCCTTTCCGCGCCGGACGTCGGTCGGCGTTTCGGTCGGCGGTGTGATCGTCGGCGGCGGCGCGCCCGTCGTCGTGCAGTCGATGACCAACACCGACACGGCCGATGTCGACCAGACCGTCGCCCAGGTCGCGGCGCTGCATCGCGCCGGCTCGGAAATCGTGCGCATCACCGTCGACCGCGACGAGAGCGCGGCGGCGGTCCCGCGCATCCACGAGAGGCTGTTGCGGCTCGGCATCGATGTGCCGCTGGTCGGCGATTTTCATTATATCGGCCACAAGCTCCTCGCCGATCACCCGGCCTGCGCCGAGGCGCTGGCGAAATACCGCATCAATCCCGGCAATGTCGGCTTCAAGGACAAGAAGGACCGCCAGTTCGCGGCGATCGTCGAAATGGCGATCAAACACGACAAGCCGGTGCGCATCGGCGTCAACTGGGGCTCGCTCGACCAGGAGCTTTTGACCCGGCTGATGGACGACAACCAGGCGAAGGGCTCGCCGCTCACCGCGCAGGAAGTGACCCGCGAGGCGATCGTCCAGTCGGCCATCCTGTCGGCCGAGATGGCGGAAGAGATCGGGCTTGGCCGCGACAAGATCATCCTGTCGGCCAAGGTCAGCGGCGTGCAGGATCTGATCGCCGTCTACACCGAGCTCGCCACCCGCTCCGACCATGCACTGCACCTGGGTCTCACCGAAGCCGGCATGGGCACCAAGGGCATTGTCGCCTCTTCCGCGGCGATGGGCATCCTGCTGCAGCAGGGCATCGGCGACACGATCCGCATCTCGCTGACGCCGGAGCCGAATGGCGACCGCACCCGCGAAGTGCAGGTGTCGCAGGAACTCTTGCAGACCATGGGCTTCCGGCAGTTTGTGCCGATCGTCGCCGCCTGCCCCGGCTGCGGCCGCACGACATCCACCGTGTTCCAGGAACTCGCCCAGAGCATCCAGGCCGATATTCGCAAGAACATGCCGGTCTGGCGCGAGAAATATCCCGGCGTCGAGAACCTCAAGGTCGCGGTGATGGGCTGCATCGTCAACGGCCCCGGCGAATCCAAGCATGCCGATATCGGCATATCCTTGCCCGGCACAGGCGAGACGCCGACCGCGCCTGTCTTCATCGACGGCAAGAAGGCGGCGACGCTGCGCGGTCCGTCCATCGCGCAGGATTTTGAGAAGATGGTCAGCGACTATATCGAGCAGCGGTACGGACACGGCAAAGCCGCGGCCGAATGAGCCCATGCCGAAAATCCACTTCGGCGGCCACCTGAAGGCGTCTTCTGTGCTTCCGGTGCTCACGGACTACCAGTCCGCTCCGCTCCGGTTCTCGAAGACACCATCATCTGGCTCGCCGGAGCGGTTTTCGACACGGGCTCGGCGCTCAATCCTTGCCATGGCGGTTGCCGTTTGCGTGATGTCGGTTTGGCTCCTTTGGGCTGGTCAGGCGCTCGCCGATCCGCCGCAGTCGCGGTCCGCGGCAAAACGGCTGATCAACCGTGTCTGCGATCTGATCGAAGCCCAGGCCCAGCAGAATGGCCTGCCCAAGGATTTCTTCGCCAGGCTGATCTGGAAGGAAAGCCGCTTCGATCCGAACGCGGTGAGCCCGGTCGGCGCCGAAGGCATCGCGCAATTCATGCCCGGCACCGCCAAGATGCGCGGCCTGGCCAATTCCTTCGACATCGAGCAGGCGCTTCCCGCCTCGGCGAAGTACCTTGCCGAGATGAGGGCAGGCTACGGCAATCTCGGCCTCGCGGCCGCGGCCTATAATGCCGGCGAGAACCGTGTGTCGCGTTGGCTGGATTCCGGCGGCTTCCTGCCGATGGAGACGGAAAGCTATGTCTTCGACATCATGGGCGAACCCGTCGACAAGTTTTCCGACAAATCCTATGCCGGCACCGTCCAGCCGCTCGACCCCAAGATGAGCTTCGCGGTCGCCTGCCGCAGGCTGCCGGTAATCATGTCGCGGACCGTCGCCATGGCCTCGATCAACGTCAAGCCGTGGGGCGTGCAGGTGGCGGGCAATTTCCGCCGCTCGGCGGCGATCGGCCAATGGCTGAGAGTCAAAAGCCGGTTCCCGGCCCTGCTCGCCAGCCATGATCCGGTGGTGAGCCGGGTGCGCACGCCGATCGGCCGGCGCGGCATCTACGCGGTCAGGATCGGCGCCGACTCGCGCGGCGAGGCCAACGGCATCTGCGAGAAGCTGCAAAGCGTCGGCGGCGCCTGCGTGGTGATGCGCAACCGGTGACTACGCCGTCTTCGCCGCCACGGTCTCGCTGAGCCAGGTGCCGATCTTGGCGCCGAGGCGATCGGGCGAGACAGGCTTCGGCAGATAGTCGTCCATGCCGGCCTCGATGCATTTTTCGCGGTCGCCCTTGAGCGCATGCGCGGTGACGCCGATGATCGGCGTGCGCTCGCCGTTCTGTTCCTCGATCGCGCGGATGGCGCGGGTTGCCTCATAGCCGTTCATCTCCGGCATGGAGACGTCCATCAGCACCAGGCGAGGACGCAGCGCGCGGTACATTTCGACCGCCGTGCGGCCGTTGCCGGCGATGCGGTAGCTCAGCCCGAAACCGTTGAGGATCTGGCCGAAGACCAGCTGGTTCACGTCATTGTCCTCGGCGATCAGGATATCGATCGGGCCGCTCGGCGCTGCGGTCGATTCCAGTGCCGCCGGCACGGGCACCGCCGGGCCGCGAATGACGGTGAAGGCCGGCGGCGCCGCCTGCGCCGCGACCGGCTCGCGCACGAAATGCGCCTTGGCGCCCTGCGTGCGCGCCTTCTGGATGGCGGAGATCACCGTGCCCAGCAGCACCGCCGAACGCGCCGGCTTGGTGAGATGCGCGACGATGCCGAAATCGATGACCATCCTGCCGAAATCGACCTGGTCGACCGAGGTGAGCAGCACGACCGGGATGGAGGAAAGACGGCTGTCCGAGGCGATCGCCTTAGCGACATCGGCGCCGTTCATGCCGGGCATCTGGTAGTCGAGGATGATGCAATCGACAGAGGCGCCGAGCTGGCAGGCGCGGTCGAGGAAGGCAAGGCCGACGGCGCCGCTTTCGGCGGCCGCGCAGTCGAAGCTCCAGCTTCTGAGCTGCTCCAGCAGGATCTCCCGGTTGACCGGATTGTCGTCGATGACCAGCACCCGGGCGCCCGTGACGTCGACCGGCACCAGCTTGTCGGCCGCTTCCTGGTTGTGCGCGGGCAGCGGCACGGCGAACCAGAAGACGGAGCCGCGGCCGATCTCGCTTTCGACGCCGATCTTGCCGCCCATCAGGTCGACGAGCCGGGCCGCGATCGCAAGGCCAAGCCCGGTGCCTTCGTGGCGGCGGGTCGAGGAGCCGTCGACTTGGGCGAATTTCTCGAACACGCTTTGCAGCTTCTCGGCCGGGATGCCGATGCCGGTGTCCTCGACGCGGACCTTGAGCTGGACCACGCCGTTCACGACATCGCCGCCGACATCGACCAGCACATGGCCCTTCTCGGTGAACTTCACGGCGTTGCCGAGCAAATTGGTGACGATCTGGCGGAAGCGCCCGGCATCGCCGACGACGAAGGCCGGCAGGCGCGGATCGACGCGCACGATGAGCTCGAGGTTCTTTTCGGCAACGCGCGCCGAGACCAGCGTCGCTACATCCTCGACCGCTTCGGCCAGGCGGAAGGGAGCGGGGTCGAGGGTGAGCTGGCCGGCATTGATCTTCGAGAAATCGAGGATGTCGTTGATGATGGTGAGCAGCGCGTTGCCGGATTTGACGATGACGTCGGTGAAGGTCTTCTGGCGCGGCGTAAGCTCCGTCTTGGCCAGCAGCTCGGCCATGCCGAGCACGCCGTTCATCGGCGTGCGGATCTCATGGCTCATATTGGCGAGGAATTCCGACTTGGCGCGATCGGCGGCCTCGGCCTTGAACAGCGACGCGGCGCTCTCGGCGAAGGCGCGCCGGATCGCATTCTCCATCGGCCGGAAGATCAGAACCGCGGCGATGCCGAGCACGGCAAACAGCAACCCGCTCGCCCACAGCAGCAGCCGGTCGTTGGAAGCGTCGGCGAGGCGACGCTCCTCGTCGAGCGCGGTGCGCACCTTGACCAGCATCGGCTGGGCGAACAGGTCGTTCTGATTGCGGATTTCGCGGTAGCTCCATTCATCGACCTTCTGGGCGGTCGACATCAAATTGAAGTTGCGCACCATGTCGCGTGCCGACCAGAACAGGTCGTTGTTCACCGAAGCGGTATCCAGCGTGTTGATGGTGTTCCTGGACAGGCGCGGCTTGATCGCGGCAAGCTGGGTGTTCAGGATCTCGATCTCGGCAGTCAGCCGCTCCGAATGCCCGCGCGCGGCGGCGGTCAGCGCATCGCGCGTCTCGCTGCGCCAGGCGGTGCCGGTCGTCTCGGCGAAATTGGTGGCGTTGCGCAGATCGCGGGCGAAGATGACGAAATTGCCGCTGAGGGCATCGACCTCGTGGCGGTACGAATTCACACGGTTGAGGGCGAACATCACGGCGGCCGAGGCCAGCGCGAAGACAAGCAGTCCCGAAATGTAGCGGATCCGGATCGACCGGAGGAAGGAAGAATATTCCGGCATGCGCAACCCCAACACATACGCACAATTTTAATGGTCGGGATTACGCTTGATTTACATTAAGATTTCGTTGGTGGGCGAGATTCCCCCGCGCTCACGGATCAAGTCGGGGGGCCGCTCTGCAAGCGGCCCCGCTTTTGGTCAATTCAGACCTTATTCCTTGGCCCGGTAGGCGTCGGGAATGACGAAGACCTCGTCGGCGCGGCCATAGCCCCCATCGGGAACCTCCTCGATCAGCACCATCGTGGTGGGACGCACACCTTCGCCGAAAAAGTCGACGAACATCTGCGTGGTCTTGTGGACCAGGTCTTCTTTCTGCGCCTTCGTGAGAGCGGCTTCGGGCATCTTGAAGTTGGCAAAGGGCATTTATCGGTTCCTTTCGCGTTGGGTTTCAGGGCTTTGGATGAAGGAGGTCGGCAAGGCCGATGCGCTCCAGAAGCTGAGCGCGGACGCGGTCGGCGACGCCGTTGACGATGGCAGCCCCGTCGTCGGACGGGTCGATATGGACGCGGAACGGCCGGCGGCCATGCGGCATCGCCACCAGATCGACGATGGCCTGCGCGACCTTGGAGGGGTCGACGTCGGCGGGCTCCAGGCCGGCAAGACCCTTGAGCGCCTGCTCATCCGCGCCCGCGTAAGGGCCTGACCAATAGGCGACAGCGCGCCCGGTGTCGGCCGGCTTGCCGGAATGAGCGAAATGCTCGGTGCCCTTGGTGAAGGCGCCCGGCACCACGATGCTCGTCTCGATCCCGAAACGGGCAAGCTCCAGCGCGTAGCTCTGTGCCAGCGCATCCATGCCCGCCTTGGCGGCGAAATATGGTGCGAGGAAGGGCGGCGTGCCGCCGCGCGTGCTGCTCGATCCGACCCATATCATCAGTGCGCGGCCGAGCGAGCGCATATGCGGAAGCACCGCACGGTTGACGCGCTGGGTGCCCAGCACATTGACGTCGTAGAGCTGCGCCAGCTGCTCTGGCGTGAAGGCCTCGGTCGGCCCGAACACCATATGGCCGGCATTGTGGATAACGACGTCGATGCGGCCGGCTTCCGCCAGGATGGTTTTTACCGCCGCCTCGATCGACGGTTCCGACAACACGTCCAACGCGATGGCGCGGATCGCCAGGTTCTCGTCGCGGGCCAGTCTTTCGATCTCGGCCGCGGCGGCGCCTCCACGCGCTTGCGGATCGCGCATCGAGGCATAGACCCGGTGGCCGGCCCTGGCGAGCGCCTTCGCCGTCATGGCGCCAAAACCGCTCGATGCGCCGGTGATGAGAATTGTCTGCTGCATGACCGCCGTCTTTCTGTTTCTGCGCAATTCCGGACGCAAAACCGCTGCGCACTTTTGCTGGAATTGCTTTTAGATCGCGCCGCCATTGGCACGGATGATCTGGCCGTTGACCCATTGGCTGTCCGGGCCGGCAAGGAAGGCGACGAGCCCGGCGATATCGTCGGGCTGGCCGAGGCGGCCGAGCGGAATGAGCCTGGTGATCGCCTCGATCTGCGCGGCGCTCTTGCCGTCGGTGAAGAGTTCGGTGTCGACCGGGCCGGGCGCGACGGCGTTGACCGTGATGCGGCGCGGGCCGAGCTCCTTGGCAAGGATATGCGTCATCGCTTCAACGCCCGCCTTGGTCGCGGCATAGACGCCGTAGGCCGGCTGGTAGAAACCCACGACACTTGAAGAAAAATTGATGATGCGGCCGCCATCGTTCAATCGCCTTGCAGCTTCGCGCATGCCGCGGAACGTGCCGCCGAGATTGATAGCGAGCTGGCGTTCGAATGCAGCGTCGTCGGTGTCGGCGATGGGCGACAGCCGCATCATGCCGGCATTGTTGACGAGGATGTCGGCCTTGCCAAAGGCCTTTTCGGCGGCGTCGAACAACGTGGCCATGCCGCTCGGTTCGCCGATATCGGCCTGTACCGCGAGCGCCTTTCCGGAGGCGGCTTCGATAACCGATACGACTTCGTCGGCCGCGTCCTTGCCACGCGCATAGTTGACGATGACGGCCATGCCATCCTGGGCGAGCCGTTCGGCGATGGCCGCGCCGATGCCTCTGGAGGCGCCTGTCACGATCGCGGTTCTTGTCTTCTGCATGATCGATCTCCGTTCATTGTTGTGAAGCGGATATAGATCGCGGCGCTTTCCGGATAATCAGGCTTCTATTGACAGCAGTATTCGGATGGAGCGAACAATTGGCGATGGATCGATTGGACAGGATGCGGCTGTTCGTCCGCGTGGTGGAGCGGCGCAATTTCACCGCGGCCGCGGCCGACCTCGGCCTGCCGCGCTCGACCGCGACCGAAGCGATCCAGCAACTGGAGGAGCATCTTGGGACAAGGCTGCTGGACCGCACCACGCGCCATGTCGCCACGACGCTCGACGGGCAGGCCTACTACGAGCGCTGCCTTTTCATCCTCGGCGAGGTGGAGGATGCCGAGGCCGGGTTTCGCAGCGCCGAGCCGCGCGGTCTGTTGCGCATCGATGCGCATCCGCTGATCACGCAGCGCTTCCTTTTGCCGGAACTCCCGGCCTTCCTCGAACGCTATCCCGGCATCGATCTGCATATCGGCCAGGGCGACCGGCTGGTCGACCTGGTGCGCGAAGGCGTCGACTGCGTCATTCGCGCCGGTGAACCGCAGGACAGCGGCATGATCATGCGGCGGCTGGCGATGATCGGCGAAATCACCTGCGCCAGCCCGAGCTATCTGAAGCGGCATGAGATGCCGGCCTCACCGGAAGCGCTGGACGGCCATCAGGCCGTCGGGTTCGTCTCCTCGCGCACGGGCGAGGTCCTGCCGCTGGAGTTCACGATCGGCTCAACGGTGCGTCAGGTCACGTTGCCCGGCCGGGTGCGTGTGAATAATTCCGACACCGCCGTCGCGCTGGCGCGCCTCGGTCTCGGGCTTCTGCAAGCGCCACGCTACCGGCTGGAAAAGGACCTCACGGACGGGACGCTGGTCGAGGTTCTGGGGGATTTTCCACCGACGCCGACGCCGCTCTCGGCGCTCTATCCGCAGAACCGCCAGCTCGCGCCGCGTCTGCGTATGTTCCTGGAATGGGCGTCGGGCATTTTCGCCAAAGCAAAACTGTGAAGCCGGTTCGGCTCGGCTAATACCCACGCCGTCAGTTATTGCGCGTCGCCACGAAAGTCGCGGCTTCCTTGAGCCACTCCGCCTGCTCTCCATAAGGCTCGAGCAGCGCATGCGCCTGGTCGATCAGGCCGTGCAACTGGCCGCGCGCCCAGTCGGGGCCGTGCAGCGAAGCAAGCGTCGCCTTGCCGGCGGCGGCGTCCTTGTTCGTCGCCTTGCCCATCTGCTTGGCGTCGGCCGTCAGGTCGAGCAGGTCGTCGGCGAGCTGGAAGGCAAGGCCGATCGCCGAGCCGAATTCGGCCAGCCGCTCCCGGTCGTCGGATGGCGCGCCGGCGACGATCGCGCCGGCCTCGCAGGCGAAGCGGATCAGCGCGCCGGTCTTCATCGCCTGCAGCGTGATGATGCCCGCCTCATCCGGCCGTTTGCGCTCGGCGTCGAGATCGAGCATCTGGCCGCCGACCATGCCGCCGGCGCCGGCCGCGCGCGAGAGCGCCAGCACGAGCGCCACCTTGCGGTCGGCAGGCAAGGCCGTCGCCTCGTCGGCGATGATGTCGAAGGCCAAGGTCAGCAGCGCGTCGCCGGCGAGGATCGCTGTCGCCTCGTCGAAGGCCTTGTGCACCGTCGGCTGGCCACGCCGCAGATCGTCGTCGTCCATGGCCGGCAGATCGTCATGGATCAGCGAATAGCAATGCACGCATTCCAGCGCCGCGGCGACGCGCAGCGCGGCGTCGTTGTCGGCCGAAAACAGCGCGGCACTTTCCATGACCAAAAAAGGGCGCAGCCGCTTGCCGCCATTGAGCACGCCATGCCGCATGGCCGCGATCAGGCGCTCGGGCCGCGCGATCTCACTGGTGAGCGGACGTCCGTCGAGAATCCGGCGCAGCTCGGTCTCGACGGCGGCAGCGCGCATCAAAAGCGTGGTTTCGAAGGCGATCTGGTCGTCTTTGCTCATGGGCGGGACCGGTAGCCGACACTCAGACATTGCGCAAGCAGGCGCGCGCCTTTATGCCGGAGGGGGCGAGGCACGGGTGGGACGGCTTGACGGAACCGATCGTCGAAGATGGAAGCGAGGGGCTGGACATGGCGCGGTCGCGGCGCCTGAGCCGCGCCAGTCTGAGGCGCATCGGCCGGCGCTGCCTGGTCGTCGCGCTCGTGCTGGCGGCCATCCCGGTCGTGCTCACTTTCCTGTACCTGCCGTCCTTCGTGCACCCCGTCTCGACGCTGATGCTGAAGGACCTCGCGACATTCTCCGGCTACGACCGGCGCTGGGTGTCGATCGATGACGTGGCGCCGGTGCTGGCGCATTCGGTGATCATGTCGGAGGACGGGCAGTTCTGCTTCCATCGCGGCGTCGATCTCGGCGAATTGCGCGGCGTGGTCGATGACGCGCTGGCCGGCGAGGCGACGCGCGGCGCCTCCACCATCACCATGCAGACGGTGAAGAACCTTTTCCTGTGGTCGCGGCCGCTTGGCAGCGTGCGCAAGGTCGTCGAGCTGCCGTTGGCCGTCTATTTCGATGCGGTGATGTCGAAGCGGCGCATCATGGAGATCTATCTCAACATCGCCGAATGGGGGCCGGGGATCTACGGCATCGAGGCCGCCGCGCGGCATCATTTCGGCATCTCTGCCAAGCAGTTGTCGCGCAGGCAGGCGGCGCTGCTGGCCGTCAGCCTGCCCAACCCGATCGCGCGCAACCCGGCCAAGCCGGGGCCGGGACTGAGGCGTCTTGCGAGCTTGATCGAGCGCCGCGCAAGCAGATCCGGCGCCTATGTGGGATGCCTCGATTAGGGCGTGATTCCGAAAAGTGGGAACCGGTTTTCGGAAAAGATCACGCTCCAACGAAGACCTGGACCAAGACGGCGTGTCGACGAAACGGCATCCTGATCCAACCGAAGCGGCGCCGCTCAAAAAAATTCGCGGGTAACGCTGGCCAAAACGGCGCAAGGCGTGTATAGGCACCCGACTTTCTCAGATTATGGCCTCGATGCGGCCCTTTCGCGAGGGTTGCCGGGGCATTTTGACCATGTAGTGGAGCATATCCATGGCCGTTCCAAAAAGAAAAACCTCTCCGTCGAAGCGCGGCATGCGCCGCTCGGCCGACGCCCTCAAGGCCCCGACCTATGTCGAGGACAAGAATTCCGGCGAAATGCGCCGCCCGCACCACATCGACCTGAAGACCGGCATGTATCGCGGCCGCCAGGTGCTGGAGCCGAAGGAAAGCTGAGAAGCTTCCAGGATTTCTGACGTTCAAAAGACCGGCCTTTGGCCGGTCTTTTTTGTTTGTCGCCGGCGGCGTCCGGAATTGATCGCTCGCCTGCCGATGGCTAGGGCGGTTCACCGTTTCACGGAAACGGCGAACCGCTCTATCTCCTTGTTCTGACGCAATTCCGGACGGTAAACCGCTCACACTTTTCCTGGAATTGCTCTAAGCAACCGGCTGACATCGTTATTTCATTAGGTCTTACAGCGTGTTCACCGCCGCGGCGAAAAACCTTGACGGCGCGCTTGCCGCGGATTTTACAAGAGGGGGTGCCCTCATTGGAGTCGCCCAGATGTTCGGTGCCGTCCCGCTGCTGATCGTGCCTTTCGTCCTCTACAATCTCGGCCTGCTTGGATTGTTCGGCGGCGGCGACGATCCCTGGATGACCGAGATGTTCTCCTTCCGCATGATGTCGGGCGGCGTGTTCTCGATGACGCTCGGCGACCTGATGGTGCTGATCGGGTTGATCTTTCTCTTCATCGAGATCTCGAAATCGGTGCGCACGACCAATGCCTCGATCCTGGATCACCTTCTGTCGACGCTGGTCTTCATCGCTTTTCTCGTCGAGTTCCTGCTGGTGAAGGGCGCGGCGCACTCCGTCTTCTTCACGCTGATGATCATCGCGCTGTTCGACGTGCTGGCCGGCTTCTCGGTGTCCATGCGGTCGGCAAGCCGTGACATCAATCTGAACTAACCCGGCACGGGAGTTTTGACGGGCCGCTTCCGTTGCCGGATGGCATGCGTTGCTGATTGGCAGAAACCGCCGGCTCGCGCAGACCACGGCAGCACGACAGATTCCGGCTGCCAACGCGGCCCCAACCTGTCAAGATCGCCAGACCGCTGAACCAGATTGTGACCTGCCCTCGTATCTCACCGCATGAACCTCATCGGCGCCGCGCTACTCTTCCTCATCGCGCTCCTCTTTGCCCTGGCC
Organism: Mesorhizobium sp. M2E.F.Ca.ET.209.01.1.1; assembly: GCF_004010375.2. Taxonomy (NCBI): domain Bacteria; kingdom Pseudomonadati; phylum Pseudomonadota; class Alphaproteobacteria; order Hyphomicrobiales; family Phyllobacteriaceae; genus Mesorhizobium; species Mesorhizobium sp. M2E.F.Ca.ET.209.01.1.1. The sequence goes on along the minus strand of NZ_SADP02000031.1, from coordinate 33,615 downwards.
GGCGTCACCCGCGCCGGCGTCTGGCTGATCGAGCGACGCAGCCCGCCGGCCGGCGAGTTCGCCGAGATCAAGGGCGCGCGCATCCATTATGCCTATATCCCGGCGCCCGCCGGCGCCGACCTGCCGCCGGTCGTCTTCATCCATGGTGCCAGCGCCAACCTCAAGGACCAGATGCTGCCGCTGAGGCCGCCGCTCGAGGGCCGCGCCGAGATGCTGTTCCTCGACCGCCCGGGCCTCGGCTGGTCGGAACGCGGCGACAATGAAACGCTTGCCAAGCAAGCCGACACGATCGCCGCGCTGATGGACCGCCTCGGCATCGAAAAGGCGGTCATCGTCGCACATTCCTTCGGCGGCGCGATCACCAGGCTTTTGTCCGCCAGCATCCAGAAAAAACAGCCGGTCTCGTCTTCGTGTCACCGGCCACGCATCCCTGGCCGGGCGGCGCGACCGCCTGGTACTACAAGCTCACCGCCATGCCGGTGCTCGGCTGGCTGTTTTCCGAAACGCTCGCCTATCCGGCCGGTATGTTGCGGATCAGCGATGCGACGGCTTGCGTCTTCTCGCCCAACAACCCGCCGGACGATTACATCGGCAGAGCTTCGATCCCGCTGGTGCTGCGACCGTCTGCCTTCCGCGCCAACGCCGGCGACGTCGCCCAGCTCTATGACTATGTCCGGGCCGCCTCGCCCGCTTACCGGGAAATCAAGGCGCCGACCGTCGTCATCTCGGGCGACCGCGACAAGGTGGTCTACGCGACGATCCACTCTGTCGGCCTCGAGCGCGATATTCCCGGCGCCGAACTGGTTTGGGTCCGCAATCTCGGCCATAAGCCGGACTGGATCGCACCCGATCTCGTGGTCGGCGCGATCGAGAAGGTGGCCGGCACGCCGATCGACTTGCAGGCAATGGCAAGGACCGTGGAAGGCCGTATCGCCGGTGATGCCCATAACGACGGAAAATGCCCGGACATCAAAGTGCCCGACGCCGAGCTCGCGCCGGGTTGAAATTTCGGGAATTAGCTCCTGAATTCCACGGCGGAGACGGTTAGCTATGTCGAGATTCAGGTCAGGCCGAGTCGAAAGTAGTGGCTTTCGAGAACCCGAGCGGAGCGTACTTAAAAGTACGTGAGCACCGGAAGCGCAGGAAGCCGCTACTTGCAGACCGGCCTCACCTGAATATCGGCATAGCTAATGCGTGTCCGACCCGATATACGCAATGCGCAGCATATTGGTCGATCCAGGTGTCCTGAGCGGCACACCGGCCGTGATGATCACGCGGTCGCCAGGCTTGCCGAAACCTTCTTCCAGCGCGATGCGGCAGGCCCGGTCGACCATGTCGTCGAGATCGGTCGCATCCTCCGAAACCACGCAATGCGTGCCCCACAGCAGAGACAGGCGGCGCGCCGTGTTGAGGATCGGCGACAGCGCCACGATCGGCACCTGCGGGCGCTCGCGCGCGGCGCGCAGCCCGGTCGTTCCCGACGCGGTATAGGAGATGATCGCCGACAATTTCAGCGTCTCGGCGATCTCGCGGGCCGCCAGCGAAATGGCGTCGGCCCCGGTCGCCTCGGGTTCCGAACGCTGCGCGTTGATGATGCCGGCATAGGTCGGGTCGGTTTCGACCTTGGTGGCGATGCGGTTCATCATGCCGACCGCCTCGACCGGATAGGCGCCGGCCGCGGATTCGGCCGAAAGCATGATCGCGTCGGCGCCTTCGAAGACGGCGATGGACACGTCGGAGACCTCGGCGCGGGTGGGCACGGGCGCGGTGATCATCGATTCCAGCATCTGTGTCGCGATCACCACCGGCTTACCGGCGCGGCGCGCCGCGCGCGTGATCTGCTTCTGGATACCGGGCACGGCTTCGATCGGCATCTCGACGCCGAGATCGCCGCGGGCGACCATCAGCGCATCGGACAGCTCGATGATCTCAGGGAGCCGGGCAACGGCCTGCGGCTTCTCGATCTTGGCCATGATCAGCGCGCGGCCGCGCGCGATCTTGCGCGCCTCGGCCAGGTCCTCCGGCCGCTGCACGAAGGACAGCGCCACCCAATCGACGCCGGTGGCGAGCACCGCGTCGAGATCGGCGCGGTCCTTGTCGGTCAGCGCGCCGACCGGCAGGTCGGTGTCGGGCAGGCTGACGCCCTTCTTGTCGGAGATTCCGCTACCGGCAACGACGGTGCAGGCGATCGACTTGCCGTCGGCCTTCACCGCCTTCAGCTCCAGCTTGCCATCGTCGATCAAAAGTCTGTGACCGGCCTCGACCGAGCTCAGGATTTCGGGATGCGGCAGGTACACGCGCTTCGACGTGCCGGGTTCCGGATTGTCGTCGAGCGTGAAGGTCTGGCCGACAGTCAGCGCTTCCTTGCCGTTGGCGAACTTGCCCACCCTGAGCTTCGGACCCTGCAGGTCGGCGAGGATGCCGATCGGCCGGCCGACGGTGGCCTCGACGGCGCGGATGCGGCCGACCAGCGTGCGCATCAGCTCGTGATCGGTATGGCTCATATTGATGCGGAAGACATCGGCGCCCGCTTCGAAGAGCTTCTTCAGCATTTCCTCGGAGGAGGAAGCCGGACCGATGGTGGCGAGGATCTTGACCTTGCGGTTGCGTCTCATTGAGTGTTTGTTCCCGGAGCGGGGGTCGCTGGCGCGCCTCCCGTTGCGGGCTCGTCGGTCAGCTGGACCATCCAGCTGGCCTGCTCGCCCGTGTCATATTCCTGAAATCCGGCGCGTTGGAAGCCCCGGGCGACGCAATCATTCACGCCGGCGATCTTGAACTCTTTTTCGGCGACGCACATGTTAATCGGGCCGTCCCAGCGCCCGCCGCGCTCGGCGTCTTCTGCATAAAGATAATAAAACCTTGATGACAGCGGACCCTCGATCAGCGTCTTGCAGGTCGATCCTTCGATGTGCCACCAGCCCTCGGTGATCCAGCCGGCCTTGGCGCGATAGCCGATGCCGACGCCCACCAGATTTTGCGTTGCGTTGCAAACGCGGAAGTCGGCCCGGGCCGGCGAGGCCGCGGCTATCGCGAAAAATCCCGCGCAGACGATCAGCAACGGCAGGGCCAGGCGCTCACGCAGCCGGCCGGCAAAACCCATCGCAGATCCCCTTGCGAACCACATTTGCATCTCTCGAAGCCCCTTTTCAGCAAACTCCGGTCGCATGTCAACGCGCCGTTTTGTTCAATTCCAATCGATTTAGAAGGGCCCGTCGCGCAGATTCTCCCACCGCCGGGGATTTTTTGCGGAAACCTTGGCCAAACAACGGCATTGCGCCAGCGTCCTCTTCGTGGAATGACGATACCACATCGCAGCCGCCATCCCCTTTTCAGCCGATGACCCGATCCACAGTTTTCACGCCGTTCGACATTGTCGAGGGCGACCGCAAGAAAGGCGTCGTGCTTCTCGCCGACCACGCCCGCCGCGACCTGCCGGAGGAGTATGGCAGTCTCGGTTTGCCGGCGGCCGAATTCGACCGTCACATCGCCTACGACATCGGCGTCGAAACGGTGACGCGCGAGCTCGCGGCGGCGCTCGACGCGCCGGCGGTGCTGGCCGGCTTCTCGCGGCTGTTGATCGACCCCAACCGGGGCGAGGACGACCCGACCATGATCCGTCAGCTCTATGACGGCACCGTGGTGCCGGGAAACTATCCGATCGCCCCTGAAGAACGCGAGCGGCGGCTCGACCGCTTCTACCGGCCCTATCACGACGCCGTCGGCGCGATGATCGCCTCCGTGGCGCACGCGTCGGGCAAGGCGCCGTTCATCTTCTCCGTCCATTCCTTCACGCCGGTGATGCAGGGCTTTGTCCGCCCCTGGCATGTCGGCGTGCTGTGGGACCGCGACGACCGCGTGGCGCGGCCGCTGATCGATATGTTGGCTGAGGACAACGCCCTCGTCGTCGGCGACAACGAACCCTATGACGGCGCGCTGCGCGGCGACACCATGTTCCGCCACGCCATCGTCAACGGCTACGCCCATGCGCTGATCGAAATCCGCCAGGACCTGATCGCCGACCGCGCCGGGGCGCTTGCCTGGGCCGAGCGGCTGGCGCCCATCGTTGACGCCATCGACCGCCGTGCCGATATACATCAGGTGAAGATGTTCGGCTCGCGCACCGGGCCGGCATGAAGGGCCGCCAAGGCCGGGAGTTTTCCCCATGACCGAACTCAGGGACGACCAGAAGCGTGATTTCGAGGCGGCAGCCTTCCGCCGGCTGGTGCAGCATCTGCGCGATCGCGGCGATGTCCAGAACATCGACCTGATGAACCTCGCCGGCTTCTGCCGCAACTGCCTGTCCAACTGGTATCGCGAGGCCGCCGAGGCCGAGGGCGTGGCGCTGTCGAAGGATGCATCGCGCGAGATCATCTACGGCATGCCCTATGCCGAATGGCAGGCGCTTAACCAGACCGAGGCCTCCGCAGCCAAGAAGGCCGAGTTCGAGGCCAAGCGCCCGAAGGATCATTGAGCTACGGCGAGGGCATAAGAGCGAACGCTGGCGGGACAGCGCCCCCCTCTGGCCTGCCGGCCATCTCCCCCACAAGGGGGGAGATCAGATGTCGCCTCAGCTTTCGCCAATCACGGACGCTGCAGGAATGAGCGGGGCGCCGAAAGCGCCAATCTCCCCCCTTGTGGGGGAGATGTCCGGCAGGACAGAGGGGGCGCGAAGGATCGCCATCGTCCGATTTTCCCACTCCTCGCCCCTTGGTCCAACCACTTCCGCATCACGGTCCTTGACTGCCGATTGAATCGATCTAATTTGCCGCGCGAACCATTTACATGGCGGATTAGACCATGAACGTGCAAACCACGATGCAGGCCGCGACGCGCGGCCGCTGGGCCGTCGCCGGTATCTTCCTCGCCAATGGTTTTCTGACCGGCAGTTGGGCGCCGCAGATCCCGGTGTTCCTGACCCGGCTCGACATCAGCAAATTCACGCTCGGCCTGCTGATCCTTTTGTTCGGCGTCGGCGCGGTCATGGCCATGACCTGGTGCGGCCATCTCATTTCCAGGCATGGCTCGCGCAGCGTGACGCGCTGGTCCGGCATTTGCGGCAGCTTCGGCCTGCTGATCGTGGCGCTCGCGCCCAATGTTCCCCTGGCGGCGGTCGCCATGCTCATCTTCGGCGGTTCGATCGGCGGCATGGATGTCGCCATGAACTCGAATGCCGTGGTGGTGGAAAGAAGGCTTTCCCGGGCGATCATGTCGTCTTCGCACGGCTTCTGGAGCCTTGGCGGCTTCGCCGGCGGCGCGCTCGGCGGCTATTCGATCCAAAACTACGGCTATCTTCCCCATGCCGTCGCAGTCACTGTAGTCGCCTTCGCCGTGATCGCCTTCGCCATTCGCTATCTCGTCGCCGAGGACCGGCCGCAGGCTGTCGAGCATCAGAAATTCACGCTGCCGCGGCACGCGGCCGTCTATCTGGTCGGGCTGATGGCGCTGCTCACTATGATCTCCGAAGGCGCGGTGCTCGACTGGGCGGCGCTGTTCCTGCATCAGGAACTGGGCGCCGACCTCGCGGTCGCCGGCCTCGCCTATGCCGCCTTTTCCGGCGTCATGGCGCTGATGCGCTTCCTGGGGGACGGCGTGCGCAACCGCTTCGGCGCAGTGCAGACCTTGCGCGGCTCGGCGCTGGTCGCGGCCGCCGGCATGCTGGTCGCCGGCCTCTCGTCCTCGCCTTACCTCGCCATCGCCGCCTTCGCCTTCTGCGGCTTCGGCATCGCCAACATGGTGCCGATCCTGTTCTCAGCCGGCGGCAACCAGGAAGGCATGTCGTCGGGCACCGGCATGAGCGTCGTCACCACCATGGGCTATTCCGGCATATTGGTGGCACCGTCGGCGATCGGCTTCGTCGCGGAGCATTCGAGCTTCGGACCGATCTTCATTGCGCTTTCCGGCCTGCTGGTCGTCGTGCTCCTGATGGCAGGCCTCGCTCACCGGGCCGAATTCGCTCCCGAACCCGTGCCGGCCGAATAACGCTTCAGCTCCTCGTGCAGGAAATCCGCCACGCGGCGGATGCGCATGCTGGTGCGCACGTCGCGATGCATGGCGAGCCAGACAGGCAGGATCGGCAGGGGTACATCGGGCAACAGCTTTTCCAGGTCCGGATCGCGGTCGGCCAGCGGCTCCTGGCCGAGGCCGATGCCGTTGCCGGTCCGCACCGCCTCCCACAGCACGATCTGGTTGTCGGTCCGGAACCGGAAATGGCTGCGGGCCACCGGAATGCCGAACGACGTGAAGCCGCGAATGATCTCGTCGCTGCGATCGAAGCCGACCAAGGCGTGATCGGCAAGGTCGGCGGGCTTTTCCGGCCGACCGCGCCGGTCGAGATAGGCGCTCGCGGCGCATAGGCAGAGCGGAATGTCGGTGACCTTGCGCGCCACCAGCTCGTTCTGCGCCGGCCTGACCATGCGGATGGCGATGTCGGCATCGCGGCGCAAGAGATTCTCGACCTGGTTGGAGGCGACGATCTCGACCTCGATGCCGGGCTCTTCCCCGCCAAGCCGCGCCATCATGTCCGGCAGCACGAAGGCGGCGACCACCTCGCTAGCGGCGATGCGCACCGTGCCCTCGATCGCCTCGACCGAGCCCAGCGCCAGCAGCGAGAACGCATTGGCCTGCTCGCTGACCGCCCGCCCGCGCTCGTAGAGCGTGCTGCCCGCTTCGGTCAGCTCGTAGCCGCGACGCCCACGCCGGAACAGCGTGACGCCAAGTGCCGCCTCCAGCTCGGCGATATGGCGGCCGAGCGTCGGCTGGCTGGCCGCGAGCCGGCGCGCGGCGCCCGACAGACTGCCGGTCTCGGCGACTGCGACAAAACTCTTGATCAGGTTCCAGTCGAATTCATTCATTCATTTTTGAATAACAGAACGCCGACTTCAGTCAATTTCAATTCGTCGATGAAGGCATCAGATTTCAGGGGCAAACGCAAACAGCGGAGAGAACAGATGACCAAGATCGCAATCCTCGGCGCCAATGGCCGGCTCGGCCGCGTGGTCGGCAAGGCCTTCATCGATGCCGGCTTCGACGTCCGCGCCGTCACCCGCACCGGCAAGGTGCCGGCGGAACTCAAAGGCGCCACGGCTGTTGCCGGCGACGCGCTGGACCGTCAATCCCTGATCCGCGCCACACAAGGCGTCGACATCGTCTTCAACGGCCTGAACCCGATCTACACCGACTGGGGCAAGTGCATGCCGATGGCCGAGAACGTCATGGCCGCTTGCCGCGAAAACGGCGCCCTGCATCTCTTTCCGGGCACGGTCTACAATTACGGCTCGCCGATGCCGCGGGTGATCACGGAAGCAACGCCGTTCCATCCGACCACCGAGAAGGGCCGCATCCGCTGCGCCATGGAAGCGCTGTTCCGCCGCGAGGCAGAAGCCGGCCGGGTGCGCACCATCATTCTCAGGGCCGGCGACTTCTTCGGCGGCACCGGCTCGGGCTCCTGGTTCGACCTCGTCGTCGCGGCCAAGATCGCCAAGGGTGTCTATACTGCACCTGGCCCAGCCGACCTGACGCATGAATGGGCCTATCTGCCGGACTTCGCCGTGGCCTTCGTCGGCCTGGCGAAGAACTTCGACAAAACGGGCTCCTTCGAAGCCATCAACTTCCCGGGTCATGCCATCACCGACGTCGACATGAAGGCGGCGGCCGAGAAGGCGTTCGGCCGCAAGCTGAAGCTCTCCTTCATGCCCTGGTGGGTGCTGCGCGCCGGCAGCCCATTCGTCGCCATGTGGCGCGAGATCGTGTCGATGTCCTATCTGCGCTTCGAACCGCACCGGCTGGTCTCGACGCGGCTGGAAGAAGTCATTGGCGAAATCCCGCATACCCCGCTCGACCAGGCGGTGAAGGAGGCCTTGCAGGATATCGGCATCGCCGTGCAGCCCTCGCGCCTGGCTGCTTGATCAAAAGCTCCAACGAAAGATGAAACGGCCGGGTTTCAAAGCCCGGCCGCAATTCATTGAAGGTCAGATTCTGCCCATCAGCAGCAGGATCAGCAACACGACCAAAATGACACCGACGATGCCGGAAGGGCCGTAGCCCCAGGAGCGCGAATGCGGCCAGGCCGGCACGGCGCCGATCAGGATCAGGATCAGGATTATTACGAGAATTGTACCGATCGTCATGAAAAATCCTCGCCGTCTGGTTGAACTTCGAGGGAACAATGCAAAAAGCCGCCCGGTTGTTCCGGACGGCTTCTTGCACTGCCTACCTGGAAAAGCTCTATTCCGCGGCTTTCGGAAAGGCCTCCGCCGGCTCGACGCCGGTCTCGCTGGCGGGCGCGTCGGTCGAGACCTCGCCCTTGCCGCGCCGGAACAGGCGGCCAAACCAGTTGCGCCGCTGGCCGGGCTTCACCTTGGCGCGGGTGAACACCATAAGCATCGACGGCGTCACCACCAACGTCAGCAGCGTGGCGAAGGACAGGCCGAAGACGATCGCCGAGGACAGCGATATCCACCATTGCGTCGACGGCGCGTTGATCGTCGTCTCGTGATGGAAGATTTCCAGGCCGAGGCCGAAGGCGATCGGCAGCACGCCGAGGATGGCCGACACCGCCGTCAGCACCACCGGACGGGCGCGCTCGCGGCAGGTCTGCAGCACCGCGTCCATCTTGTCCCAGCCTTCCTCGCGCAACCGGTCATAGGTGTCGATGAGCACGATGTTGTTGTTCACAACCACGCCGGCGAGCGCGATGACGCCGATGCCGGACATGACGATGCCGAAGGCCTCGCCGGTCAAAAGCAATCCGAGAAACACGCCGATCGTCGCCATGACCACGCAGGACAAGACAAGCCACACGCTGGTGAACTTGTTGAACTGCGCCAAGAGCACCAGGAAGATCAGGAAGATCGCCGCACCAAAGGCCTTGCCGAGGAAGGCACTGGCCTCCGCGCTGTCCTCGTTGGATCCGGCGAGCTTCCAGCGTATGCCGCTGCCGAGATCCATGTCGGCAACAGCCTTGGTCACCTGTTCCTGCACCGCCGCGACCTGCGCGCCGGCGCTGACATTGGCCTGCACGACCACGGTTCGCGCGCCGTCGATGCGGTTCAGGATGCCGACGGTTGGCTCAGGCTTGCGCACGACGAAGTTGGAGATCGGCACCGACCCTTGCGAGGTCTGCACGCGCAGCTCGTCGAGCGTCGACAGCGTGCGTCGGTCTTCCGGCAGGCGCAGCCTTATGTCGACCGCGTCGTCGGCGCCGGCCGGCCGGTATTCCGAGAGCTTGAGGCCGTTGGTGACCAGTTGCACCACCGTGCCGACCGAAGTCGGGCTGATGCCGTATTGCGCCGCCTTGGCGCGGTCGACCTCGAGCGCCCAGTCGACGCCGGGTGGCGGCAAGCCGTCCGAAATGTCGATGACGTTGGGGATCTTGGCGATAAGCGCCGCGACCGCCCGCGCCTTGTCGTCGAGCCCGGCCGGATCGGCGGCCGACAGCCGGATCTGGATCGGCTTGCCGGTCGGCGGGCCGGCTTCCGGAACGCGCACCTCGACATCGACGCCGGGAATGCCCGCCATCACGCCGCGCAGATCGTCGAGGATCTGATTGGCGGATTTGCGCTGGCGCCAGTCGACGAACTCGTACTGAATGACGCCGACCACGTCCTCGGGAATGTCCTGGCCGCCGCCTTGCGTCTTGCCGACGCGCGTGTAGACCGATTTCACGCCGGGCCAGCCGAGCAGCCGGTTTTCCGCCGTCTTCGTCGCGGCGTCCATTTCCGCCAGCGAAAGATTGCCGCGGGCATGGACATAGAGCAGGCCGTAATCCGGCTCGACGCTGGGGAAGAACTCGACACCGGCGCCATATTTCGAATAGGCGAAGCCGACGCCGACCAGCAGGCCGACGGTGAGCAGGATGACGGTGATCGGGAAGCGCACCGCCTGCTTGACCACGGCCATGTACCAGCCGTCGCGATTGCCCTCCTCGTGATGCTCTGGCGCCTTGGCGAAGATCGCGCCCAAGGTCGGCGCGAACACCAGCGCGTAGAGCATCGAGGCCGACAGCGTCACGATCAGCGTGATCGGCATGTACTTCATGAAGTCGCCGATGATGCCGGGCCAGAACAAGAGCGGCGAGAAGGCGGCGATGCGCGTCATCGTCGCCGCGATCACCGGGCCGGCCATGCGCTTGGCGGCCAGCGCGAAGGCATCCGCCTTCGGCATGCCCTCGCTCATGCGTCGTTCGGCGAATTCGGTGACGATGATCGCGTCGTCCACCAGCATACCGACCGCCAGGATCAGGCTGAACAGCACGATCATGTTGATCGTGTAGCCCATCATGGCGAGCAGCAGGATGCCCATCAGGAAGGACGACGGGATGGCAAGGCCGATGAGCAGCGAGGCCCGTCCGGACAGCGCGTAGAGGATGACGATGAACACCAGGATGACGGCGATCATCACATGGTTCTGCAGGTCGCCCAGCAGTTGGTTGACGAAGACGGATTTGTCCTGCGTGTAGGTGACGTGCATGCCCTCGGGCATCGTCTTGATGAAATTGTCCGACACTTCCCGGACATGGGTCAGCGTGTCGATGAGATTGGCGCCGATCCGCTTCTTCACCTCGATGGCGATGGCCGGCTTGCCGTCGAGGCGCGTGACCGTCTCGGCGTCCTTGAAGGTTGAGCGTATGGTCGCGATGTCCTTGGCCTGGACCACGGCATTGGGCGTGGCGACCACCGGCAGGTTGGCGACGTCCTCGGGCGTCTCGATCAGCGACGGCACCTTGACCGCGTATTTGCCTTCCGAGCCCTCGAGATTGCCGGCAGCGACCAGGCTGTTCGAGGAAGCGACGCCCTGGATCACCTGGTCGAGCTGCAACCCGTAGGAGGACAGCTTCACCGGGTCGACGACCACCTCGACCAGATCGTCGCGCGCGCCCTGCAGCGAGCCTTCGAGCACGCCCGGCACTTCCTCGATGCGGTCGCGCAGCTCGCGCGCGGCGGCCGTCAGCACGCGCTCCGGCACATCGCCGGAAAGTGTGACGACCAGAACCGGGAATTCCGAGACATTGACCTCGTTGACCGTCGGCTCCTCGGCCGCCTGCGGCAGGTCGGCCTTGGCGTCCTGCACCTTGCTCCGGGTATCCTGCAGCGCGGTCGCCAGATCGGTCTGCGGCTGGAATTCGACCAGCACATAGCCGCCGCCCTGGAAGGCGGCCGAGCGCATCTCCTTCAGCCCCTTGAGACTCTTGAGCTTGCTTTCCATCGGTCTGAGCAGCAGGCGCTCGGAGTCTTCCGGCGAGATGCCCTGATAGATCAGGCTGACATACATCATCGGAATCGGAACGTCTGGTTCCGCTTCCTTCGGCGTCGACTGATAGGCGACCCAGCCGGCGACGAGCAGGAACAGCAGCGCCGATATTGTGAGGCGGGCATTGTTGATGGCGAGTCTGACGATATCCATGACTTCGGCCTGTTATGCTTCAAAGGCTGCGAACTGCCGTCGCCGGGGTGGCCCGGCGACGGACGCGTCGCGCTACTGCGTGCCGGCGGTGGCTTCGCCGATCAGCTTGCTGATGGTCGCCTGGTCGGCCTCGACGGGCTTCACCACATCGCCTTCCTTCACCAGCTCCTGGCCGGCGACGATGATGCGCGCATCTTCCGGAATGCCCCCCAGCACCAGTCCGTGCGGCGTGTCCTCGACCAGATCGATCGGGAAGAACGCCACCTTGTTGTCCTTGCCGACGGCGCGAATGCCGAGGTCGCCCTTGTCGCCAAGTGTGACCACCGAGCGCGGCAGCATGACCGCACTGGTCGGCTCGGCGCTGAGCGTGATCTCCGCCGTCATGCCGGCGGGGATGGAGCCGTCGCCATTGGGGATCGCCACTTCGACGCGGAAGGTGCGGGTCTGCGCCGAGGCGTCGCGGCTGATGTAGCGTACCGTGCCGGTGACCTTCTGGTCGTTGACCAGGCGCACATCGGCCTCGTCGCCGATCTTCACATAGCGCAGGTCGCGCTCGCTGATCTCGCCGCGCGCGATCACCGGATCGAGCTTCAGGATCGTCGCCACCTCGCCGCCCTGCATCACCGAGCTGCCGAGCTCCACCGGGATGCGGTCGATGACACCGTCGAACGGCGCCTTGACCTCGTTGCGGTCGAGCTCGGCCTGCGCGGTTTCGAGCTGCGATTGCGCCTGGGTCAGGTTGGAGCGGGCGGTGTCGAGCTGCAGCTTCGGCAGGTTGCCGGTCTTGGCCAGCCGCTCGGCGGCATCGAGCTCGGCCTTGCGCTGCACCACAAGCTGCTTCGCGTTGTCGACCATCGAGATTTTCTCTTCGGCAGCAAGCATCAGCACCAGGTCGCCTGTCTTGACGTGGTCGCCCTGCTTGACCGGCAGCTTGTCGATGACGCCGTTGACGCGCGTTGCAAGCACCGCGCGCTTGTCGGCCTCGGTAAGACCCGAGATCCGTATCGCCCGCGCGAAGGTCTTGCGCGGCGGCGTCACCACCGCGACGGTGCGAGGCGCTGCCTTGGGCTCGGTTTGCGCCGTGTTCGGCTTGGCAGCTTCCGGCTTCGCGGCGTCCGACTGCGCCGGCTTGCCGGCCTCAGCCGGCTTGTCGGTGGTGACCGACTTGTTCGCGGCGCTGCCGACGGACGAAAACTGGCCTGTTCCCATCCAGGCGCCAAATCCGATGAGCACGGCAATGGCTGCAAGCTTGTGAAACCTGATTTTCGGCATCGTCATTTTTCCGTAGCAGGACCTGGCGAGGTCGGCGCTTCCGACTGGGGCGCGCGGCCGATATGGGTGTGCGCGGGGCCTAGTTCAATTTGCCGTGATCGGCGGACGCGCGCTTCTACCTGAAAGTTGCGGCGCAATATAGTCGGAAAAGTTGCAAGAACATTGCGGGATGGAACGCTGTGCCTCGACAAAAGCAGGCAGTTCTGCCAGCCGGCTGGCGCTTTTGCCGGCGCGCCGACAGGTTTCCCCAACGTTACTGGCAGCAGCCGTCAGCATGATGCGAAAAATCATCCATAGCCGGCGACAACCGCCCGGTTGGAGCGCGGTCAAACCCCGCTATGCTCCGGTTGAGGCTGTCAAGTGATGAGGTTGAGCAACCGGAAGATCCGCTCGAATGTCCTGCCGTAGGGCGGGCGCAGCAGGCTGCCCGCGCTGAGCTTCGACTGGATGAAGATCGGCTTTTCCTTGCTGAACGTGCGAAAGCCCCATTCGCCGTGATAGGCGCCCATGCCGCTGTCGCCGACGCCGCCGAAAGGCTGCCGCTCCTGCACCAGATGCAGCATGCAGTCGTTGATCGTGACGCCGCCGGCCACCGTCTCGCGCACCACCCTTTGGCGGTTGGCGCTGTCTGTGCCGAACCAGTAGAGCGCCAGCGGCCGCTCGCCCCGGTTCACATGGTCGATGGCCTCGTCGACCGTGCCATATTCGACGATCGGCAGCACCGGTCCAAAGATCTCCTCGCGCATCAGCCGCAGATCGTCGCCGGCATTGCGCACCAGCACGGGCGCCATCTTGCGGTCGCTGACGCCGAGCTTCTCGTTCGCCGGATTGACCTCGGTGATGTCGGCGCCGCTGTCGCGCGCCTCGGCGACCATGTCGCTCAGCCGCCGGTGATGCCGCTCGCTGACGATCGCCGTATAGTCGGGGTTGTCGCCGAGGCGCGGATAGAGCTTGGCAATGGCGGCGGCGAATTTGGCCGCAATCACCGCGCCCTGGCCTCGCGGCACCATCAGATAGTCCGGCGCGATGCAGGTTTGTCCGGCATTGAGCAGCTTGCCATAGGCGACACTGGCGACCGAAGCGTCGAGGTCGCAGGATGGGTCGAAGATTGCCGGCGACTTGCCGCCGAGTTCGAGCGTCACCGGCGTCAGATTGGCGGCGGCCGCCAGCGCGACCTGCCGCCCGATAGTGGTCGAGCCGGTGAACAGGAGATGGTCGAACGGCAGCGACACGAACGCCTTGCCGACATCGGCGTCGCCCACCATCACGCTGACCTCGTCGGCGGCGAAGTATTTTTCGACCAGGCCGGCAAGCAGATCCGAAAACTTCGGCGTCAGCTCCGACGGCTTGATCATGACGCGGTTGCCGGCAGCGAGCGCCGCGGTCGCCGGCGCGATGGCGAGCTGGAACGGATAGTTCCAGGGCGAGACGATGCCGACGACGCCGAGAGGCTGCGGCAAGAGGCGGTTGCGGCCGGGCATGAACGGCAGGCTGGTGGCGACGCGCCGCTCGCGCATCCAGGCACTGAGATGCGACAGCGCATGCCTGATGCCGGCGCGCACGACGAACAATTCGGCAAGTCGCGTCTCCTGCGCCGAGCGGGCGGAAAAATCGCTGTCGATCGCCGCACAGATCTCGGCCTCATGTTTTTCGGTGAGCGCCAGAAGACGGTTCAGCCGGTCCTTGCGCATGTCCAGTGTCGGGAAGGGCTCCTTCTCGAAGGCCCTGCACTGCGCTTCAAACCGGACTCCGAGCGCGTTCTGCCTGGTCTGCAGCATCGCAACCTCCCCTTTACGTTCAGGTAAGACTACATCGCGCCGCAGGCATGATCCAGCGCTCCGCCGGTTCCGTTGGGGAAGATGCTGACAGCCAGGACGGACTTGCTGACAGGTAGGAAGACCTTAAGCCCGCCGTCGCGCCGATTCCGGCTTGATGCGCGCGGCGAGGAATTCCTTGACGCGGCGCCCTGGTGCCGGGCCGCGCAACGGCTTGAAGCCGTCATCGAGCTCGCCCGAGAGATCGAGCGTGGCCCGCTGGCCGACGGCATCGTAATTCTCTTCCAGCCAGTCGCTGGCAGCACTGCGGCCAAGGTCGCGCAGATAGGCGATGAAAGCCCATTCGGCATTGACCTTGGACGACGCCGAAAGGTCCTTGAACGCCTCGTCGGCGTCGATGCGATGCATGCGGATATCACGATATTCGCCATGCGGCAGGCGTCCGGCCGCGATCAGCTCCTTGACGAAGGCGATCGAGCGGAATTCGCGCAGCAGCCCGGCATTGAAGGTGATCTCGTCGATGCGGTTCTGGATCTCGTTGGCGCTTTTCGGCGTGCCTTCGCGCACCACGGGATTGATCTGCACCAGAAGCACGTCCTCGGTGGCCGCCGCCTTGAAGAAGGGAAAGAGCGCCGGATTGCCGCCATAGCCGCCATCCCAGTAGGGCACGCCCTTGATCTCCACCGCCCGGAACAATTGCGGCAGGCAGGCCGACGCCATCACCGTGTCGAGGTCGATTTCGCCGTCGGAGAAGACGCGCAGCTGCCCGGTCTCGACATTGGTCGCCGAGACGAACAGCTCCATCGACTTGCAGGCGCGCACATTGCCGAAGTCGATCTCCTTCGCGACCACATCGCGCAGCGGGTTGAGGCCGAGCGGATTGGCGACATAGGGCGAGAACACCCGCGACATCGTGTCGAAGAAGAGATAGCCCGGCGTGTTCTCGATCGACCAGTTGCCCCACGCGACGTCCCACGGCATGCGCTGTACCGGGCTGAAACGGCCCTTCGAGGCCACCGCCCGCCAGAAATCGTCGAGCTTTTTTCGCGCGCCTTCCACGCCGCCCCGGACAAAACCGTCAGCCAGCGCCACCGCGTTCATGGCCCCGGCGCTGGTGCCGGACACCGCCGCGATCTCTAGCCGCCCATCCTCCAGCAGGCGATCGAGGACGCCCCAGGAGAAGGCGCCATGCGAGCCGCCGCCCTGGAGCGCGATGTTGATCTTCTTCTTTTCCTCCGCCTTGCCGTTCTTCGCCATGGCGTTGTCCTTGATATGCCGAGCGCCTCGCTGGATCTGCCATCGGACAGCATCAAAGCGAAATTATGTTGCAGTGCAGCATATAGGCACCCCGAAACACAAGGACACATGAAATCTTTGTCACCAGGCTCCAGACAAAAAGCGCCGCCCTGAGGTGTGTCGAGATTCAGGTCAGGCCGAGTCGAAAATGGTGGTTTCCGAGAACCGGAGCGGAGCGTACTTTGCGTACGTGAGCACCGGAAGCGCAGGAAGCCGCCATTTGCAGGCCGGCCTCACCTGAATATCGACGCACCTAGGCCACAAGATCCGGCACCGGCCCTACATAACGCGATTGCGGGCGGATCAGCCGTCCGGTCGCCTGCTGCTCGCGCGCATGCGCGACCCAGCCGGCGACGCGACCGGCGGCGAAGACGTTGGAGAAAGCCTCTTTCGGGAAGCCGACCGCTTCGAGCAGAAGCGCGGTGTAGAACTCGACATTGGTCTGGATGGAGCGCTGCGGCTTGGCGATCCTGAGCACATCGAGCGCGGCCTGTTCCACCGTCTCGGCGAAAGCCAGCCGGCTGCCGGTCTCGTTGCGGGAACCAAGCTGCCGCACCACCGCCTTCAGCGCGTCGGCGCGCGGATCGCGCACGCGGTAGATGCGATGGCCGAAGCCCATGATGCGCTCGCCATGCGCGATCTCATTACTGAGCCATGCGGTGGCGTCGCCACTCGCCTCGATGGCGTCCAGCATCTCGATCACCGGGCCCGGCGCGCCGCCATGCAGCGGGCCCTTCAGCGCGCCGAGCCCGGCCAGGATCGCCGAGGTCAGCCCGGCCTGTGTCGAGGCCACCACGCGGGTCGCGAAGGTCGAGGCATTGAGCCCGTGGTCGCAGACCGTCACCAGATAGCTGTCCAGCGCCTTGGCAAGCGCCGGCGACGCGGCGCCGGCGAGCATCCGCAGCATATCGCCGGCATGATCGGCTTTTGCGTCGGGAGCGATCGGAGTCTCGCCTCGGCCAAGGCGCAGCAGGGCCGGCGTCAGCACCGCCGGCGCCGCGATCAAGCGCAGCGCGTCGGCAAGCCCGTCGCCGTCCGGCAGGACGGCCATGCCGGCCCGCATGCCGCTGTAGATGTCGAGCGGCGCAAGCTGAGCAAGCAGCGGTTTCACCCGATCAAATACCTCCAGCCGCGCCTTGCCGATCGCTTTCTCCAGTTCAGCATCGCGGGGAAGATCGTCGAAGAAGCCGTCGAACAGCAGGCGCACCACCTGCGTATAGCGCCAGCGGCCGGCAAGCTCCGCGAGCGAATGGCCGCGGATGGTGAGATGCCCGCCCACACCATCGACATCGGAAAGCACCGTGTCGGCAGCCACAACATCATCGAGCCCATTCGCCATGATCGTCTCCTTGACCTTTTGCGCATTGCAACTAATGCTACGCAATCAATGCATCAATCTTGATCAAGATAATCAATGTAAGGCGGCAAATGACGGAATGGCTGACGCGGGAGCAGGCGCTGGAGCGGCTGAACGTCCGGCCCCAAACGCTCTACGCCTATGTCAGCCGCGGCCGCATCGGCATGAAGCCGGACGACGCCGACCCGCGCCGCAGCCAGTACCGCGCCGACGATATCGACGCGCTCGCCACGCGCCGCGACCGCGGACGGAGCCCGCAGGCGATCGCCGAAAGCGCCATCGCCTGGGGCGAACCGGCCATCGCAACATCGATCTCGACTGTGCTGCATGGCCGCCTCGTCTATCGCGGCAAGGATGCGGTGGCGCTTTCGGCGACGGCGACGCTCGAGGAGACCGCCAAACTCCTGTGGGCTTCCGATCGTCCAGTGTCGTTCGCCTCGCTGACGCCGTCGGCCGCCCGGCGGAGCGGCACGCCGACAGCTTTCGCCAGGCTCTCGGCGCTCGCGGCCGAAGGCTGGTCCTCCCTCGGCCGCAGGCCGGCCATGCTGCAGCAGGACGGCGCCGCCGCCACCAGCGCGCTGGCCACGGCACTCGGCGCGACGCCAGGCTCCGAACCCGTGCATGCAAGGCTGGCGCAGGGCTGGTCCGTGGAAGCCCCCGGCGCCGACCTCATCCGCAAGGCGCTGGTGCTTTTGGCCGATCACGAGCTCAACGCCTCGACCTTCGCCGCCCGCGTCGCGGCCTCCACCGGCGCGCCGGTCGCGGCCTGCCTGCTCGCTGGCCTCGCGACGCTCACCGGCCCGCGTCACGGCGGCGCGGGCGCGGCGGCGATCGCGCTGGTCGAGGATGCCGAGCGGCTGGGCGCGGACGAGGCGATCGCCCGCTGGCTGGCGCATGACCGCCCGCTGCCCGGCTTCGGCCACCCGCTCTATCCGGAAGGCGACCCGCGCGCCGAGGGCGTCTTCTCCGGCCTCGAGATCGACGACGGGCTGTCGCGACTGCGCAAGGCGATCCTCGCCGCGACCGGCCTGCATCCCAACATCGACTTTGCGCTTGCGGCGATGACGCGCAGCCTGCGCCTGCCCGCCGACGCCCCCTTGCGCCTGTTCGCGCTCGCCCGCAGCGTCGGCTGGACGGCGCACGCCATCGAGCAGGTAACCAGCAACAGGCTGATCCGGCCCCGCGCCCGCTATGACGGGCCGGTCGGGATTTAGTGGATGAATCTTCTATAAGGGTGAAGCGCTTAGCGCTTTGCCTTGCGGCAAGTCGCGCCAGGGGGTGCCGAGATTCGGGTCAGGCCGAGTCGAGAACGATGGCTGCCGAGAACCGGAGCGGAGCGTACTCAAAGTACGTGAGCACCGGAAGCGCAGGCAGCCGTCGTTCGCAGGCCGGCCTCACCCGAATATCGGCATACCCTAAGACATCGTGTCGAGCTTGCGCTGCATCGCCGCGATCTGCGCCTTCAGTTCCTGCAGATCGTCGGACTTCTCTTCCTTCTTCAGCGGCTCGGCCGGGGCCGCGGCATTGCTGCCGGCGGGCGGGAACGGCGTGAACATGCGCATGGCGTTCTGGAACATCTCGACATTGCGGCGTGTCTGTTCCTCGAGCGCCTTGATCGGCGTCTTCATCATGTCGATCGGCGTCTTGCCGAAGGCGCCCTTCATCTGCTCGCGAAACCGCTCCTGCTCCTTGGAGAAGGCGATCATCGACTGTTCGAGGAAGCTCGGCACGATCATCTGCATCTGATCGCCGTAGAAGGAGATGAGCTGTCGCAGGAACGGGATCGGCAGCATGTTCTGCCCGTCCTTGTTCTCCAGCTCGAAAATGATCTGCGTCAGCACCGGATGCGTGATGTCGTCACCGGTCTTTGCGTCCTGGACCGTGAACTCCTCGCCCTTCTTGACCATCTCGGCCAGGTCCTCGAGCGTCACATAGGTGCTCGTGCCGGTGTTGTAGAGCCGGCGATTGGCATACTTCTTGATGACGATCGGGTCGTCTTTTGCGGCCATCCGTATCCTCCCCAGGACACCGGCACCTCTAGGAGTAAGCGGCCGGTAACGATTGCGCCCTCTATCGAGGATACGCGCAAAAGCGTCACAATTCCAAGTGGTTTGTGCACTGCGGCATCAATTAATGCTGCACAGCCATTGCAAAATCCGCCGCGCGGCCGACGTCACGTTACCGCGACTGGCGCGCGCTCTGCTTGCCGCGCATGGCGGCCATGCCCATTTCCGGTTTGACTCAGATCATTGAACGGGCAAGAAAAGTCTTCAACGATAGCCTAAAATACGACACCTCGAAGTCTGGAGAAGAAAATGGCCGCTTCCAATTCAATCGTCGTCGCCAGCGCCGCTCGCACCGCGGTCGGCTCCTTCAACGGCAGCTTCGCCGCCACGCCGGCGCATGAGCTCGGCGCCGTGGTCATCAAGGAATTGCTCGCCCGCGCGAGCGTCGAGGCCGCGGAGGTCGACGAGGTCATCCTCGGCCAGGTGCTGACCGCCGCTCAGGGACAGAACCCGGCCCGCCAGGCCTCGATCAATGCCGGCCTGCCGAAGGAAACCACGGCCTGGGGCCTCAACCAGGTTTGCGGCTCGGGCCTGCGCGCCATCGCGCTCGGCATGCAGCAGATCGCCGCCGGCGATGCCAAGGTGATCATCGCCGGCGGCCAGGAATCGATGTCGCTGTCGCCGCACGCCGAGCACCTGCGCGCCGGCGTCAAGATGGGCGACTACAAGATGATCGACACCATGATCAAGGACGGCCTGTGGGACGCTTTCAACGGCTACCACATGGGCAACACCGCCGAGAACGTCGCCCGCCAGTTCCAGATCACCCGTGAAACCCAGGACGAGTTCGCGCTTGCCTCGCAGAACAAGGCCGAGGCCGCGCAGAAGGCCGGCAGGTTCAAGGACGAGATCGTCGCCTTCACCATCAAGGGCAGGAAGGGCGACACCATCGTCGACCAGGACGAGTATATCCGCCACGGCGCGACGCTCGACGCCATGACCAAGCTGAAGCCGGCCTTCGACAAGGACGGCACGGTCACCGCCGCCAACGCCTCCGGAATCAATGACGGCGCAGCCGGCGCGCTGCTGATGACCGAGGCCGAGGCCGCCCGCCGCGGCATCACCCCGCTGGCGCGCATCGCTTCATGGGCGACCGCCGGCGTCGACCCGGCGATCATGGGCACCGGACCTATCCCCGCCTCGAAGCGGGCGCTGGAGAAGGCTGGCTGGTCGGTCAAGGACCTCGATCTCGTCGAGGCCAACGAGGCCTTCGCCGCGCAGGCCTGCGCCGTCAACCAGGGCATGGGCTGGGACCCCTCGATCGTCAACGTCAATGGCGGCGCCATCGCCATCGGCCATCCGATCGGCGCGTCCGGCGCCCGCATCTTCAACACGCTGGTTTACGAGATGCGCCGCAGAAGTGCCAGGAAGGGCCTTGCCACGCTGTGCATCGGCGGCGGCATGGGCGTCGCCATGTGCGTGGAAGCGCTGTGAGCGAATAGCAAATAGGGAGTAGCGAATAGGGAAGAAGAAGCGACGCGCGCGGCGGGACATCAAATCCCTACTCGCTATTCGCTACTCCCTATTGGCTCAGACGATTTCAAAGGGAGGACCACATGAGCAAAGTAGCAATCGTCACCGGCGGATCGCGCGGCATTGGTGCTGCGGTATCGGTCGCCTTGAAGAACGCCGGCTATTCGGTCGCGGCCAATTATGCCGGCAATGACGAGGCGGCCCAGAAATTCAAGGCCGAGACCGGCATCCCGGTCTACAAATGGTCCGTCGCGGACTACGAGGCCTGCGCCGCCGGCATCAAGCAGGTCGAAGCCGATCTCGGTCCGGTCGGGGTGCTGGTCAACAATGCCGGCATCACCCGCGACGCCATGTTCCACAAGATGACGCCCGCGCAGTGGAGGGAAGTGATCGATACCAACCTCTCCGGCGTCTTCAACATGACGCACCCGCTGTGGGGCGGCATGCGCGATCGCAAGTTCGGCCGCGTCATCACCATTTCCTCGATCAACGGCCAGAAGGGCCAGGCCGGCCAAGTCAACTATTCGGCGTCGAAGGCCGGCGACATCGGCTTCTCGAAGGCGCTCGCACAAGAAGGCGCCCGCGCCGGCATCACCGTCAACGTCATCTGTCCGGGCTATATCGCCACCGACATGGTCAAGGCGATCGACGAGAAGGTGCTCAATGAGCGCATCATCCCGCAGATCCCCGTCGGCCGCCTCGGCGAGCCGGAAGAGATCGCGCGCTGCGTCGTCTTCCTGGCTTCCGACGAGGCCGGCTTCATCACCGGCTCGACCATCACCGCCAATGGCGGCCAGTACTTCGCCTGACAGCATTTGTCGCCATGGCGGCTCCTGTTAGCGAGTAGCAAATAGGGAGTAGCGAATAGGGAGTAGCGAATAGGGAAGAACGGCGGCGTCAGCGCGACGGCTATCAGATTTCTATCCCCTATTCCCTATTCGCTACTCCCTATTCGCTCCAACTTGCCTCAATTCGGGACGCAAAAGTTAACGGCCCGGCCGCGCTCTGTGCACAACCCCTTCACAAGCTGTGAATCCTCGGTGGGTAAGCTGTGGACAACACCATATCTAGGGGTGAACAAACCGTGAAACTTCCTGCATCTCCGATTCGTCGCCGATTCGTTCTGGCTTTGGCCGGAAAGTTAACCGCGGGAAGCGAAAACGTTACCCAAATCGTTAAAAGCGATTAAGAAAAATCAACAAATTCATAACCTTGACGATGGCCCTCGAATCGATCCCGACCGTTCACCGGCAAAAGTTAACGGCGGCTCGATCCGGCGGAGGCAAGGCATGAATCGGGCCAGTTTCCCGATTCAGCATGTGGTGAGACTCGCTGTCAAAAAATCCACATATAGCCGTGAACAAAACCTGAATCAGATCGAGTCAGCGATTCGTCGCTGATTCGTTCCAGACTCGT
The DNA here is from genome assembly GCF_004010375.2 of Mesorhizobium sp. M2E.F.Ca.ET.209.01.1.1. Lineage (NCBI taxonomy): Bacteria > Pseudomonadati > Pseudomonadota > Alphaproteobacteria > Hyphomicrobiales > Phyllobacteriaceae > Mesorhizobium > Mesorhizobium sp. M2E.F.Ca.ET.209.01.1.1. The sequence continues at coordinate 11,560 of NZ_SADP02000031.1, read as the reverse complement.
TCCAGCCGTTAACAACGACCGATTTTGGCTGCCCCGACCGGCCCTGCCTGTCCTCGAAGGAACATTCCGCTTTCTCTTCCCGCCCGAAGTCCCTATGTGTCCCTTGTCACACGCGGCGGCACCGCCGTGCTCCAGACTGCAAGCGGCAGAAACCTTATTTCCGAGCCGATGAACATTCAGCCGAAACATTCCCAGCCACTGATCCTTTCGGGCCGCGACGTGACGGCCGTGCTCGGCCCGACCAACACCGGCAAGACCCATCTCGCCATCGAGCGCATGGTCGCGCATGAGACCGGTATTATCGGCCTGCCGCTCCGGCTGCTCGCCCGCGAGGTCTATGCCCGCGTCTGCGAGAAGGTCGGCGCCCACAAGGTGGCGCTGATCACCGGCGAGGAGAAGATCGTCCCTGCCGGCGCGAAATATTCGGTCTGCACCGTCGAGGCGATGCCGCGCGAGACCGACGCCGCCTTCGTCGCCATCGACGAAGTGCAGCTCGCCGGCGACCTCGAGCGTGGCCATATCTTCACCGATCGCATCCTGCATCTGCGCGGCCGCCAGGAGACGCTGCTGCTGGGCGCGGCCACCATGCATGGCATCCTGCAGAAGCTCTTGAAGGGCGTCTCCGTGGTGACCCGGCCGCGCCTGTCGCATCTCGCCTATGCCGGGTCGAAGAAGCTGACCCGGCTGCCGCGGCGCACGGCGATCGTCGCTTTCTCGGCCGACGAGGTCTATGCCATCGCCGAGCTGATCCGCCGTCAGCAGGGCGGTGCGGCCGTCGTGCTCGGCGCGCTCAGTCCCCGCACCCGCAACGCGCAGGTGGAGATCTTCCAGTCCGGCGACGTCGACTATCTCGTCGCGACCGACGCCATAGGCATGGGACTGAACCTCGACCTCGAACATGTCGCCTTCGCCCAGAACCGCAAGTTCGACGGTTACCAATACCGCAACCTGACCGCCGCCGAGCTCGGCCAGATCGCCGGCCGCGCCGGCCGGCACCTGCGCGACGGCACGTTCGGCGTCACCGGCCAGGTCGACCCGTTCGACGAGGATCTGGTCGCCAAGATCGAGGCGCATGATTTCGACCCGGTGAAGGTGCTGCAATGGCGCACCGCCGATTTCGATTTTTCCAGCCTCGACGCGCTCAAGCGCTCGACTGAGACCAATGCGCCGGTCGAGGGGCTGACCCGGGCGCTGCCGGCTGTCGACGCGCAGGCGCTGGAGCATCTGTCGAAGGACGGCGACATTCGCGCTTTGGCCACCGGCAAGGAGCGTGTCGCGCTGCTCTGGGAAGCCTGCGCGCTCCCCGACTACCGCAAGATCGCGCCGGCCCAGCACGCCGACCTCATCGCCTCCATCTATATGGACCTTGCGCGCCATGGCCATGTCGATGAGAATTACATGGCCGAGCAGGTGCGGCGCGCCGATACGACCGAAGGCGATATCGACACGCTCTCGCACCGGATCGCACAGATCCGCACCTGGACTTTCGTCTCCAACCGCCCTGGATGGCTGGCCGATCAGCTACACTGGCAGGAAAAGACGCGCGAAATCGAAGACAGATTGTCGGATGCGCTGCATGAGCGGTTGACGAAACGCTTCGTAGACCGCAGGACTTCCGTCCTCATGCGGCGCCTTAGAGAAAATACCATGCCTGAAGCCGAAATCAGCCCAACCGGAACCGTCCTCGTCGAAGGCCATCATGTCGGCGAGTTGCAAGGGTTCCGCTTCACCGCCGACCAAAGCGCCGGCGGCGAAGACGCCAAGGCGGTGCGCACCGCCGCCCAGAAGGCGCTCGCGGCCGAGTTCGACGCGCGCGCCGAACGCTTTGCCGCCTGCGCCAATGGCGACCTGGCCTTGGGCTCCGACGGCGTCCTGCGCTGGATCGGCGCGCCGATCGGCACGCTGGTCGGCGGTGACGAGGCGCTGAAGCCGCGCCTTGTCCTGCTTGCCGATGAGCAACTGACCGGCCCTGCCCGCGACAAGGTCGCGGCGCGCGCCGAGCGTTTCGTCAATTTCCAGATCGAGTCGCTGCTGAAGCCTCTGGTCGATTTGAAGAATGCCGACCAGCTCACCGGTATCGCGCGCGGCATCGCCTTCCAGCTCGTCGAGCATTTCGGCCTGATCAATCGCCGCGACATCGCCGAGGAGATGAAGTCGCTCGATCAGGAAGGCCGCGCCGCGCTGCGCCGGCTCGGCGTGCGCTTCGGCGCCTACCATGTCTTCGTGCCGGCGCTGATCAAGCCGGCTCCGGCCGGCCTGGTGACCTTGCTATGGGCGCTGAAGAACGACGGCAAGGACAAGCCGGGCTTCGGCGATGTGGTGCATGCGCTGGCCTCCGGCCGCACCTCGGTCGTCATCGACCCGGCTTTCGACAAGACCTTCTACAAGCTCGCCGGCTACCGCAATCTCGGCCGCCGCGCCGTGCGCGTCGATATCCTCGAGCGGCTTGCCGACCTCATCCGCCCGGCGACCAACTGGAAGCCCGGCCTCGGCCAGCGTCCGGACGGCGCCTATGACGGCCACGCCTTCATGGTGACGCCGCCGATGATGTCGATCCTCGGCGCGACCGCCGACGACATGGAAGAGATCCTGAAAGGTCTCGGCTATCGCGCCGAGGCGAAACCTGCCGCCGAAGTGAAGGCGAAGCTCGACGCGCTGGACGACGCTGTCCGTGAACAGGCTGCCGCCAAGCTGGCGGCGGAAGAAGCGGCACGTGCCGCGCAGGCAGCGGCGGCCGAAGTTGCGACGACGGACACGGTTGCCGAGACATCGGCCGAGGGTTCGGAGCCGGCCGCCGTCGAACCTGTAGCCGAAGCTCCGGCTGAAGCCGTCGCGGAAGCGGCAGCGGAACCTGTCGCGGGAGAGCCAGCAGAGGTTCCGATCGAGGTCGCGGAAGAGGCTCCAGCTGTGGAAGAGACCGCAGTGGTGGACATTGCTGCAGCGACCGAGTCGGCCGCAAGCGCCGACGCGCTTACCTCCCCCTCGATGGGGGAGGTCGCGGCGCGAAGCGACGCGGGTGGGGGTGAGGGCGCCGACGACGCAAGCAGTGCCGATACCACCGAAGCCGGCGCTCCCACCGCCCCGGCGCTGCGCGCCGACCCTCCCCACGAGGGGGAGGGTACTGCCGCTGCCAGCGAGGGGCCGGTCGAGGCCGAGGAGCCAAAACCGATCCTTCTGTGGCGGCAAGCCCGTTTCGACCATCAGCGCCCGCGCCATCGCCAGGACAACCGCCGCGACAATCGTCCGCGCGGTGGCCAGCCCGCGCGCGAGGCGGGTGCCGCAAGCGGGCAGCCTGGCGACAAGCCTGCCCACGAGGGCCGCCGCGACGGCACCGGCAAGCCGCGCTTCGACCGCTCGAAATTCAAGCCGAGGCCGGATGCGGGCGACCGCCGCGAGGGCGGTGAACGCCGCGAAGGCAGGCCGCAAGGCGAGCGCCCGGATCGCCACGAGGGGGGCCGCCGGGACGGCCGGCCCGACTGGAAGGCCAACCGGCAGGACGGCAAGGGCAACGCGCCGGGCGGCAAGCCGGCCTTCCAGGGCAAGCCGCGCGAAGAGCGCCCACAGCGCTTCGATCCGGATTCGCCCTTCGCCAAGCTCGCCGCCTTGCGCGACCAGCTGAAGAAATAACCTCGGCCGGTCGCAATGGTTGGAGAAGGCCGCCAGCGCATCGACAAATGGCTGTTCTTCTCGCGCGCGGTGAAATCGCGCTCGCTGGCGGCGAAGATCGTCGTTGCCGGCCGCGTCCGCATCAATCGCGACAAAGCAGCGCAGGCCTCCGATCTGGTGAAGCCCGGCGACGTGCTGACCATCACGCTCGAGGGCCGTATCCTGGTCTGGAAGGTGGTGAATTGCGGCACGCGGCGCGGGCCGGCCGATGAAGCGCGCCTGCTTTACGAGGACATGTCGCCGGCACCCACGCCCAAGGGCGAGGCCGTTGCGGACGCCATTCCGGCACTGCGCGAGGCCGGCAGCGGCCGCCCGACCAAACGCGAGCGCCGCCAGACCGACCGTCTGTTAAGCGACGATTGAGCCATAACCGGCCCGGTGCGTAGCCGGAGCAATTCCGCGAAACCTGCGCGGCGATCAGGCTCGGTGACCTCGATCCGCTGTTCCGGCCGGAATTCCTTTCCGGCCCTCCGGCTCCGCCGGCAATCCCTACCCTTGCATGCGGCGGGCAAAGGGGTTACCTCACCTGAAAAAGCCCAACAAAATGGGACGTTCCGGAGCCTGCAATGACCTATGTCGTGACCGACAATTGCATCAAATGCAAATACATGGACTGCATCGAGGTCTGTCCGGTCGACTGTTTCTACGAGGGCGAGAACATGCTCGTCATCCATCCCGACGAGTGCATCGACTGCGGCGTGTGCGAGCCCGAATGCCCCGCCGACGCGATCAAGCCGGACACCGAGGGCGGCCTCGACAAATGGTTGCAGATCAACGCCGAATACGCCGAGAAATGGCCGAACATCACGGCCAAGAAAGAACCGCCGGCCGACGCCAAGACCTTTGACGGCGAGACCGGGAAGTTCGAGAAATATTTCTCGACCGAACCCGGCGAGGGTGATTGATAAAGAGGCCTATAGCGGGGGCATGACGCCGCGTAACGGGGCCGATACAAAGACTGTCTTGACAGGCAGCACTGCCGCTTGGGGTTAGCGAACGCGGCAAAACCTTGATTCTTCCGACTTTTTGTGTTACATAAGCCAAACATGCCGGTGACACGACGTCGATTTATGGCGCTAACGCCCCAAATCACTGAAAGGTGAGCTTTTAAATCCGGACCAGAGCGATCTGGGGCAGGCGGTCGCATTCGCGCGATATGCCGGTTCCCTGCTTTTCCGGTGGGTTCATCCTGTTGCGACGGCTAACGGTCGGCTATCGCCGACCCCATGGGTTCGCGCCGGCATGATGCCGGCGGCACAACTAAGGAGTTCAGGGCGTAATGGCAACGATCACCCCGCAGAAGAAGTCCACCGCGGCCCGCCACGGGTTCAAGACCGGCGAGTTCATCGTCTATCCGGCGCATGGCGTCGGCCAGATTGTGGCGATCGACGAGCAGGAAGTTGCGGGTCACAAGCTGGAACTGTTCGTCATCGATTTCCAGAAGGACAAGATGCGGCTGAAGGTGCCGGTCGCCAAGGCGACCTCGATCGGCATGCGCAAGCTGTCGGAAGAGGATTATGTCGACCGCGCGCTGAAGGTCGTGCAGGGCCGAGCCCGCATCAAGCGCACCATGTGGTCGCGCCGCGCCCAGGAATATGATGCCAAGATCAATTCCGGCGACCTGATCTCGATCTCGGAAGTCGTCCGCGACCTCTACCGCGCCGACAACCAGCCGGAGCAGTCCTATTCCGAGCGCCAGCTCTATGAAGCCGCGCTCGACCGCATGGCCCGCGAGATCGCCGCGGTGAACCGCATGTCGGAGACCGAGGCGGTGCGCCTCATCGAGGTCAACCTCAACAAGGGCCCGAAGCGCGGCGCCAAGGCCGACAACGAAGAATCCGAACAGGAAGAAGCTGCCTGAGCTCTTCCGCTTTTGGCGTTACGAAGAACCCGGCCTCGCGCCGGGTTTTTTGTTTTTTAAGAGCCTGTCCAAGGTTACGCGCCTCCCCCTTCCTTCTGCGCCTCTTCCTGCCGCAACGAAGCGATGAAGCGCTTCGTCCGCTCGCGCTCCGGATTGTCGAACACCACCGAGGCCGGACCTTTCTCGACGATCGCGCCGGCATCGAGGAAGACGACCTCCTGCGCGATCTTGGAGGCGAGCCTGAGATCATGCGTGGCCATCACCATGGTCGTGCCCTCGCGGGCCAGCTGCCCGAGCACGTCGACCACTTCCTGCGCCAGCTCCGGATCGAGCGCCGAGGTCGGCTCGTCGCAGAGCAGCACGCGCGGCGACGGCGCCAACGCGCGGGCGATCGCCACGCGCTGCTGCTGGCCGCCCGACAGCGTCGCCGGCCAGGCATCGGCCTTGTGCGCCATGCCGACCTTTTCGAGCAGCGCCATCGCCCTCTCGCGCGCCCTCGGCTCGGGCCATTTCAGCACCGTCACCAGCCCCTCCATGACATTCTCGATCGCCGTGCGATGCGGGAAAAGCTGGAAGTTCTGGAACACCATGCCGGTCTGCAGGCGGATGCGCTGAATATCTTTTGCCGACACCTTGCCGCCCGGATGAAACGCAAGCGTCTCCTCGCCGATGCGCAAGGAACCGGACGTCGGGATCTCCAGCAGGTTGATGCAACGCAGCAGCGTGCTCTTGCCGCCGCCGGAAGGGCCGACCAGTGCCGTCACGCTGCCTTCGTCGATGCTGACGGTGACGCCCTTCAGCACAAGATTGTCGCCAAAACGCTTCTCGATATTGGTGAGGCCGATCATGCGTTGGCCTCCAGGAAGCCGCCATAGCGGTTGAGCCGCACCTCCAGCCGGGCCTGCAGCGCCGACAGCACCGAGCTCAACGCGAGATAGAGCGCCGCCGCCTCGACATAGAGGATCAGCGGCTCGTAGGTGGTGGCGACGATGCGTTGCGCGGCCTGGAACATCTCAGGCACGGTGATGGCTGCCGCCAGCGAGGTGTCCTTGACCAGCGAGATGAAGGTGTTGGAGAGCGGCGGCACCGCGACGCGACCCGCTTGCGGAAGGATGGTGCGCCGCATCGCTTGGCTCCAGGTCATGCCGATCGAGTAGGAAGCCTCCCACTGGCCCTTCGGCACCGAACCGATGACGGCGCGGATGATCTCGGAGGTGTAGGCGCCGATGTTGAGCGTGAAGCCGATCAGCGCCGCGGGAAAGGCATCGAGCAGGATGCCGACCGACGGCAGGCCGTAGAAGATCAGGAACAATTGAACGAGCAGCGGCGTGCCGCGGAAGATCCAGACATAGAAGCGCACCAGCGCGACCAGCGGCTTCGGGCCGAACAGCCTGATCAGCGCCGTCACCAGTCCGGCGATGAGCCCCAGCGCGAAGGACAGAAGAGTGAGCGGCACGGTGAAGATGAGCGCCGCCCACAACAGTGTCGGCAGCGACTCCAGCATCAATTGCAGCCAGTGCGGCACGGGGCGCTTCTCCTTCCCAGATACGGCGGCACCTTCCCCCGTACGGAACGACTATCTTGCAAAAACGAGCGGGCCGTCAAAGACGGCCCCGATGGATATCATTGAAAAAATGGCGGGTCGTCGAAGACGGCCCGCCGGTTTCGAACAAACGGCAATGGCTTACTGCGAGACGTCCTGGCCGAAGTACTTGTCGGCGATCTTCTTGTAGGTGCCGTCGGCCTTGATGTCGGCCAGCGCCTTGTTGATGGCCGCGACCAGTTCCGGATCGCCCTTGCGCACGATGACGCCGGAATAGTCGGCATTTTCTTCCTGCGCGGCGATCTTCACATTGGCGTCCGGTTTGTGCTTCTTGAAGTCCAGGAAGGACAGGCTGTCGTTGATGGTGGCGTCCGCGCGGCCGGTGAGCAGAAGCTGGATCGACTGGTCGAAGCCGTCGGTGCCGACCAGTTCGGCGCCGTTCTTCTCGGCGAGCTTGCCGAAATTCGAGGTCAGCGACTGCGCCGACTTCTTGCCCTTGAGATCGGCGAAGGTCTTGATGTCGGTGTTGTCGCCGCGCACGATCAGCACCGCCTTCGAGGCGATATAGGGATCGGAGAAATCATACTTGGCCTTGCGGGCGTCGGTGATGCCGACCTCGTTGATGACGGCGTCGTAGCGGTTGGCGTCGAGGCCTGCGATCAGACCGTCCCACTTGCCTTCCAGGAACTCGACCTTGACGCCAAGCTTCTCGCCGATCGCCTTGGCGATCTCGACATCGAAGCCGACCAGCGCGTTGGATTCGTCATGATAGTTGAAGGGCGCATAGGTGCCTTCAGTGCCGACCTTGAGCACGCCGGCCTGCTTGATCTGGTCGAGATTGGCGCCGGCATGGCCGGCGGTGACCGCCAGAACCTGCAACGTTCCGGCGATGAGGAGCGACTTAAGCCATTTCATTTTTCTGTGATCCCGTTTTGACCGGTGGCCCGGTCCGATTGTGAGAGCCGGAAACTGACAGATAGAAGGTCGCGAAATAAGGAACCGGATTTCAAAAATGGGCTTTGCCGAAAATCTAATTCTCAAAATCGCCCAATAATCCGCCAAGCGGCATTTCGGGGCCCGCTAACGGAATGTTCCCGCCGGCAACATTTGCCCCCTCGGGCGGCGGAACCATCCATGCGCCTGACACGTTGCATGGCAGTTGTAGGGCGCGGCGGCGTCTTTTCAACTGTCGTAAGTGCAATCGCCGCCAACAGGAGCCGGCATGATCGAGGACGCGGCAGGACGGACACTGGTCAGGGCGGCAATGAAGGCTCCCTATCTCGAGCGCGACGAAGAGCATGTCCTTGCGCTGCGCTGGAAGGAAGAGAACGACCAGCACGCCCTGCATCGGATTACCGTCGCCCACATGCGCCTGGTCATCTCCATGGCCTCGAAATTCCGCCACTACGGCCTGCCGCTCGGCGACCTGATCCAGGAGGGCCATGTCGGCCTCCTCGAGGCTGCGGCTCGTTTCGAGCCCGCGCGCGAAGTGCGCTTCTCGACCTATGCCACCTGGTGGATCCGCGCCTCGATGCAGGATTACATCCTGCGCAACTGGTCGATCGTGCGCGGCGGCACCAGCTCGGCGCAGAAGGCGCTGTTCTTCAATCTCAGGCGTTTGCGCGCTCGGCTCGCCAACGGCGCCGAGCCGCTCTCCAATGCCACGCTCTACCGTGAGGTCTCGGCGGCGCTCGGCGTTCCCGAAGCGGACGTGGCGATGATGGATTCACGCCTGTCCTCTCCAGACAGCTCGCTCAACGCACCGCTTGCCGACGAAAACGGCGCTGCCGAGCGGATGGATTTCCTGGTCTCCGAAGACCCGCTGCCGGACGAGATCGTCGGCGAAAGGATCGATGTCCAGCGCCGCGCCCTCTGGCTGAAGAGCGCACTTGGCGCGCTCAATGCCCGCGAGCTTCGCATCATCGAGGAGCGCAGGCTGAGCGATGACGGCGCCACGCTTGAATCGCTTGGCGAACAGCTCGGCATCTCCAAGGAGCGCGTCCGCCAGATCGAGGCGCGCGCCATGGAAAAGCTGAAGCTGGCGCTGGTGAAGCAGAATCCTGAATTTCTGGCGGAAGCCGCCTGACAGAAGCAGACAGAACCCGGTATGTTAGTCTATAAATTTACTAAATAGACATGCACTGAAGGTTTTGCCGATATTATTTTCGTAAATATGCGAACACTGTGAATTTCCTGACATAAAATCGCGGCGCAATCAGCCTTGTTGAAGCCTCCACGTCCTTACGAATGGGGGATTTGCCATGCTGCGATGCTGCGTGTTTCTTGCGGCCTTGATGCTCGTGAGCCTCACGACCCTCGAGGCTCATGCCGATCGAAGGGTTGCTCTCGTGATCGGCAATTCGCAATACCGAGAGATTCCGGCGCTCAAGAATCCGGACAAGGACGCTGAGGATGTATCGAAGACATTCCGGCTGGCCGGCTTCGAGGTTTTCGCCGCCAGGGACCTCACCAGGCTTCAGTTCGAAGAGCGGTTCCGCAACTATCTGGCTGCGGCCGACGGCGCCGATCTGGCGGTCGTCTACTATTCAGGTCACGGCTTCCAGATCGGTGGGGAGAATTTCCTTATCCCGGTCGATGCGTCGCTGAAAGACGCGGCCGACATGGAAGTCCAGGCCATCAAGGTCGACGACATATTGCGGCAGTTGCGGTCAAGATCGAAGGTCCAGATGATCATCCTCGACGCCTGCCGCAACGATCCGTTCCCCCGCAAGGACTATTGGCTGCGCGACCAGTTGATAGTCGCCGGCGGCAGCGGGCTTGCGCAGGTGACCGGCTCGCAGAACACGCTGATTGCCTTTGCGACCGAACCGGGTGCCGTCGCCTATGACGGCTCCGGCAATCTCAGCCCCTTCTCATCCGCCTTCTCCCGCCGCGCGCTGACGCCGAACCAGGAGATACGCTCGGTCATGGCCGCCGTGCGCCGTGACGTGGTCAAGGCGACCAACGGCAGGCAGGTTCCGTGGGAGAGTTCCTCACTGATCGACGATGTGGTGCTGATGCGCGGCGCGGATCAGCCAGCGCTGCCGCCCAACGCGCAGCAGGATCAGGAGACGGCGGAGCGCGGGATCAAGGTCGCCGCCGCTGCCGAAGCGATCGACAATCGCGACATCAGTGTCCCGGTCGGCGTCGGCCCGGTTCCGCTGCAGCTGGATTTCCCTGCCAAGGGCGCCGGGGTCAGCCTCAAGCTTGCGCGCTACCCGGCGACCGGGACGCTGTCCCTGCCCGATCGCGTGCTTTCGCCGCAATCGAGCCTGATGGCCGCCGAGATCGACAATCTGCGCTACGAGCCGCAGATCGGCGCCGCCGCTCCCCTCGAGGTCGGCTTCCAGATCCGCGCTGGCAAGGCGTCAAAGCCGGCCACGGTGAAACTGTCGCCAAGCGTCGACCCTTGCGACCGGGCGGCAGGCGCGCCGCTCGACCTGCAGGGCGTCGCCCCCGGCCGCCAGCCGAACGAGATCGGCGGCGGAGCGATCGAAGCTTGCGAAGCGGCCGTTAAAGCCTACCCCAATGTCGTCCGCTTCCGCTATGAGCTCGGACGGGCGTTGCTGGCGGCCGGCGAGGTCGACGAGGCTAGGAAGGCCATTCAGGAGGCCGCCGACAAGGGCCATGCCCGAGCCGTTTTCGAGCTCGCCTATATGGCGGCGTCCGCAACAGGCACGGCCGCGGATGTTACGAAAGCGAATGGCCTCTATGCCCAGGCGGCCGACCAGGGCGATCCAGCCGCCATGGCTGCCTGGGGACGCGCTTTGTTCAACGGCGTCGGCGTCGAGCCGAACCCCCGAAAGGGATTGGACCTGCTGCTCAAGTCTGCGGCGATGGGGCATATCAGCGCCATGAACGATCTCGCGTTGATCTTCCAGGAAGGCCGCAATGGCGTGCCCGCCGATCCGGCCCGCGCTCTGTCGTTCCTCAAGGCCAGCATGGAACGGCAGGAAATCTATTCGATGAGCATTCTCGGTCTTGCCGGGCGCCGCTTCCAGACAGCCGCTGTATGCAAGCCCAAGGTAATCACGAAGATCAGGGTGATCCGCGCGCCTGCACCGCCGATGATCACCCCACCTCCGGTCAAACCAATGCCGCCCTTAATCGAGCCGGCGCCTTGGCGGGGCGGCAGGAGCGGCGATCGCCCGTCTCCTTCCAGGCAGAGCAGTACTGACGACAGCACCCCGGACAGCGGCACTCCGGATACCCCCGACAGTCCCACCACGGGCGAACCTCCCGGCACCGACGGCAGCACCACAGGCTTTGGTGGCATCTCCACCGTCAGAGGTGGATAGCAGCCGCGACGCGTGGCCGGACCAGCCGTGACAACGCATGTCGCCATGTCGAGTGCGCGGCTTAACAGGCTGCGGAAAAACCGGAGCCGTGGGGCCGTTTTGCGTTTGGTTGATGCGAGATCGGCTTATGCGAGGGTCATTTTAGCGGCTCTTTCGGCTGGTTTTGCCGCGATCGGCCGGTTTGAGGTGGAT
>NZ_SADP02000316.1:0-394 GCF_004010375.2 Mesorhizobium sp. M2E.F.Ca.ET.209.01.1.1 | reverse complement strand
CTTGGTCGCCCTGGTTGCCTTGATGAGCCCGACAGCGGCGGGCACGCGCCTGTCCCATCTATTCGACCGCTCCGACCTGGCAACGACCTATTTGGGCGAGTCCGATCTCCTGACCGCCTATACGACCGGCATGGCGCGCTATCGTCTGTTGCTCACCGGTGTGACCGGCACGGCCAATCTCGCCGCACCGCTCGAACCTCTTCAGCTGCGGCCTGAATTCCAGCAACGGACATGGCGGGCAGCGGACGGCAGCCTGCTGCAGGGCTTCGCCGGAAAGGGCGGCTTCCGGCTGACCGCCGGCAACTGCCTTACCCATATCTGCACGGCCAGCGAATGCAGCGAAGCCGGCTGGCCGGTCTATGCCTGCAGCGACGGGCGCAAGCGCAGGATGTCG
>NZ_SADP02000315.1:0-394 GCF_004010375.2 Mesorhizobium sp. M2E.F.Ca.ET.209.01.1.1 | reverse complement strand
ACGGCGACGCGCAGGCCATCCCCTTGCGAGTCGTCTTCGATCGACACGAGATCCAGCGTCGGCACGGGCCCCCGCTCGCTCAGCGCCTCCACGATCCATGTCGTTGATCGAGCCCGAACGAAATCGCCAGGCCGAAACATCGGTTTTTCGGTCAAAAAGAATCCCCCTGCCCCTCATGATGTGCGCGAATATTGAGGCAGGTCAACTCCCAAGGCTCTGTTAGCCTCTTGCGCTGCGTGACGGCTTGTTATTGCCCCTTCGAATTGCATGAACCTCTCGCCTTTTCGCTGAAATGACGGTCAAATATTTGCTGGCATTTCTTCGTCGAGTGCTGCTTACCTCAGGGAAGTTATTGCGTCTCATATTATTCAAGGTTGGGATCACCACTGTCGAG
>NZ_SADP02000314.1:0-394 GCF_004010375.2 Mesorhizobium sp. M2E.F.Ca.ET.209.01.1.1 | reverse complement strand
GATCTCATGGTCCGCATATAGTGACCCGGCTCGGCCGCGTCACGGAAAAAGAAAGTCGCCGCGGGCGTCGAGAGGTCGGACCGGCCCGCGGCGTTAGAGCAATTCCAGGAAAAGTGCGAAGCGGTTTTCCGTCCGGAATTGCGCGAGAAACCAAAGAAAGACCAATTCCAGGAAAGTGTGACGCGGTTAGGCTCGGCGGCTTCGCCGTAGCCTTCTTCCGGAATTGCGCCAAAAAGACAGAGCGAACGGCTGGAAAGCTCTCAGTTCTTGACGGTCAGCATCACCGGAATGTTGACCTTGGCGGGCAGCACGATGTCCTCGGCGACGCTGCCGGTGGTCGTGACGGAGCCATCCGCGACCTTCGTCTCGGGCGCGGCTGCCTGCCCGGACTGCT
>NZ_SADP02000313.1:0-394 GCF_004010375.2 Mesorhizobium sp. M2E.F.Ca.ET.209.01.1.1 | reverse complement strand
CTCGAAGGTACGCTCAGCGCGGTCGGACATCGCGCACTGTGTGCAAAGGCATAAGCGTGCTTGACTGCAAGATCGACGGATCAAGCAGGTAGGAAACTAGGACTTAGTGATCCGGTGGTTCTGTATGGAAGGGCCATCGCTCAACGGATAAAAGGTACTCCGGGGATAACAGGCTGATACCGCCCAAGAGTTCATATCGACGGCGGTGTTTGGCACCTCGATGTCGGCTCATCACATCCTGGGGCTGTAGTCGGTCCCAAGGGTATGGCTGTTCGCCATTTAAAGTGGTACGCGAGCTGGGTTCAGAACGTCGTGAGACAGTTCGGTCCCTATCTGCCATGGGCGTTGGAGATTTGAGAGGGGCTGCTCCTAGTACGAGAGGACCGGAGTGGAC
>NZ_SADP02000312.1:0-394 GCF_004010375.2 Mesorhizobium sp. M2E.F.Ca.ET.209.01.1.1 | reverse complement strand
TGATAGACCGGCGAGATTTCATGCTCGCGTCGCTGGCAGCGATGCTGCCGGCCGGCGCCTCTGCCGCTTTGCGGCTACACCAGCCGGAACCGCAAACCCTCGATTACGGTCCGGCCAAGCTCGACATCTACGCCTCAGCCGGCGCGAACAAGCTCCCGGTGGTGTTTTTCGTCCATGGCGGCGCCTGGCGGTTCGGCAAACGCAGCCAGGTCGGCGCCAAGCCAGACTTCCTGCTGGCCAACGGCTTCGTGTTCGTTTCGATCGACTACCGCATGCTGCCGGAGGCCGATGTGGCCACCCAGGCCGGCGACATCGAAAAGGCTTACGCCTATGTGCGCGCCAGTATCGCGCAGCACGGCGGCGATCCGAACCGGATTGTCGCCATGGGCCATTC
>NZ_SADP02000311.1:0-394 GCF_004010375.2 Mesorhizobium sp. M2E.F.Ca.ET.209.01.1.1 | reverse complement strand
GGTTCCGCGACGCTCGAAATCGGCAAGGACCGCATGGAATACCGCCTCACCGTTCCGCACGGGAATTTCGAAACGGATTGATTGCGCTGCCGTTCCAGCCTTGCCGGCGAAAGCCCTTTACCGGCTGTTCACCATAAAGTTCGATCCTATGATCCCGGCTAACAATGCGCTGGAAACCCATCCGCGCCACGGCGCGCGATCTGGGAGACTGAAATGACGGTTGCCGACATGAACAGGCTTGAGCAGGCCGCCCGCGTCTCGATGAGCGGGTTCCAGGATGCCGAATCGCCGCCGGCGCCACGATCATTTCATCTTTCGCTTCGCCTTGGCGCGATCGCGCTTCTGGCCGCCGTGGCCCTGGCCGCGACCTGGCAATTGTTCTGATCAGTAGGCG
>NZ_SADP02000310.1:0-395 GCF_004010375.2 Mesorhizobium sp. M2E.F.Ca.ET.209.01.1.1 | reverse complement strand
GCGCCTCAGCGTCATCGCGCAGGCCGGCGGCACCGAACACCTCGAAGTCCGGTCTCCGGTGCCATGGGTGCTGAGCCCCGAGCCCTGCGACGCCCGGCAAAGGCTGCTGTCCGCAATGGGGAGCGACGGACGGCGCCAACTCGTCGTGGCGGCGGAAATTCAGGACCCCGCCATGCAGATGGAATGGGTCCGTCGGGGACACGGCCTGGGTCTGATGCCGTCGCGACTCGCGGCACGCGGAATTCCCGATGGCCTCGCACTTGTCGACGCCGGCGATCTCGACCTTTCGATGCGGGTCGTGGCGCTCCGCTCGCCGCACCTCAATCGCCTGGCGAAGGCCGCGGACGCCATCGCTCAGGCCGTCGTCAACATGATCGCTGGCAATGACTGACACC
>NZ_SADP02000309.1:0-395 GCF_004010375.2 Mesorhizobium sp. M2E.F.Ca.ET.209.01.1.1 | reverse complement strand
GTCGAGCGCGGCGAAAACCCGAAACTCTTCGGCGCCTATGGCGACTTCGGTCCCGGCGAGCAGAGCCGCGATTTCATCCATGTTGGCGACGTGGCGGAAGTCAATCTGTGGCTGTGGAAACGCGGCTTGAGCGGCATCTTCAACTGCGGCACCGGTCGCGCCCAGCCGTTCCGCGCCATCGCCGAGACGGTGATCGACACGCTGGGCAAGGGGGAGATTGAATTCATCCCCTTCCCCGATCATCTCAAGGGGAGCTACCAGAGTTTCACGCAGGCTGATATGTCCCGCTTGCGCGCGGCCGGCTACAATGGCCAATTCCGCACCGTCGAAACCGGCGTCAGGGACTATGTCGAATGGCTCAAGGCCCAACGATCCTCGTGATCGGCCCACGCTGG
>NZ_SADP02000308.1:0-396 GCF_004010375.2 Mesorhizobium sp. M2E.F.Ca.ET.209.01.1.1 | reverse complement strand
GGGAGGTTGTCCATGCGATTCCCAGTTCGATCCCCGCTGGGCTGGGCCCTGGCCGGGCTGCTGCTTTCCGGCCAGGCGCTGGCCGCCGACACCACCACCTTCAATGTCACCCTGGTGGTCACCAAGGCCTGCACCATCACGGCGGCGGCGGCCACCAACGTCGACTTCGGCACCGCGGCCTCGACCACCGCCACGCCCACCCTGGGCCAGGGCACGGTGACCGCGCAGTGCTCGGCACTGACGCCCTACACGATTGCGCTGAATGCGGGCGCCAACGCCGGTACCGCCAACGACGTCACCACCCGGCGCATGAAGAACACCAATGCCGCGGTGACCGCCAACAACTATGTCGGCTACCAGCTCTACCAGGATGCCGCGCATACCCTGGTCTGGGGC
>NZ_SADP02000307.1:0-396 GCF_004010375.2 Mesorhizobium sp. M2E.F.Ca.ET.209.01.1.1 | reverse complement strand
TCCTGATAGGAATGGGCCTGGAAAATCGCCTCGAGGACGCGGGGCGCCAGCGCCTGGTCGTCGGGCAATTCGAAGGAAACCTCGACCGTGCCCGGACGGCGGCGCAATTCGGTTTCGGCGCCGGCCGCTGCCCCTTCAAGGGGCCTGTAGCGCTCGATGCCGTGCGCCGACTGATAGGCATTGCGGTCATACTTGCCCATGGCAAGCGGTGCGATCGCCACAACCGCGTCCATGATGCGGTCGACGTCGGCAGCCGGAGCCTGGAAGCTGACGAGCAGCAGGAGGTTCATTCGCAGCGAAGTGGTTTCAAAGCCGCTGTCGATCATCGGAGTGTCCTCGGTTCAGGTGTTTTAGTACACCACTTTTAACCGGTGGCTGCTGACACGGTTCTGTCAG